>JAPLSM010000421.1 GCA_026398635.1 Spirochaetota bacterium | reverse complement strand
ACGCCACGGCGCCGAAAGCGGACGCTCCGACGCTGGCTGCCACCGCCCGCGCCGCCGTATCCGACGGCCAGCGCACCGGGACCGAGCGCGAAACGCGCGCGGTGACGGGACGCGAAACGCGCACGATCACCGTGCGGATCGTCCTCCGTGCCTCCGCGGCCGCGGATCTCGCGGGGCTGCGCCTCTCCTTCGCGTTCCCCGGCTGGACCCCGGTGCCGGCCACAACGGACGTCGGCGCGCTCGCTGCCGGCGGGGAGCGCACCCTCGAGGTCGAGCTCGCGCTCGGTGATGTACCGGAGGTGCTGCCGGCGGTCCTCCCGGGCGCCGCCTGGATGCGGTGGGAGCGCGGCACCGAGGGCAGGAGCGCGGCGGTCCTGCTGGACGTTACGGTTGAAGGCACAGGACCCGAAGGAGCCCTCCGATGAACGTGTGCATCCTCTACGGCGGCAGGTCGGGCGAACACGAGGTGTCCCTGCGGTCCGCGGCATCCGTGGTGGCGAACCTCGACACGGGCCGCCACCGGCTGACGGCGATCGGCATCGGCCGCGACGGATCGTGGCACCTCCAAAAGCGGATCGTTCGGCGGGCGATCCCCGGCCAGGGCGAGGCGCTCGAGATCCTGCCGTCGGCGCGGACGGTCAGCGTGGTGCCGGCCGGCGGGATCCACGCCGACGGCGAACGGCTCGCGATCGACTGCGTGTTCCCCGTGCTGCACGGCACGTACGGCGAGGACGGGACGGTGCAGGGCCTGCTCGACATCGCCGGCCTGCCCTACGTCGGCGCCGGGGTGCTCGGCAGCTCGGTCTCGCTGGACAAGGAGCGCTCCAAGCGCCTCTGGCGCGACGCGGGCATCCCCGTGGTGGAATTCGCGGTCGTCTCGCGGAGCGCGGAGACGTCGGCGGCCGCGGCCGTGGGGTTCCCCGCCTGCGTGAAGCCGGTGTCCGCGGGCTCGTCGCTGGGCGTGCACCGGGTCGACGGCGCGGGCGGGCTCGAGGACGCCCTCGCCGACGCGCTGCGCTACGACACCCGGGCGCTCGTCGAGCGGTTCGTGGACGCGCGCGAAATCGAGTGCTCGGTCGTCGGCAACGACGCGCCGCGCGCGTTTCCGCCCGGCGAAGTGGTGACCACGGGCAGCCACGCCTTCTACGACTACGAGGCCAAGTACACGGACCCGGAAGGCGCGCGTCTCGAGGCGCCGGCCCGGCTCGAGCCCGCGGTGAGGGACCTCGTCATGCGGACGGCCGAGGCTGCCTACGCCGCCGTGGGCTGCGAGGGCATGGCCCGGGTCGACTTCTTCCTCGAGCGCGGCACCGGGCGCCTGTTCGTGAACGAGATCAACACCATCCCCGGCTTCACGAGCATCAGCATGTTTCCCCGCATGTGCGCGGCGGGCGGTCTCGCCTACCCCGAGCTGCTCGACCTCCTCCTGGGCCTCGCGGTGGAGCGCCACCGACGGCGGGCGACGGTCCGGTTCGAGAAGTAAAGACCGGGCTTGACCCGCCGCGCCCATCCGTGGCACCTAGGACCCATGGCATGGAGCACGATCTACATCGTCATCGCGATCCTTGTGGCGATACTCGGGATCTGGAACATCGCCCGGCAAAGGAGCGTCTTCCTCTCGCTCATCGGCATCGTGTGGTTCGTCTTCGTGCTGTTCGAGCGCTGGGTTCCCGAGGCCTACGGATTCGTCATCGTACGGGGGATTCCCTCGGTGGGCAACCTATTGTTGTACCTCGTGATCCCCCTGCTGCTCGTCGTCGCCTTCTTCACGAGCAGCCGCCGGTAGCCGGGGCGCTTCTCAAGCCAGACGGTCCAGGGCCCAGCGGGCCGCCTCCTCGAGCAGCGCCGTCCCGCAGTCCGCGTAGCCAAGCACCTCCGGCCGCAGGCGCCGGTCGCCCTCGTGACCGGCCGCGACGAGCGCATTGCGGACGAGCGCCTCTGCGGGCAACCACCGCATGCCCATGGCCGTTCCCTTGAACAGGCCGCGCACTCCCTGCGGTCCGGCCCGCAGCACGCGAGCGAGCGGGATGCCGTCCCCGACACGGCCCCGCTCGACGGCCGACGGAATCCTCAACCCGACGTTGTGCGGGCAGGCATCCTGGCAGGCCTGGCAGCCATAGAGGCGCGCGCCCCAGCGGTCGCGTACGTCCGCCGGAAGCGGTTCGGCGCGTCCGGCCCACGCCTGGATGCAACGATCCGTGTCCACCACGCCCGGTTCCTCGAGAGCGTGGACCGGGCACGCCTCGAGGCAGCGCCGGCAGCCGGCGCAGGGGTCTTCGGCTGCTTCCCCGCCTGCGCCGGACACCGCAGCCGGTCGGAATGCCTCCGGAGGGCCCGCAAGGGTGAAGGGGAACACCGCGAGCGCGGCGACGAAGAGAGAGCCGAGACCGGGGGCGATGACGAGAGAATTGACTCCGTAGGACGCCACGCCTGCCGCGCAGAGCATCGGCTTCTCGGGGATGCGGGAATTGCTCAGGAGCCTGACGGATCGGGAAGGAATTCCCGCGTCGACCGCGGCGGCGGCCGCGACCCGGCGCAGCATCCGCACGGCTGCGCCGTAGTAATCGCGCCGGGCGAACGGGGCGATCATGCCAAGGGGTCCGGCATCGGAGGCCGACGGCCCGTCGGGCGCGGCGTCGTCCCGGCACGAGAGCGCGCAGGCGAGCACGGTGCACGAACGCGACCAGCGCTCCGGCTCGAGCAGCCACTCCAGCTCCATGCCGTGGAGCGTTCGGGGATCGACCCTCCCCCGGTCGACGAGCGACCGCAGGCGTCCGGCATGGCCCGCGAGCCGCGCCGGGTCCACGACGCCGGCCCGGTGGAACCCGGCGGCGACGGCGAGACCCGCGAGGCCAGATGCGGTCAGGCGCTCTTCTCGAAATCGTCCTTGCCCGCGCCGCACACGGGGCAGACCCAGTCGGCGGGAAGCTTCTCGAAAGGCGTGCCGGGCTTCACGCCGCCGGCCGAATCGCCCTGGGCCGGGTCGTAGATGTAACCGCAGACGGTGCAAACGTACTTCTGCATGCTCGGGCCCTCCTCAGGTCGGGTGTGACGCCGTCGACTCCGCCGCGCATCCTACCCGAGACGGCGCGAGCGGGCAAGGCCCCGTGTCTCGAGGCCTTTCGCCGCGTCGACATTGACAGCCGGAAACCTTTCCCGTACGATCCGGGGGATGCCCGAAACACCCGCACCGAAGAAGATGGGGCTTCTCTCACGGCTCTTCGCTTCGGTGTTCGGGTCGAACGATCCCGAGTGGCAGCGGGAGCGGGCGCTGCACCTCCTCGAGAAGGACCTCAAGCGCATCCGGCCCCATTTCTACAACCCATCCCTGCGCCTGCTCGAGCCGGCGTTCGCCCGGTTCCTGCACGAGCTCTATCGCACGCTCGCCCCGGCCCAGGCCCTCCTCCGGGGAGCGGAGACGTCCGCGGCGCTGCGCCTCATCACCGTGGAGCTCGCCCTCTCGGAGGAGCAACGTGCGTTGCGCGACCGCCTGTCCGACCAGTCCCTGACCGACCGGGCGAAGACCGTCGATGCGGGCATCCTGGTGGAGCAGGCCCGCGGCGAGCTCGCGCAGTTCGCCAAGTGCTTCGTCGCGGAGACGATCCGGACCGTCGATGCCCGGTACAACCACTTCGCGGCGCTGCTCGATCTCATCGCCTACGACTACTGGGTCTTCCTGCGCAAGTTCGACCTCGCCTACCCCGAACACGATCTCACCTACAAGCCGGCGTTCAAGACCATCAGCGTCGAGGGCGGCCTCGACGAGCTCAAGGACCTCCTGGCGGTGGTGCCGGTGGTCGACCCCCAGGCGGACTGGGAACCGGTGCTCGACGTGCTGAAGGAATACAAGGGCGTGGACGTCATCGCCCGGGACGGCATGCGGCGCGTACTGCAGCTCCTGCGGGAGGTGCAGCGCACGGGCGTGCTGCTGGGCATCGTGCGCCACGCGTCCGGCAACCCCGGCTACCGGGCCATCGTGCGCCCGCACCGGGAGCGGATCGTCGAGACGTTCCTGTCCAAGCACCACAGCCAGGTGGAGCTCGTGCTGCAGAAGCTCGCGCAGGCGAGAACCACCCAGCGCATCGGATCGCTCGTCCGCCAAGTCTTCGCTTCGGACACCGTCCCGCCGCTCGAGCATTTCAGCGAGAAGGCGAACGCGATATTCACGGGACGCCTCCTCGGCGGGTACCTGCACACCGCCCCTCTCGCGTACCTGGACGCGTTCCTGCGCGACTGCCTGCAGAACCAGCTGCGCAGCCTCGTGGACTTCCTCATCATCAAGGGCCGGTGGGCCTCGATGCAGCCCTCGCAGCAGATGTCCGAGGCGTTCCACGAGCTGCTGAAGATCTCCGAAGCCATCGCGAAGTTCGATGCCGACCTCGCCGAGGACGGCGACGTCGGCCGGAGGATTCACTCGGTCCTGCTGCGCGCCGACAAGGACCGCAAGGTGCTCGCCGAGCTGAGGCCTCTCCTGCAGCGCGTGAACGACCAGGCCCGCGGCATGGTGGGATCCGCCTCGACCCACTTCGTGGCCCTTGGCAAGGTGTTGAAGCTCGTCTACGACGACAGCGCCCGCCCTCACCCCGAGCAGGTCGTCAACTGGAAGGACCTGCAGTCCGGCACCGACAAGGACCTGCGCGGCCTGGTGGCCGCCGCCTACAAGCGCATCTACAACTTCATGCAGCTGATGCAGAACTTTCGATAACTCTCACCCCTGGATCGCCACCACCGACGGGATCGTACGGAGGCTGCGCAGCACCCGGGCGAAGTCCTCGCGCCGGTCGAGCTCCACGGTGAAGCTGCCGCGGAGCTGCTCCGGCTCGCTCTCCTCGAGCCGTCCCTCGACGAGGTGGCCCCCGAGCTTGCGGATGGCGCCCTCGATCTCCGAGAACAGATTCGCGCTGGCGTGGGCGGTCACCTGGAACCGGCGCGTGGATTTCGGCGACACGCTTTCCCACTCGACCTCGATGCGCCGCTCCGCGAAATCCTTGATCGAGGCGATGCTCACGCAATCCGCCCGATGCACCGTGATGCCCCGGCCCCGGGACACGTAGCCGACGATGGCGTCGCCCGTGCTCGGCGAGCAGCACTGGGCGAGCCGGATCATGAAGTTGCGGTCCTCGCCGATGCGGATGGCCGGCCGCAGGGCCTCGCGCACGCGCGTCTCGGCCGCCGCTGCGGCCTCGGGCCCGGCGGGCGGTGCGGCAGCCCGCCCTAGGGGCGGTGCGGCAGCCCGCCCTAGGGGCGCCGCAGGAGCTGCGGACGGCACGGCCGGTGGGGCCGGCCGCTTCTTCGCCACGAGATTGCGGTCGAAGATCAGCTGGGGGTCGTTCTGCGTGAGCCAGTGCCGGATCTTCGACCGGGCGCGCGAGGTGCGCACCGCGCGCAGCCAGTCCAGGTGCGGCCGTGCATTGACCGCCGTGACGATTTCGACCACCTGGGTGTTCCCGAGCGGCTCGCGCAGCGGGATGATCGCGCCGTCGGCCTTGGCCGCGAGGCAGTGGTCGCCGATGTCGGTGTGGATGTGGTAGGCGAAGTCGACCGCCGTGGAGCCGTACGGAAGCTCCACGACGTCGCCCTTGGGCGTGAAGACGTAGATCGAGTCGCCGAGCAGGTCGCGCTTGATCTCGTCGAGGAAGTCGGAGGAGCCAGGACCCGCGGCCTGCCACTCCTTCAGCTTGCTGATGAGCGTCAACTCCGCCTCCCGTCCCGCTTCCGGGGCGGGGGTGCGGCTCTTGTAGAGCCAGTGCGAGGCGATCCCGTTCTCGGCCGTGGCGTTCATCTGGTGGGTGCGGATCTGGATCTCGATCACCCGGCCGCCCCAGCCCATCACGGTCGTGTGCAGGCTCTGGTACCGGTTGGACTTGGGCATGGCGAGGTAGTCCTTGAACCGGCCCTCGATGGGCATCCAGATCTTGTGCACGTGGCCGAGCAGCTCGTAGCACTGACTCGCCGTCTCGCACAGCACGCGGATGCCGAGCAGGTCGTAAATCTCCTCCAGCGGCTTGGCCCGCCGGCGCATCTTCTGGTAGATCGAGTAGAAGTGCTTGGCCCGGGTCTCGAGGGTGACGGGGATGCCAGCCGAGGCGGCCTCCCGGGTGATCGCCTCGCCCACCCGGGCGAGGTAGCCGTCCCGGTCGCTCTTCCGCGCGGCCACGAACTGCCGGATCTGGTCGTACACCGCCGGCTGCAGGTGCTTCAGCGACAGGTCCTCCAGCTCGTCCTTGATCCGCGAGATGCCGAGCCGGCTCGCGAGCGGCGCATAGATGTCGAGCGTTTCCTGGGCGATGCGCTTCCGGTCCTCCTCGCCGAGGAAGGCGAGGGTGCGCATGTTGTGCAGCTTGTCGGCGAGCTTGATCAGGATCACCCGCAGGTCCTTCACCATCGCGAAGAGCATCTTGCGGATGGTCTCGGCGTGCTGGACCGAGCGGGTCCTGCCGCGCAGGGTGGAGATCTTGGTGACGCCCTGTACGAGGGCCTCGACCTCCCGGCCGAACTCCTTGCGCAGGTCGGCCCTCCGCGCGTCGGTGTCCTCGAGCACGTCGTGCAGGAGCGCGGCGATGATCGCGTCGGGATCCATGCGCAGCTCGACGAGGATGGAGGCCACGTTGAGCGGGTGGATCACGTAGGGGTCGCCCGAGGCCCGGCGCTGGTCCCCGTGCAGCGCCCGTGCCCACGCGGCGGCTGCGAGGATTCGCTCGCGCTCGGCGGCAGGATAACCCGCGAGCTTCCCCTCGAAGAACGCGATGATCTCGCCGATCTCGTCGCCGTCGGGTGCGGGAGGGGGGACTGGCGCGGCGGCTGCAGCAGGTGCAGCCTGAGCAGCGGGCGCCGCACCGGGAGTATGCGCGGTGGGTTCAGCAGGTGCGGTGCGCACCGCCGGGTCGTCGCTCATCCCAGCCTGCCCGAGATGACCCGGTCCCGGCCCCCGAGATCCTGCTCGATCTCCACGGCACGGAACCCTGCCTGGTCCAGCAGGGCGGCGAGCCGGTTGAGCTGTGGGGCAGCTGCCTCGAGGCAGATCCAGCCGCCGGCTCTGATACGGCCGACTGCCTCGCGGATCAGCTGGCCAACGACCGCGGTGCCGTCGGGCCCGCCGCGCAGCGCGAGGTCCGGCTCGGGCCAGCCGATCTTCGCCAGGTCGTCGGCCTCCCGGTCCGTCAGGTACGGGGGATTGGCCGTGAGCAGGTCGTAGGGCCCGGGTGTCGCGGCCAGCAGGTCCGAGCGGAAGAATGGCAGCTGCCGTCCGAGCAGGCGCGCGCAGTTGAGCTCGAACACCCGCTCCGCCCCGTCCGAGATGTCGGAGGCCGTCACCACCCGGCCGGCCAGCTCCGCGGCCAGGGCGATGGCCACGCAGCCCGAGCCCGTACAGGCGTCGTGGATGCGCACGAGACCCGCGTCGGCCCGGGCGAGGAACAGTGCCCGATCGACGAGCGTCTCGGTGTCGGGCCGGGGCACGAGCACCGCCTCGTCCACGTGGAACTCGAGGCCCCAGAACTCCTTCAGCCGGCGGATGTACGACACGGGCCGGCCGGCCCTCCGCTCGTCGAGCATTCCGTCGTAGCGCCGCGCAAGGTCCTCGTCCGCCTCGTCGGGAAGCGAGGCGAGGAGGCGCTCCTTGGTGGAGCCCATGGCGTGCGCGAGCAGCACCGCGGCGTCGAGCATGGGCGTGTCGACCTCGGCAGCGACGAGCGCGTCGCGGCCATGGGCCAGGAGCGCCCGGATCGTGCTCACGGGGACCCCGCCGAGAGGTACGCCTGATGGGCGTCGAGCTTGAGCTCCTCGACGAACTCGTCGATTGCACCCTTCATGACCTGGTCGAGCTTGTACAGGGTCAGATTCACCCGGTGATCCGTGACCCGGTTCTGGGGGAAGTTGTAGGTCCGGATCTTCTCCGACCGGTCGCCCGAGCCGATCTGGCTGCGCCGGGCCTCGGCCCGCTCGGCGTGCTTGCGCGCCTCCTCGGCCTCGAAGAGGCGCGCGCGCAGGATGCGCAGGGCCTTGGCCCGGTTCTTGTGCTGGCTTTTCTCGTCCTGGCAGTGCACAACGATGCCCTAGGGCAGGTTGGTGATGCGCACCGCCGAGTCGGTGGTGTTGACGCTCTGCCCGCCCGGGCCGCCCGACCGCATCACGTCGATGCGCAGGTCGTTGGGGTTGATGTCGATCTCGGTCTCCTCGATCTCGGGCAGCACCGCCACGGTGACCGCGGAGGTGTGGATCCGGCCGGCCGCCTCGGTGGCCGGCACGCGCTGCACCCGGTGGACCCCGCTCTCGTAGCGCAGGTCCGCGTACACGCTGCGGCCCGCGATCGAACACACGAGCTCCTTGAATCCGCCGATGCCCGTGGGGCTGGAGCTCAGGACCTCGATCTTCCAGCGCCGGCCCTCGGCGAAGTACGAGTACATCCGGAAGAGGTCAGCGGCGAACAGCGCCGCCTCGTCGCCTCCCGTGCCCGCCCGGATCTCCATGATGATGTTCTTGAGGTCGAGGGGATCCTTCGGGATGAGCAGCGCCTTCAGCGTCTCGTGGCTCGCGTCCCGGCGCGCCTCGAGGTCCTTCAGCTCCTCGCGGGCGAGCTCACGCATCTCCCGGTCGTCGCCCTCCAGCAGGGCCTGGCTCGCCGCGATGTCCGCCTCGAGGCGCCGGAACCGCGCGTACTCGTCCGCCAGCGCCGCGAGCGAGGCGTGCTCCTGGCGCAGCTCCTTGTAGCGCTTCTGGTCGCGGATGACCGCGGGGTCGGCGATGAGACCCGCGAGTTCCTCGTAGCGCGCGAGGCGCTTTTCGATCGTCTCGATCACGGGGGAAGGGTACTGGAATTCCGGCGGCCGATCAACGCGAGCGGAGCAGCCGTTCGAGCTCGGCCGCCCGCGCGGCGGCGACCGCGGCGGTGCGCGCCTCGAGCCTCAGGCGCAGGAGCGGCTCGGTGTTGCTGGGACGCACGTTGAACCAGCAGTCGCCCAGGTCGAAGGAAAGGCCGTCAAGCCGGTCCACCTTCGCGCCCGGGAACGCCCCTTCCACGCGGCGGAGCGCCGCATCCTTGTCGGGCACCTCGACATTGATCTCGGGCGCCTGGGCGTAGCGCCGTCGCAGGGGGTCGACGAGTGCGGAGAGCGGAGAGCGGCGCCGGGTCAGCAGGCCGAGCACGGCCGTGAGCGCCCACGCCGCGCTCTCGGTGTAGTACGTGTCGCTCACCTTGAAGTACACGTGGCCCGAGGTCTCCGCCCCGAACATCGCGCCCGTTGCGACCATCCGGTCGTAGAGGTGCGTGTAGCCCACCTTCGACACCACGGCCGTGCCGCCCAGCTCCGCGATGCGCTCGGGGAGGACACGGGACGATATGTGGTCGTACACGATGGAGGCGCCGGGCCGGGCCGCCAGCAGCTCCTCGGCCACGAGGCAGGAGAGGAAGTAGTTCTCGATGCCCTGCCCCTTCTCGTCGACGAAGAGGATCCGGTCGCCGTCGCCGTCGAGCACCACCCCGACGTCCGCCTTCCGCTCGAGCACCGCTGCCGCGGCCTGGCGCCGGGACTCTTCCTTCAGCGGGTTGGGGTCGTGGTTCGGGAACCTGCCATCCGGCTCGGCGTTCAGGATGAGGGCCTCGACCCCGAGCCGGTCGACGAGCCGGGAAAAGACCCGTCCCGCCGAGCCGTTCGAGACGTCGATCACCACCCCCTGGGCGGGCCGCTGTACCGCCCTGCCGGTCGGCTTCCGGCCCTGCCCGGCGTGCTCGGCGACGAACGCGATGTATTCGTCGACGCTGTCGATCTCGGGAAACGGCCGATCGGGCACCCGCTCGGGAGCGGGAATGCCCGCGACGATCGCCTCGACCCGATCGAGCCCCTTCTCGTAGCTCACCGAGCCGCCCGCCCCGTCGAAGACCTTGCACCCGTGGTACTCCTTCGGGTTGTGCGACGCGGTCACCATGACGCCGGCCGCGAATCCCCCGTGGACCTGCGTGAAGTGCAGCTGGGGGGTGCTGGCGAGGCCGGTGCCCGTTACCACCCTGCCCTCGTCGGCGAGGCCCGCGGCAACGGCCCGGTAGAAGGCCGCGGAGTGCTCGCGGGCGTCGTACCCGACGAGCCAGGTCCTGGCCGGGAGGTGCCGAGCGAGTGCCCGGCCGATCCGGTAGACGAGCCGTTCGTCGATCTCCCGTCCGTAAACGCCGCGGATGTCGTAGGTCTTGAACACGCCCATGGCCACGAGTGTAGCCGCCCGTCGTGCGGTGTCAAGGAATCGCTCCCCGAATGAACATCCTGGTTACGCTATGCCGTTCCCTGAAGTGATACTGGCGTATTGATAGCTATACAGATTGACGGTGCCCTACACCAGGAGTAACCTACCTTCTCCCCCGGTTGTTTTGACCGGTACATCCCAAGAAGGAGCAGTCCCGGCGACATGAGCCCGAGCCTGGTGGGACTCTTGCAGGAGTCCGTCATTAAGTATCCGTCGCTCGCGGCTCTCAAGACCGTGAACCCGGACGGCAGCCAGCTCATCCTCACCTACGCGGAGCTCTACACCGCGGTCAGGGAGCTCGGCACCGGCCTCATCACCGTCGGTCTCCATCCCGGCCAGCACGTGGCCATCGTGTGCGAGAACCACTGGCGCTGGCTCGTGACCGACCTCGCCATCCTCGGCTGCGGCGGCGTGGACGTCCCTCTCTCGCTGAGAATGGGCGACCGCGAGCTCGAGTACATGCTCTCCCACTCCGAGTGCGAGGTCGCGGTGGTCGAAAGCGAGGCGGAGCTGGCCCGGGTCGCCGCCATGCGGCGGTCGCTGCCGAAGCTTCGCCGCATCATCTGCCTGGACCTCGCGGGACCCCGGCCGCGCCTGGAAGGCGAGACGGCACGGGTGCTCGTGCACCCATGGGCCGAGGTGATGAAAAAGGGCCAGGCCCGCCTCGCGAAGGGGGACCGCCAGTTCGACCTGCGTGCCGCCGCCGTGACCGCCGCCGACACCGCCACCATCGTCTACACGTCGGGCACCAGCGGCCGGCCGAAGGGTGTGATACTTACCCACGGCAACATCATGCACAACGTGACGACCATGCACACGGCCATCGTCCCCCGGCCCGGCATGACCTGGCTGTCGGTACTGCCCGTCTGGAGCGTCTTCGAGCGAATCGCCGAGTACTGCAGCCTCTCCTTCGGCACCACCATCGCGTACTCACAGCCCTCGGAATGGAAGATGGTCGAGGATCTGGCTGTCCACAAGCCCGCCTACCTCGTCGTGGAGCCGGCCCTGCTCGCGGACCTCCAGCGGGGCCTCGAGCGCCGGCTCGGGTTCCTGGGTTCGCTCGCCATCACGTTCGAGAAATTCTACGCGGTCTTCGCGGGGTTCATCGCGGGCCGCTATCCCCGGTTCCGGCGCGAGGAGCGGGCGCTGGAGATCTTCGCCGCCATCCTGCCGCTCGCGCTGCTGTCCCCGCTCAAAGCGATCACCCACCCGATTCTGCGGAAGCGCATGGCCACCCTCACGGGAGGGAGCCTGCGCGCGATCGTGTGCGGAGGCGCGCCGCTCGCCGCCTGGCTCGACCGCTGGTTCTACGCTGCCGGCGTCACGGTGCTCGAGGGCTACGGCCTCACCGAGACCTCGCCCGTGGTCAGCGTGCGCAGCGAGGAGGCGCCGGTGCTCGGCACGGCGGGGCGGCCTCTGCCCTACACCGAGGTGAAGGTGGTCGGCGAGGACGGCGCCGAGTGCACCCGGGGCGTGAAGGGTCGGGTTCTGGTGCGCGGCCCCCAGGTGATGCGCGGCTACTACCGCGACGAGCCCGCCACGCGCGAGGTGCTCTCCGCCGACGGCTGGCTCGCCACGGGCGACATGGGCATGCTGACCCTCGACGGCAACCTCGTGGTGCTGGGCCGCAGCCAGCACACGATCACCCTGCGTTCGGGCGAACTCCTGGAGCCCGAGCCGCTCGAGACGCTCATCGCCGAGTCGCCGTACATCCAGGACGCCGTCGTGGTGGGCGAGAACCGCGAGGGACCGGCCGTCCTCGTGGTGCCCGCGTTGGAGGAGCTGGCCCGCTGGGCGTCGGAGCGCGGCATCCCCTTCGACGACGGCCGTGAGCTGGTCCACAACCCGGCGGTATTCCGCTTCTACCAGGAGGAGGTTCAGGCGAGAGTGGCCGCCGGCGGCTTGAGCCTGCCCGGCGGGCGGATGCCCCGCCTCGCGCTGCTGCCGTCGCGCTTCGAGGTGGGCCGGGAACTGACCCGCACGCACAGCAAGAGGCGCGAGGTCATCGCCCGCCTGCACGAAGGGGTCATCGAGCGGTTGTACCGTTCCTGAGCCCGGCCAGCCTCGCCTTCAGCCCGGAGATGTTCCGGCCCTGATCCTCCCAGACGGCCATCAGCCGCTCGTGCTCGAGGCGAACCGCCTCGTGCTCACGGCTCAAGGTCCTCATGCGCTCCCCGTCCGCGTACGCCCGAGGATCGGCCATCTCCTCTTCGATCGCGCGCCGACGGTCCTCGAGCTCGTCGGCGAGCCGGAGCGTCTCCTCCTCGCCGCGCTCCAGGCCGCGCAGCTCGCTCTTCAGGCGCTTCTCCTCCTGGCGCTCGATCATCGAGGCGCTCGGCGCATCCGCGGCGGCAGCCGCCGACCGTGCTGCTTCCGCGGCAGCGGACTCGCCCGCTTCCGCGCCGGTCTTGCGGAGGTAGTACTCGTAGCCGCCGGGGTACCACCGCGCCTTTCCGCCACGCAGCTCCAGCACCGCGGTGGCGAGACCCTCGATGAAGGCCCGGTCGTGGGACACGAACACCACCGTCCCGGGAAACTGCTGCAGCGCGCCGAGCAGCACGTCCTTCGAAGCGATGTCGAGATGGTTGGTCGGCTCGTCGAGCACGAGGAGGTTCGCAGGCCGCAGGAGCAGCAGCAGCATGCTGAGACGGCTCTTCTCCCCGCCGCTCAGGACCGACACGGGCTTGAGGATGTCGTCGCCCCGGAAGAGGAACGCACCGAGCAGGTTCCGCAGCTCCGGCACGAGCGCGGTGGGGGCGGCGGCCTCGACCTCCTCGATGACAGCGCGGTCGCTCGTCCACGCGTCCGCCTGCTCCTGGGAGTACCAGGCGAGGGCCACGCCGGTGCCCCGGACCACCGCGCCGGCGTCGGGCGGCTCGCGCCCGCTGAGAATCCTCAGGAGCGTGCTCTTGCCCGCGCCGTTCGCGCCCACCACTACGAGGCGCTCCCCGCGTCCGAGCTCGAAGCCGACCTCCGCGAACACCGGGCGGCCGGCATATGCCTTGGCGAGCGCATCGGAGGCCAGCACGCGCCGGACGGACGGCGGGGCCGCGGGGAACGAGAAGCGCATGCGCTTCACGACGGGCGGCACCTCGATCCGCTCGAGGCGCTCAAGCCAATTGATCCGGCTCTGGACGAGGCGCGCCTTCGAGGCGTTGTAGCGGAAACGCCGGATGAACGCCTCGACCCGGGCGATCTCCTCCTGCTGCAGCCGGAAGCGCTCCATGATCGCCTCGAGCTCACGCCTCCGAACCTCCTCGTAGTGCGAGTAGGTACCCGCGAACACCGACACCCGGGTCATCCAGATCTCGGCTACCCGGGTCACCGTGACGTCGAGGAAGTACCGGTCGTGGGACACCACGAGAGCGCCGCCCGGGAAGCCGTGCAGGAACTCCTCGAGCCAGGTGCGCGCCTCGAGGTCGAGGTAGTTGGTCGGCTCGTCGAGCAGGAGGATGTCCGGGCCCTCGAGGATGGTCCGGGCAAGGGCGATGCGCATCTGCCACCCCGCGGAAAAGTCCGCGCAGTTCCTGCCCCCGTCGTCCCGGGCGAAGCCGAGACCGGCGAGCACCCGGTCGACCTGTTCGTCGCGCCGGTGGTACCCCGAGGCCTCGAGCCGCTCGGCGATCTCGGAGTGCCGGGCCAGCAGGCCGGCGGTCTCCCGGCTCCCGTCGCCGAGCAGGGACAGGCGCTCCTCGATGCCCCGCGACTCTTCGAGCAGCGTCCGGCCCGCGGCGAACGCGGTCTCCGTCTCCTCGCGCAGCGTCCGGCCCGCGGGAACGACGCCGGCCTGAGGCACGTAGCCGATCCGGGTGTCGCGCTCGCGGACCACTTCACCCGAGTCGGGGACCGCGAGGCCGGCCATGATGCGCAGCAGCGTGGTCTTGCCGCTGCCGTTGGGCCCCACGAGGGCCATCCGGGTGCCCGGGGCGACGTTGAGGTTGACGGCGTTGAGGAGCTGCCGGACGCCGAAGGCGACCGAAACCCCCTGGAGGCTGACGAGCGCCATGGGGGGACGTCAGGGCGACTGGGAGAAGAAGATCACCACCGGCGAGATCCTCACCCGCACCGCGTCCAGCTCCTCGAAGCCGTCCCGGCCGAGGGAGGTGAGCTGCACGCCGCCCGCCGCGTTCTTCACGAGGAAGCTCACCTCGGTCTCCCCGTCGTCGAATTGCAGCGTGATCACGCCGTCGTACTGGCCCGCGAGCTCCTTCCCGACGTGATACGGGAAGTCCACCCGGCCCGCTCCCTTCGCCTTCGCGCCGATCAGGGACGGCACGAGCCGCTCGAAGCCCTTCCAGGTGAAGCGCATGCCCGCCTCGAGACGGATGACGCCGTAGGAGCTGGACGTCAGCGTGGCGCCCGCAGACCGCAGCCGGTCGAAGAGGTTCTGTCTCCGCTGCAGCTCCCCGGCGATCACCTCGGCCACGTCCTCCTCGAGCGCCGCGTACAGCCCGCCCGCCTGCTGGTCGCCATCGCGGTACGACACGGAGATGCGCTCCTCGTCAAGCACGGTGATACGCAGGTCGGTGCCGACCGCGGCGTAGGTCGTGGTGCCGCTGCGCTCGATGCGCTGGTAGGGGAACTCCAGCGTTTCGCGCGTCAGCACGAGCCGGAACGTCCGGTTTTCGGGGTCGGGGAAGAGCCCCACGTCCTCGCGGAACGAGCG
>JAPLSM010000471.1 GCA_026398635.1 Spirochaetota bacterium | reverse complement strand
GTGGTCGTCAAGCTCTCCGGCAGCTTCTCGCATCTCGCCCGGGAGTGGGCGCGCGGAGTGAAAGAAGCGGGTGCTGACGGCATCGCCTGCTCCGACGCCTTCGGTCCGGCGCTGAGGATCGACATCCGCACCGGCGAACCGGCTCTCGGCGGGCCGCGCGGCATCGGCGGACTCACCGGGCCGGCCATCATGCCGCTCACCCTGCGGATGGTGCTGGAGATCGCATCCACCGTCGACCTGCCGATCGTCGGGATCGGCGGCGTGGAGACCGCGGCGGACGTCGTGGAGTACCTCATGGCCGGAGCCACCCTGGTCGGGGTGTGCACGGCCGGTCACCTCAAGGGGCCCGCCCGCTACACGAGGCTGCTGCGGGACCTCGAGAAGCTCCTGGCTGATCTCGGCGCCGCGCGCCCGGCGGACCTCCGCGGGCTCGCGCTGCGCAGGATCCGGGAACGGAAGGAGAGCGGCCTCGTCGCGGTCACCCGGCCGGTGGTGCCGACCATCGACGGCGCAAAGTGCAACGGGTGCACCCGGTGCGTGGAGGCCTGCGCCTACGGTGCGATGTGCATGGAGAAGGTCGGGGCCGCGAAGGCTGGCGGGAAGGCCGGGTCGAAGGCGCGCGTGACGCCCGAGAAGTGCATCGGGTGCGGACTGTGCGTCAGCGTCTGTCCCACCGACGCGATCTCCCAAGTCTATTACGGGCATTCCGGGCTTCGTTGAAGCCCGCAGACATCTCGAAGGAGGAAGAAATGAAGAAGACGATCCTGTTCCTCATGGTGGCAGCGGTCAGCCTGGCTGTGGTTGCGCCGCTGTTCGCGACCGGGAAGGGCGAGACCGGACCGGTCAAGATCGGGGTGTTCGTCCCCGGCGTGGCCGCGGGCAGCCCGCTGTACGAGCAACTGGTGAGCGGGGCCAACAAGGTGGCAGCCGAGAACCCGAACCTCAGCATCAAGGTCGTCGAGGCCGGGTTCAACCAGGCGGAGTGGCCCGAGAAGATGACGGCGCTGGCGGCGACCGGGGAGTACACCTGGATCCTGACGTCCAACCCCTCGATGCCCGACGTCTGCAAGGACATCTTCAAGGCGTTCCCGAAGCAGAAGTTCATCTTCATGGACGGGTACGTGGCGGGCAACCCCATGACCTACTCCGTGATGTACAACCAGGTCGAGCAGGGCTACATGGCCGGCTACCTCGCGGGCCTCGTGACGAAGAGCACGATGAAGGGCGCCACCCCCGACCTGAAAGTCGGGGCCATCGTCGCCCAGGAATACCCGGCTCTGACCAAGGAGATGATCCCGGGCTACACCCAGGGCTTCAAGGCCGTCGACCCCGGCATCACGCTCGACTACCGGGTCATCGGGAACTGGTACGACGCGAACAAGGCGGCGGACCTGGCCAACAGCATGATGGACGCGGGCGTGGACGTGATCCTGTCCATCGCCGGCGGCGCGGGCCAGGGCACCATCAAGGCGGCGCAGGCCCGGGGCCGCTACATCGTGTACTTCGACAGCAACGTGTATTCGCTCGCTCCGGGGACCATCATCGGGTGCGCCACCCTCGACCAGGAGCGCATCGTCGTCGAGACGCTGAAGAAGGCCTTGCAGGGCAAGCTCGCGTTCGGCAAGGCCGACGTCGTGAACGCGAAGGCCGGCTACGTCGACTTCGCGGACAAGGACCCACTGTACCTCAACAACGTCGCGGCCGACATCGTCGCGAAGATGGCGGATCTCATGAAGAAGTTCCGGGGTGGGAGCCTGTCCCTGCCCGTGCCTCAGATGTAGAAGACGGCAGCGCATCGTGCGGGGGAGCGATCCCCCGCACGGTCCGCGCCAACTGCGCCGATCGAGGAGCGTGCATGCCCCATCTGGAGATGCGGGGGGTCACCAAGCGCTACGGCGACCTGCTCGCCAACGACGCCGTGGATTTCTCCGTCGAGAAGGACGAGATCCACGCCATCGTCGGCGAGAACGGCGCCGGGAAGACCACCCTCATGAAGATCCTCTACGGCCTCGAGCAGCCCGACGCGGGGACCATCGCCCTCGCCGGTGCTGCGGCCGTCATCCGCACCCCCCTTGACGCTGCCCGGCAGGGCATCGGCATGGTACACCAGCACTTCAAGCTGATCCCGGAGTTCACGGTGGCCCAGAACGTCGTCCTCGGCGTCGAGCCCCGGCGCTGGGGCCTCTTCACCGACCGGAAGGAGGCCCGCGCGCGCGTCGGGGAGGTGATCCGCAGCCACGGCTTCGGCATCGAGCCGGACGCGAGGGTCGCGGATCTCACCGTGGGCCAGATGCAGCAGGTCGAGATCGTGAAGATGCTCTACCGGCGGGCGAGCCTGCTGATCCTCGACGAGCCGACGTCCGTGCTGACCGAGCAGGAGATTCACGGCCTCTTCCGCACGCTGCGCAGCCTGCAGGCCGACGGGAAGACCTGCATCATCATCACGCACAAGCTGCACGAGGTGAAGGAGATCTCCGACCGGGTCACCGTGATGCGCCAGGGACGCGTCGTGGCCGTGCGCGACACGGCCTCCGTCGACGCGGCCGAGCTCTCCCGGCTCATGGTCGGCCGCAGCGTCCTGTTCCAGCTCACGCGGGAGGCCCGGTCGTGCGGGAGCCCGGTGCTCGAACTCGAGAAGGTCAGCCTCCGGAGGCGCGGCAGCGGCCGGCCGCTGCTCGACGACGTGTCGCTCACCGTGCGCTCGTGCGAGATCGTCGGCGTGGCCGGGGTGAGCGGCAACGGGCTCGGCGAGCTCGAGGACGTGGTCGCGGGCCTGCGCCGGATAAGCGGCGGGAGAATCCGGCACAACGGCGAGGACATCTCGGGGCTCTCGACCGCGACGCTGCGTGACCAGGGGCTCGCGTACGTGCCGGCCGACCGGCTGCACCGCGGCGCGAGCCTCGACTCCACGGTGACGGAGAACATGATCGTCTCCCACCACCACGGGTTCCTGCGCGCGGGGTTCCTCCTGAGCGGGAGGATCCGCCGCTTCTCCGAGGGCCTGGCGCGGAGCTTCTCCATCGGCGGGGCGCCCGAGGCAGCCATCCGCACCCTCTCGGGCGGCAACATCCAGAAGGTCATCCTCGCGCGCGAGCTGGCCTCGTCGTCCAACCTCCTCATCGTCTCGGAGCCCACGTGGGGGCTGGACGTGGCGAGCAGCCAGTTCGTCTACGAGAAGATCCTCGAATCTCGCGCGGGGGGCGCGGGCGTGCTGCTGATCTCCTCGAACCTCGACGAGATCCTCGGCATCGCCGACACGGTCGCCGTCATGTACCGGGGCCGCATCGTCGCGGTGCTGCCCAACGCGAACGGGCTCTCGAAGGAGCTGATCGGGGAGTACATGCTCGGGCTGCGCGACGACTTCGCCCGGCCCGCCGCGGGCGGCACGGAGGGACCGGCATGAAGGGGAAGAAGGGCCTCGGCGCCGCGCTCGCGGGGTTCACGGGCATCGCCCTCACCCTCGCGATCTCGTTCGTCCTCGTGATCGTCCTGATCCTCCTGCTGAGCAAGGTGCCGGGCACGACGATCCTGTACTTCTTCGCCGGGGCCTTCATGAACCGCTACTACCTCGGCAACATGCTGAACAGCGCGGTGCCCCTGGTGTTCACCGGCCTCGCCATTGCGGTGGCCTTCAAGTCCTCCGTGTTCAACCTCGGGGGCGAGGGCCAAGTCTACGCTGGGGGGCTCGCCGCGACGGCGGTCTGCCTGGCCCTGCCCGCGGCGAACGGCTTCCTGGGCGGGGCGGCGGCGGTCGCGGGGGCGCTCGCGGTGTCCGCCGTCCTTTCGGGGCTGTCGGGCTGGTTCCGGATGCGGTGGGACGCCGACGAGATGATCTCCTCGTTCCTGCTGTCCGCCGCGATCATCCTCGTCGTGAACTGGGTCATCACGGGGCCCCTCGACGACCCCGCGAACAACCTGCTCGCGACCCTGCCGATCGGGCCGCAGTACGCGCTGAGCAAGCTCTTCCCACCGTCGAAGCTCAACATCAGCGCCTTCTTCTCGCTCGCGGCCGCGGCGCTCGTCTGGCTCTTCATGAACCGGACCCACGCGGGCTACGAGATGCGCATGTGCGGGCTGAACCGGGAGTTCGCCCGCTACGGCGGCATCAACGTCCGCACCTACCTCGTGCTCCCGATGGTCCTGAGCGGGGCCCTCAACGGGCTCGCCGGCGCCTTCTCGGTGATGGGCACCCACGGGATGGCCATCAAGGGGTTCTCGGGCGGCATGGGGTGGAACGGGATCGCCGTCGCCCTCATCGCGCGGAACAACCCCCTGGCGGTCGTGCCGGCCGCGCTGCTGTTCGCCTGGCTCGAGGCCGGCGCGAAGGCCGCCATGCTCCACGGCGACGTCACCTTCGAGATCGCCGCGATCGCTCAGTCGTGCATCTTCTACCTCGTCACGGCCCAGGCCCTGTACGGCCTGGCCCGGAAGCGGAGCGCCCCATGAGCGGCAGTTCGCCCTTCGCGATCCCGCTCGTCCACAACGCCGTCGGGATCATGACGCCGTTCCTGCTCGCCGCGATCGGCGGCCTGTACACGGAGCTGGCGGGCATGCTCAACATCGCCCTCGAGGGGCTCATCCTTACCGGAGCGTTCTTCAGCATCGTGTTCGCCGCGGCCACGGGCAGCCTCCTCGGCGGGATCCTCCTCGGCATCCTGTGCGCGATGCTGCTCGCGCTGCTGTTCGGCGCGATTACGCTGTACCTTCGAGCGAACGTGTTCATCACCGGTCTCGCCACCAACCTCTTCGCCTCGGGGTTCACGATCGTCCTCGCGTTCCAGCTCTTCAAGACCAAGGGCGTGATCCAGTTCCCCGATGTCCCCCAGCTGCCGGTGCTCTCGGTGCCCGAGGCGCTGCAGCGGATCCCCGTGCTCGGCGACGTGCTCTTCGGTCACAACGTCATCGTGTACGCCACGTGGCTGATCGTCCTGGTCTCGGCCGTCGTCATCTACCGCACGCCGTTCGGCCTGCGCCTGCGCGGTACGGGCCTCAACCCGGCGACCATCGTGTCGATCGGCCGCGACCCCCGGCGCTACCAGCTCGCCGGGATCCTCATTTCGGGCCTCACGTGCGGCCTGGCCGGCGCCTTCCTCACGCTGCAGCTTGCCGCCTTCGTGCCCGAGATCTCCTCGGGCCGGGGGTGGATCGCCCTGGTGGCGATCTACCTCGGCAACAAGACGCCCGCGGGCATCGTGGTCGCCTCGTTCGTCTTCGGCCTGGCCGAGAGCTTCTCCAACTACGCGCAGGGCATCTTCAACGTGCCTGCGGATTTCATCCTTGCCCTTCCGTACGTCATCACCGTGGCCGCGATGATCCTTTACGCGATCTGGCGGCACTACCGGTCGTCCCGCGCATGACGACGCCGGTGCCGAGGAGGTCCCCATGAGAGCCGCGGTCCTGACCGCCCCCGAACGCATCGAGATCCGCGAGGTCGAGACGCCCGTCCCCGGGCGCGGCGAGCTGCTCGTGAAGCTGAAGGCCTGCGGGATCTGCACCCTCGAGCAGCGCCTCTTCACGGGCGAGATGAAGATCTCCTACCCCCTTGTCCCCGGCCACGAGGCTTCGGGCGAGGTCACAGCCGCGGGCCCGGACGTGCCGCCGGGCTGCGCGCCGGGCACGCGCGTGGCCCTGGACCTCGTGCTGCGCTGCGGGGTGTGCCACTACTGCCGCACGGGACGGTCGAATATGTGCCAGAACCG
This sequence comes from Spirochaetota bacterium, assembly GCA_026398635.1. Classification (GTDB taxonomy): domain Bacteria; phylum Spirochaetota; class Spirochaetia; order SZUA-6; family Fen-1364; genus JAPLSM01. Next base: position 2,954 of record JAPLSM010000471.1, on the reverse strand, counting down.
GTTCAACGCGAACCAGCGGGTGCTCGGCGGCTTCGGCGAGTACCTCGTGGTGAGGCCGTCGCAGGCCTTCCCCATCCCCGCCGGGCTCTCCTTCGAAGAGGCAGCCTTCGCGGAACCCATTGCCTGCTGCATCCGGTCGCTCAAGCGCGTGGGCCTGCGCCTGGCCGAGGACCTGCTGGTGATCGGCGCCGGGCCCATGGGGCAGATGCACGTCCAGGTGGCCGCCCGCCTGGGTGCGCGCGTGTTCGTGTCCGACCCGGACGCCAGCCGCTGCGCGATGGCGAAGCGCCTGGGCGCCGTCGCGGCCATCGACCCGACGGGAGGAGCGCTGGCCGCGCTCGTCAAGGAGCACACGGACGGCAGGGGCGTCGACGCCTGCGTCGTCACGAGCCCCGCGCCCGCGGCCCTCGAGGCCGCGTTCGCGTCGATCTCGAAGACGGGGCGCGTGAACATCTACACCGCGTACTCCGCGAAGACGGCGATCCCGGTCGACGCGAACGTCCTGCATCGCAGCGAGTACGCGGTGACCGGCACCGAGGGCAGGACGGAGCGGGACTTCCACCAGGCCGTGCGCCTGCTGTCGTTCGGGATGGTGGACGTGAAGCCCCTGATCAGCCGGACGGTCGGCTTCGGCGGGCTCGAGGCGGGGATCCGGGCGGCCCTCACGCGGGAGACCTACCGGGTCCTGCTGCAGCACGACGCCCCCTGATGCTGCTCGCCGTCGACGTCGGCACCACGCAGCTCAAGGCCGGGCTGTTCGACCGGGCCGGCCGGCTCACGGCCCGCGCCGAGGCGCCGCTCGCGCTGATCCGGCATCCCGACCCCCTCTGGCACGAGTCCGATGCCCGGGCGTGGATCGCCGGGCTCTCCCACGTCGCAGCCGCACTCGGCGTTGCCGGGGCGGGGCCGATCGAGGCGGTGGTGGTGAGCGGAAACGGGCCCACCCTCGTGCCGGTGAGCGCCGATGGTGTGCCCCTGGCCCCCGCGCTGACGTGGATGGACCGGCGTGGAGTCGAGGAGGCGCGCATCGTCTCGGAGCGCTGCGGGGCGCCCATCGATCCGACGTTCTACCTTCCGAAGGCACTCTGGTTCTTCCGCAACCGTCCTCGGCTCTACGAGCAGGCCCGCTGGTTCTTCTCGTGCCCCGAGTATGTCGCGTACGTGCTCACCGGGGTCCCCGCGACGTTCCTGCCCACGCCGCAGTTCACCCGCTACATCTGGGAGGAGCCGCTGATCTCCGCGCTCGGCATGGATCCGGGCCGGTTCCCCCCGTTCGTGCCGTCGGGCAGGATCCTGGGCGCCGTGAGCGCCGCGGGTGCGTCCGCGACCGGTATTCCCGCCGGTGTGCCCGTGGTATCCGGCGGCCCCGACTTCATCGTCTCGCTGCTGGGCACGGCCACCGTCGCACCCGGTCGCGCCTGCATCCGCGCGGGGACCTCCGAGGGGATCAACCTCTGCTCCCGAAGGCCGGTCTCGGACCGGCGGCTGCTGTGCTTGAGCCACATCGCGGAGGGGTGCTGGAACGTCTCGGGGATCATCTCGACCTCCGGCAAGGCCCTGGAGTGGTTCCGCACCGCGGCCGGCCGGTCGGACGGGAGCTGGGAGAGCCTGTTCGCGGAGATCGAAGCGGTGTCGGCGGGCGCCGACCGGCTCCTCTTCCTCCCCTACCTCGCGGGGGAGCGCGCTCCCCTGTGGGACCCCCTGGCCCGGGGGGCCTTCATCGGCCTCACGCTGAACCACGGCCGCGCCGAGATGCTGCGGGCGGTGGCCGAGTCCGTCGGCTTCGCCATCCGGGACGTGGTGGAGGTGATGGAGGAGATCGGGCTCTCCGTGCAGGACCTCCGCATCACGGGGCGCCCGGCGCGGAGCCGCGTGTGGAACCAGATCCGGGCGGACATCACGGGCCGGCGCATCCTCGTGCCCGAGGCGGAGGACTCCGATCTCGCCGGCGACGTCTGCCTCGCGCTCGCCGCGCTGGGCGAGTACGGCTCGGCGGCCGAGGCCTCGGAGGCCATCGTGCGGATCGGGTCCGTCTGCGAGCCGGTCGCGGAGCGCACGCGGCTGTACGACGAGCTGTTCGCCCTCTACCGGGAATCGTATCGCGGCCTGAAGGCCGTGTTCGAGAAACTCTCTACGCCAAGGAGCGCACCATGAGCATCGGGAAGAGCATCCGCCTGTCCTCCATCTTCCGCCGCGACACGGGCCGCACCGTCATTGTGGCGCTGGACCACGGCGGCATCGCGGGCCCCCTGCCGGGCATCGAGAAGCCCGCGGAGGTGGTGCGGGCGTGCCGGGAGGGGGGCGCGGACGCGATCCTGGCCACCCGGGGCGTGGTGAGCGCCGCGGCGGGGGAATGGGACCGGACGCTCTCCGTGATCCTGCGCCTCACGGGCGGGTTCACGGTGCTGGGCGGGAAGTTCGAGGAGGAGGTCATCTCCAGCCCCGAGGCAGCGCTCGCGCTCGGGGCCGCGGCAGCGGCGGTCACGGTCAAGTTCGGCCACGAGCGCGAGGGTGAGTTCACCCGGCAGGCCTCCTTCGTCGCCGACGCTTGCGAGCGCTGGGGCCTCCCTTTGATGATCGAGGCCATGGCGAAGGGAAAGGACATGAGGTCCGGGGACCCGAAAGGGATCCTGCTCGCCGCCCGGGCCGCGCAGGAGATCGGGGCCGACGTCGTGAAGACGTACTACACCGGCGATCCCGACAGCTTCCGGCGGGTCGTGGAGGGCTGCCCCGTCCCCGTGGTGATCCTCGGGGGCGAGAAAGCCGAGACGCTGGGCGAGGTGTTTTCCGTGGTCCACGCGTCGATCCAGGCAGGGGGGAAGGGCATCGCGATCGGCCGCAACATCTGGGAGCACGGGAAGACGCGTCTCATGGTGGAGGCGATGGTGGGTCTCGTCCACGAGGGGTGGACGGTCGCGCAGGCCCTCGCCCACGCGGGCGCATAGGGCCGGCGT
>JAPLSM010000334.1 GCA_026398635.1 Spirochaetota bacterium | reverse complement strand
GATCGAGTACCGCTAGGGGTGCCGGCGCCGGCGCCGGGGGCGCGGTTCGACGGTGGTGCGCGCGGCGCTCACCAGGCGCCAGATGATAGCGAAGGCAGCGGAGGAGATCGCCGCCAGGCCCACGATGATCCCGAACCCCAGTGAATGGTCCGCGAAGGGGATGCGGACGTTCATGGAGAAGATACTCACGACGAGGGTCGGTACCATGATGGCGATCGTGATGAGGTTCAGGGTCTTCATCAGCACGTTGAGGTTGTTGCTGACGATCGAGGCCCGGGCATCCATGAGGCTGGCGAAGATGTTCGAGAAGATCTCCGCCTGCTTGTAGCACTGGGCGTTCTCGACGGCGAGGTCGTCCAGGTACTCCAGGTTCTCGGGGGTGAAGCCGAACTTCGCGGCGCTCGATTTCAGCTTGTCGATCATCACGCCGTTCGAGTGGATGGCATTGTGGTAGTACACCAGGCCCTTTTCGAGGGTGAACAGGTTGATGAGGTGCCGGTTCTCCATCGCCGTGCGGACCTTGCTCTCCAGTTCGTCGGAGATCTGGTTGATGATCCGCAGGTGCTCGAGGTAGTGCAGGGTGGTGCGGAAGAGGATGCGCAGCAGCAGGTCGGGCAGCGAGGAGATGCGCTGGAACTGCCTGCCCTCGAGGGGCTGGACGTCCTCGCCCGAGACGATCACGAGCTTGTCGTGGAAGAGGAACAGGCCCATCGAGCTCACCCGGAAGAGGTACAGGTCCTCCGCGGAGTAGCTGCGCGGCCGCTTGACGATCACGGCCACGTGCTCGGGCTCGAACTCGAGGCGCGCCAGCTCGTCGGGGTCGAGCGAGGAGGCGAGCGTATGCTCGTCGAGCTTCAGCTCGTTCACGAGGAACCGCTTTTCGGCCTCGTCGGGGTTGACGTACACGTGGATCGGGCAAGTCTCGGCCGTGCCGTCGCAGAACCGGCCCTCGCTGATCTGGTAGCGCTTCAGCATGACACGCCTCCCTCCAGCACCTTGAACACTTCGTCCGCTTCCTCGTGTTCCCGGCGGAACTGCCGGGTGTACAGGTCGTAGTACCGGCCGCGCGCACGGATCAGCTCCGCGTGCGTGCCGCTCTCCGCGATGCGGCCGGCGTCGATCACGAGGATCCGGTCGGCCCCCCGGATCGTGGACAGCCGATGGGCGATGATGAACGAGGTGCGGCCCCGCATCAGCGCCTCCATGCCGCGGTGGATCAGGCCCTCGGTCAGGGTGTCCACCGAGCTGGTGGCCTCGTCCATGATGAAGATCTCGGGCCGAGCGAGCACCGCGCGGGCGAGGCTGACGAGCTGCTTCTGTCCCGTGGAAAGGCGATTGCCACCCTCCCCCACCTCGGTGTCCCAGCCCTTGTCGAGCTTCGTGATGAAGTCGGCCGCGCCCGCCGTGGCCGCGGCCCCCTCGACCTCCGCGTCGGTCGCGTCCAGCCGGCCGTAACGCACGTTCTCCCGTACCGTGCCCGAGAACAGGTGCGGGGCCTGCAGCACGATGCCGACCCGTGACTGGATGGCGTGCTGGGTGAACTCGAGGTAGTCCCGGCCCGCGAGCCGGATGGCGCCGGCCTTCGGCTCGTAGAACCGGCAGACGAGGTTGACGATCGTGGTCTTGCCACCGCCCGTGGGCCCGACCAGGGCGACCGTTTCGCCCCGGCGCACCGTCAGCGAGAAGTCGGTCAGGACCGGCTTGCCTTCCTCGTAGTGGAAGTCAACGTGGTCAAACTCAATGTCGCCCGCGATGCTGCCGGGGTCCGCGGCGCCAGCGCGGTCGACGATATCGGCCTTCGCGTCGATGAGCGAGAAGGTGCGCTCCGCGGATGCCACGGACTGCTGCAGGTCCGCGTACACCCGGGCAAGGTCCTGCACCGGCCACAGCATGAACATGATGTAGCCCAGGAACGCCTGGATGCCGCCGACGGTGATCAGCCCCTGCCACGACTGCAGGCCGCCGTTCCACGCGATGGTCCCGATGGCGACCGCGGTGATGATCTGCACGATCGGCAGGAACAGGGCGGACAGCCACGCGGCCCGGAAGCCGGCGGCGCGCATGTCGCCCGTGAGGTGCGAAAACTCCCCGAGGTTGCGATCCTCCCGGCAGAGCGCCTTCACTACGCGCGTGCCCGTGATGTTCTCGTTGTATGCGGCGGTGATCTTCGAGTTCAACTTCCGGACCTTGCGGAACTCGCCCACGATCCGGTTCTTGAACACGATGGCCACGGTCACGAGGAAGGGGATGACCGCGAAGATCAGCCCCGCCAGGCGCGCATTGATGAGGAACATGAACACCGTGGACGAGGCGATGTTCGACAGGGCCCAGCACACGTCGAGCATGCCCCAGGTGACGAGCCCCGCGATCCTGCCTGAGTCGGAGGTGACCCGGGCCATGATCCAGCCCACCGGCGTCTTGTCGAAGTACGTGAACGAGAGGCCCTGCAGGTGGTCGAACAGCCGCTTGCGCAGATCGTACTGGATGCGCTCGCCGAGGATGCCCGCGACCGCGATCATGCCAAAGACCGCCACGCTCTGGCCGAGCATGATCAGGCCGAACAGCAGCGCGATCGACGCGAGGCGCGACGGGTCGTGCGCGCTGATCGCCTCGTCGATGATCCGCTTGTTGAGGTACGTGTTGTAGGAGTCGGCCACGGCGACCGCGGCGATGGCCACGAGGAACACGAGCGTCCGCTTCCAGTACCGGCGCATCTCGCCGAACATGCGCAGCACGGTTCGGCCGTTGAACCGGGTCGTGAACTCCTCCTCGTCACGGATGAAGTCAGGCACGGCTCACGTCCTTCTCGAGCTCGCTCTCGATCGCCGTCTGCAGGTCGAAGATCCGATGGTACATGCCCTCCTTCGCGAGCAGCGTGGCGTGCGTGCCCCGCTCGACGATGCGGCCGCCGTCGAAGACGAGGATCAGGTCGGCCTTCATCAGGCTCTGAACCCGGTGGGCGATGATGAACGAGGTGCGGCCCCGCATGAGGCGCTCCAGGGCGGCGCGGATGGCGGCCTCGGTCTCGGTGTCGACCGAGGAGGTCGAGTCGTCCAGGATCAAAATGGCGGGGTCTTTCAGGATCGTGCGCGCGATGGCCACCCGCTGCTTCTGGCCACCGGACAGCGTGACGCCCTTCTCGCCGACGAGCGTGTCGTAGCCGTTCGGGAACGAGAGGATCACGTCGTGGATGGCCGCCGACCGGGCCGCCTCCTCCACCGCCGCGTCGGACACCTCGCCCGGCACGCCGTAGGTGATGTTCTCGCGGATCGTGCGGGAAAACAGGAACGGCTCCTGTTCCACAATGCCGATGTGGTGCCGCAGCCAGTGCCGTGGGTACCCCTTCAGCTCCCGGCCGTCGAGGGTGACGCTGCCCGCGGTGTAGTCGTAGAACCGGGGCACGAGGTTTACAAGGCTGGTCTTGCCCGAGCCCGTCGACCCGATCAGGGCCACCGACTGGCCCGGCGCGCAGTGGAAGCTGATCTCCGACAGGATCGGTTTCTCCGCCTCGTAGCCGAAGGCCACGTCCTTGAAGTGCAGCTCGCCGCGCAGGCGACCGTCCCCGGGAGCCTCCCCGGCGGCGAGGGGCTCCTGGTCGACGCGCAGCACAGCCATCAGGCGCTCGTACGAGACGAGGCCGCCCGAGATGTCGACGATCAGCCGACCCAGGAACCGGATGGGCCAGATCAGCTGCAGGATCATCCCGGCGAAGGCGATGTACGTGCCGACCGAGATGGCGCCGTGAATGGCCTGCAGGGCGCCGAAGACGAACCCGGCGAGCATCTGGGCGCCGCAGAGGATGTCCGTGGCCGGCCAGAACACCGCGTTCAGCATCAGCAGGCGCCGGCCCCGGCGGTACTTCTCGCGGTTCACCCGGTCAAAGCGTTCGATCTCGAAAGCCTGACGGGCGAAGGCCTTCACCACCCGCACGCCGGTGAGGTTCTCCTGCAGGGTGGTGGAGAGGATCGCCTCCTGCTCCTGATACTTCTCGTAGCGCTTCGAGATGACCTTGAAGAACACGGTCGAGACGGCGAGCACCACGGGCAGTACCACGACCGACGCCAGGGCCAGTCTCCACGACAGCAGGCAGAGGGCGGTGAAGTTGACCCCGAAGAGCAGCGTGATCCGGCCGAAGCCGATGGCCTGGTCTGCGTAGAACTTGCGTACCGCGTCCATGTCGGAGGTCGCTCGCTCGATGAGGTCGCCGGTCGACGTCTTGTCGAGGTAGGAGAACGGCAGGCGCTGCACGTGGTCGAGGAACGCGTCGCGCAGGCGCCGGATGGTGCCCTCCGCGGTCCGGGCCGCGAGGGTACCGCTGAGGAACGAGCAGCTGCCTTGGAGCGCGGCGAGGCCGACGAACCCCGCGGCCGCGGCGACGAGCGAGCCCGCCGAGCGGCCCGGCAGCACCGTGTCGATGAGCCGGCGAATGAGCAGGTAGGTTCCGGTCTGGCACAGCGAGGCCAGCCCGGTGCACAAGGCCGCCGCCGCGTAGCCGAGCCGGTAGCCGGTCATGAGATGGAGAAGCCCCGCGAGTCTGCGCTTCGTGACGATGCTGTGGACGTCGAACGGTTTCACGGCGCTGACTCCGGCGCGATGCCTTCAGGAGGTCCGTCGCAGACTCGGCCAAGGGCAGCCGGGCAGGCCGTCCGGTGAAATGGCGGGTGACGATCGCCCTCGGTGACGGGCGAAGGATCCGGGCCTGGCAAGCGGTGGCGCTTTCCGTGGAGTAAAGCCCAATCGGACCCGGGCGTCAAGCGGTCCGGGGGGGAGGAAGTGGGCTACCGCACCTTCTTCTCGAACCGTGCGAGCGACGGGGGCACGCCGTCGGCAGCGGATACCTTCGCGAACTCGAGGGCGACCGCCCCGAAGAGCAGCTCGCGCCGGCTCTCGACCGTGGGAACGTGGAGGAACCGGCCCCGTGGCAACTCGCCGGCGAGGCGCGGGTAATGGACGGGGTCGTGGACCTTGTCGGAGGTGCCGTTGAACACGAACACCTCGTCGCGCACCCCACCGAGCGCGCCGTACAGCTCGAAATCCTTCGCCGCCTCGGCCGATTTCTGCCACTTCCAGAAATCCGCGCTGTAGACGAAGTCGTACGCGCGCGTCTTCTGCACGGGCTCCTTCATGTCGCCGATCATTGCCTTCACGAAGAGCGGCCGCACCAGCTTCAACGCCGCGGTCGGAAAGACCGGCGAAACCCACCGCAGCAGCCACTTGCTGAACCACAGCGTGTGCATCGGGTCGCCGACGAGCACCGTGGGCGCCGAGATGCTGCGATCGACGAGGCCCTGCAGAACCTGGGCTGCTCCCCAGCAGGCTCCCAGCAGCAGGAAATCGCGTGCCGACAATCCGAGGAACCCGATCGCGTCCCCGATGTCACGAGCCGACTGGCTCATGCCCATGTCGGTGCGACGGTCCAGGATCCGGCTGCTCGCCTTCTCCCGGGTCTCGAGGTAGTACAGCTCAGCCCTGCCGTGCACGGCCTTGGTGAGGTCGAACCAGCCCTGCGGGTTGGTCCCCCAGCCCGGGACGAACAGGATCGGCCGGCGCGCGACCGGCCGGGCCGGCTTCGCGTGGTACACCCTGATCTCGGCGCCGTCGACGGGCACGGTGATGGCTTCGCCGCCGCCGCCTGGCTCCCAGAACCGGGGTGCATCCGGCTGCTCCGCCGACAGAATCTGCTCGACCGCCGCCCGGTCGCCGTCCGATGGGGTGATCGCGGCGCTGAAGAGCGCCTCGTTGTCCATTTCGTCCGTCATCCGCAGCAGGACGGCGAATCACCGCTGCCACAGTCGCAGGTCGGCTCGTGGCCCCTCAGCGCCCCGGCGATGATGGCGCTCGCGCAGCCCACGCCGCTCCGCACGCTGATCGCGTCGTACCGGCAGTTGCGCATGCACGCCCCGCACTCGATGCAGAGGTCCCGGTCGGCCAGGCGCGCCCGCTTCGCCTCGAGCACGAACACGCCGTGGGGGCAGACCTCCCAGCACCGGCCGCACCCCGTGCATTTTTCCGGGGTGAACC
>JAPLSM010000372.1 GCA_026398635.1 Spirochaetota bacterium | reverse complement strand
GACATTCCTTGTCTGCCCGATTCTGTGGGCGCGGTCGATGGCCTGGGATTCGACGGCGGGATTCCACCAGGGGTCCAGGAGGAACACGTAGTCGGCGGCCGTCAGGTTGAGTCCCAGCCCGCCGGCCTTGAGGCTCACGAGAAACAGGGGAAGGTCGGGGTCGGACTGGAAGGCATCGACCCGCGCCTGCCTGTTTTTCGTCCTGCCGTCCAGGTATTCGTAGTGGACACCCATGCCGTCGAGTCGTTCCCGCACGATGGCGAGGAAACGCGTGAATTGCGAGAAGACGAGTGCTTTGTGGCCCTCTTCGATCACATCCGCGATGCTCGGCAGGAACACGTCCAGTTTTGCGGATGGCTCTCCCCGGCGTTTCTCATCGATGAGACCTGGATGGAGCGCCGCCTGCCGCAGCCTCAGGAGGGCTTCGATGATGATGATCTTCATCCTCCCGAGTCCGACGTCGACCGCCTTGCCGAGGAGCTCGGTGCGGTAGTGGTCCCGCAGTTCGTCGTACAGAGCCCGCTGCGCGTCCTCCAGCTCGCAGTACATGATCTGCTCGGTTTTCCGCGGAAGGTCGGTGGCCACCTGATCCTTGGTCCGCCGGAGGATGAACGGACGAAGGACGCGCGCCAGCATACGGCGTGTGGGCTCGTCGGGATCGCGTGCCGCGGGACCCCGCATTCCCACAAGCGGGGACGTTCCCAGCATTCCGGGATTGAGGAACTCCATGAGGCTCCCGAGCTCCCCGAGGTGGTTCTCCAGCGGGGTCCCGCTGAGCGCCAGGCGGTGCCGCGCCGTGAGCAGGCGCGCCGCCTTGGCCGTGTCGCTGCCGGCATTCTTGATCGACTGCGACTCGTCGAGGACCGCGTAATCGAAAGCGACGTCCTTGAGGAGCCCCACGTCACGACGAAGCGTGCCGTAAGTGGTGATCACGATGTCGCAGCCGTCGAAACCACGCGCGTCCGTGGTTCTTCCGGGTCCCCAGTGCTCGATGAGGCGGAGGGCCGGCGCGAAGCGCGCGGCCTCCTGGCGCCAATTGAAGATGAGGGAACGGGGGACGACGACCAGGGACGGCAGGCGCGGAACCTCCCCCACGCGTTCGGGGTCGACGCGCCGGAACTCCAGGAGCGCCAGCGCCTGTACGGTCTTGCCGAGCCCCATGTCGTCCGCAAGGCATCCGCCGAAGGCGAACCGGCGCAGGAAGTGCAGCCACCCCAGGCCGTCCTTCTGGTACGGACGGAGCTCGCCGGCGAATCCCGGCGTCGGATCGGCTGGAAGAACGGCGGTAAACCGCCTGAGCTCATCCCGCGCCCGCGAGGCCGTATCGTCCCACTTCACCTCGGGCGCGGAGGCGAGGAGGACGTCCAGGAAACCCGACTGCGCGCGCGTGAAACGCAGGGTCTCTTCCTGGACGTCGCCCAGCCGCGCCAGGAGCGCGTACCGTTCCAGCCATTCCTCGGGAACGATCCCCAGCGTGCCGTCATCCAGCAGGACGGTCGACTCACCGCGGCGGAGACTTCTGAGCAGACGGGGGAGCGGGACAAAAACGTCGTCGAAATGGACCTCCCCCTTGAGGTCAAACCAGTCGATGCCGGAGGAGACCGACACGGAAAACCTGCTCGCGGACCGGTACAGCTTTCCTTCCGCCTCCACGATCCAGCCGGCGGCGGTCAGGTCGCGCACCGCGCGAGGCAGATTGCGCGGAGACAGGGAAAAATGAGGGGGATCATACCTGGGAAGTGCTTTCAGCATGAATCCCATCCCTTCAAGCGCGCGTTCGGCCTCCTCCTCCGCGACTTCGTTCCGCCTGACAAGACGGCGCGCGTCGGGGAGATAGACCCCAGGACTCCGGCTGGCCCTTTCGACCACGGTTCCCTCGTAGTCGAAGGAGAGGACCGCGCGCAGGGAGCTGGAGGTCCCGTACCCGCCATCGGGCCGGCCGATCGTGAGGCGGCGCCGTGGGGTCCCGACCGTCTCCTCGAAGCGCATATCTTCCGGCAGGTCGAGCGGCGGCACGCCGGGTAGGCGCAGGAGCTCTTCGACGATCCTGCCGCGATCCCGCGGACGAACGCGGATCGGGCCCGTGGTGCGGAGCGTCGGGATCCAGATCCACGCACCGCCATCGTCAAGCTGCGCAACGTGGTCGTGAAAGAAGACCAGTCCGCCCTTGACCGCGAGGACCGGTTCGCGGATGTCGATGATCTGGCCGTCCCGGCACAGCGATCCTCCTATGCGGCAGCCGCCGTCCTTCTCGTCGCGGACCGTCAAGTGAAAGACGTAGGGGGCGCCCCCGTCCCAGCGGAGGATCTCCGGGTCCACCTCGACCCCCGTGGCCCTGAAGAGGCAGCGCCCTGTCGCGCACATCATGGGGAGAAGCGCCTCCAGCAGGTCCCACGTGAAAAGGAAAGCACTGCCGGCCCGGTCGTATTCGAAGTATTCATGCTCCTTTGACGCACCGAGCATCATGGCGACGATACGCCGATCGTCGCGGTCCGTGAGCCTGGCCGCGCGCTCTTTTGTCGGGGAATATTTCAGCAGTACGCTCCAGGTGCCGTCTTTTTTCCGCACGCGGGTCGCCAGGCGAACGGGGAAAAGGCCTGTCGACGAGGCATCGGGAACATGAACTATGTAGAAGACAGCCTTTTCCGGTTTCCCCGCGCTCTGAGCTCGACGGGAGGCGATCCCCACCATCGCCTGCTCGATATCTGAAAATAGCGGACGGGAAAGGGATGGATCGGGACGCCGGCTGGAACTCGTGGGTTTTGTCGTAGCGCTCGATGAGAAAAAAACTTGTGTTCCCGTCTGAGGAAAAAGCCACCCCTCGCTGGGACCGGTCGTCCCTTTCCCGTCTCCCTTCCAGTCCTTGAGGTGCCCGGCATTCTCCGCCGCCAGCACGGCGCCCCAGACGTGCCTGCACCCCCGCTTTGAATCGGCCATGGAAGGACACGTGCAAGATGCCCCAATGCCGTCCCTGGTGCGCGTGAGGCTCACGCGGTACGGCAGGCTGCCCGCTATCGTCGCCTCGATGCGGTTGGGGAACGTCGCATCAATGCGCAAACGCCCCCTCAGGAACAGCTCCTTGCCGAGCGTCCGAGCATTGGGTCCGAACCAGGGCTTCAATTCTTTCGACAGAGACACAGCTACGTCCTTCCGCATCGGGGGGAATATACATCGTGAATGGAAGTAAAAACCATGCCTGTCCGGTTGACCCACTATCCCCATACAGCGCAGCACGGGTCGGTGGCCTCACCCGCGATGGTGCTCCGCCCATGCCTTCCGTCGGGATGCGGTGAACGATCACCCCTTGGACAGCTTCAGATGGCTCGAGGTTTGCGCACGATCCGACACCGCCCACCGGGCGCACGCCGCGATCGCGAGGGCGAGCAGGAGACCGAGCGCCCCGTAGTAGAGCACCCAGAGCGGCAGGCCGAGCACGAGGACCGGCCGCCTTCCCCAGGCCCAGAAGTCGCAGCCGAGCACGAAGAATGCCGCGAACAGCGCGGCCCATCGACCGGTGCCCCTGGGCACCCGGGCCACGATCGCCCCGTTCCCTTCTCTGCCGGAGCCGAACAGGCTGCCGATCACGAACACGAGCACGGTCACCACG
>JAPLSM010000041.1 GCA_026398635.1 Spirochaetota bacterium | reverse complement strand
CGTGGTACGGGGAGGCCTCGCCGAGGGAGTCGATGCGGGCCATCGGTCGACCGGTCTACCTCCGCGCCGCAGCGGCGGAGGCAGGCTCGCGGCCCGCGGCGCCGGACTTGCCGGCGTCGGCGGCCGTGCGCTCAGGAGCGGAGATCCGGCAGGAGCCGTCCAGGATGACGCCCTCCTCGACGATGAGACGGGGGGTGGTGACGCTGCCGAGCACGAGGCCCGTGGAGAGCACGATCACCTTCTCCGTGGAGGTGATCTCGCCCTTCACCACGCCGCCGACCACCACGGTGCCCGCGTGCATGGTGCACTCGGCCCTGCCGTTCCTCCCCACGAGCACCTTGCCCCGGGTGCGGATGACGCCCGAGAAATCGCCGTCGATGCGCAGGAGGCCATTGAGGTCGAATTCGCCCTTGAACCGGGTGCCCTCCCCTATGATCGAGTTGACGAAAGCGTCGTCGGACAGATGCGCGTCGCTCATTGCCCGTTCCTCCCGTCCCGCTTGACCGCCGCGAGCGCGGGCTTGATCTGCATGTACACCATGGGATCCTGGTAGTCGATGCCCAGCCGGACCTCGTAGTGCAGGTGCGGTCCGGTCGAGAGCCCCGTGTTGCCGAGGTAGCCGATCACGGTGCCGCGGCTCACCTCCTGCCCGATGCCGACGATCGAGGCGCTGAGGTGGGCGTACTTGGTAACGAATCCGTGCTTGTGGTTGACCTGCACGTAGTTGCCGAGCTGGGAGCTGTAGCCGACCTGCGTCACCTTGCCGTTGGCCGTGGTCACCACGGGAACACCCGCCGGCCAGGCGATGTCCACTCCGGTGTGCAGATACCCCTGGCCGGTGAATGGATGGATCGTCCAGCCGAACAACGTGGTGATGTTGCCGTAGGGTCCCTTCAGGGGCCACAGCGTGGGCGCGTCGTCGACCCAGTCCTGGTAGGTCTCGAGCACGCTGCGGATCTCGGAGAGGGGCTCGATCGAGTTGCGGATGAGGCTGCTGATGCCCCTGAGTTCGCTTATCTCGCGCAACTCACCGGCCGCCGCCTCCTCGATCACCTCGCTCGCGGCGGGGATCGGGCCGCCCTGCCCGGAGGCAGTCCAGGCGCCCGACCCGATGGTCCCCAGCACACCGTCCATGTTGGTCTTGAACGACTTGCTGAGCTTACGGATGATCGCGATCTCGTCCTTGAAGCTCGAGAGCGTCGCAGCGTACTCCTGGCTGCGACGGTCAGCCTGCGTGTACTGCTCGTTGGTCGTGGTGAAATGCGTCGCGAGTACGACGAACCCGACGAGCACCACCGAGAGGGTGAAGGTGACGAAGACGAGGGTGAAAAAAGAAATTTGAAAATTAAAGATCTTCTTCTCCGAGTGCGGGATCAGCATGACCGTGAAGCGCTGCCGGCCCTTCTGCACCACGAGACGGAAGAAGGCAAGCAGCGAGGACCATACCCGGCGCAGCCAGCTACCGAGACGATCAGCGAACTCCTTCTCGGCTTTCTTGTACTGGGTCACGGGCACGGCGAACCCCCTCGGATGATAGGCCTCGTCGACACGGAGGCGCTCCGTTACCGTATCATGACTGGACGCCTCGTGTCAAATGATTACCGGGTTAGGAAATAGCGTGTGGGATCGCCTTCTTTTCCTTGACTCCGGCCCCCCGCCGTGTTATGCTGTGCGCGAAACACCAACCGAAGGAATGGCGCTGACGGAGAATTATGCGATATTTCGACACTCACGCCCACCTGGGCCTTATCACTGAGGACCCAATTGATCAGCTCATCGTCGTCCGCGAGGCTAGGGCCGAGGGGGTGGCCCGCATCGTCACGATTTCCAACAACCTCGCAGACTTCGGGCAGCTCTACGAGAACCTCCGCACCGAGAGCGAGGTCTACCACAGCATCGGCATCTCTCCGTCGTCGGTCGTCCAGCCCGGTGAGGACTGGGAGGCGAGGATAGCCGAGGGCACGCACCTCGAACGCGTGGTGGCTGTTGGCGAGATCGGCCTCGACTACTACCGCAAGTTCGGCGACCGGGACTCCCAGGTGGAGCTGTTCATCCGGCAGCTCGACCTGGCCGGGCGCCTGAACCTGCCCGTCATCATCCACAACCGCGACGCGGGTGCCGACGTGCTGGAGATCCTGCGCGAGCGCCTCACCAGCCGGGGCGGCATCCTGCACTGCTACTCCGAGGACGCCGGCTACGCCCAGCGGGCGCTCGAGCTGAACCTGTGGATCTCCTTCGCGGGCAACGTCACCTACCGCAATGCCCGCAACCTGCAGGACACGGCCAAGGCGATCCCCCTGGAGCGGATGCTCATCGAGAGCGAGGCGCCATTCATGGTGCCGGCTTCGCACCGGGGCAAGCGCAACAAGCCCGCGTACCTGGTGGAGACGGCCGCCTACCTCGCCGAGGTGCGCGAGAAGCCCGTCGAGGAGCTGTCCGAGATCCTGTACGCCAACAGCTGCACGGTCTTTGGTCTCCCGCAGTAGCCGCCTTCTCGAACCCATCGCACTCGGCGGCGCGCTGGTTCCCGCGCGTATATTCCTCGCGCCCATGGCCGGCTACACCGACGCCTCGTTCCGTGCGCTCTGCGTCGAGCAGGGCGCCGCGCTCTGCTACGCGGAGATGGTCTCCGCTGAGGCGATTCACCGGGGCAGCGACCGGACGCTGCGTCTCCTCGAACGGTTCCCCGGCGAGAGGCACGTCGGCCACCAGATCTTCGCTTCCTCCCCCGCCGCGGCCGCGAGCGCGGTCCGCGCCATCCACCGGCTCGCCCCGACGGTGATCGACCTCAACTGCGGCTGCTCGGTGCCCAAGGTGCTGAAGAGCGGGTGCGGCGCCACGCTCCTGCGCGACCCGGTCCTCATTGGCCGCATCGTGCGGGCGATGCGGGACGAGACCGACCTGCCCGTGACCGTGAAGCTGCGCCTGGGCTGGGACGAGCGGACGATCACGTACCTCGACTGCGCCGGGGAGGCCGTGCGGGCCGGGGCCGCGGCCGTCGCCCTGCACCCCCGCACGCGCAGCCAAGGCTTCGGCGGCCGGGCGCGGCGCGGGGCGCTGGCGGAGCTCAAGACCGCCGTGGCCGTTCCGGTGTTCGGCTCGGGCGACCTCTTCACCGCCGACGACGCTGTCGCAACGGCGGACGAGACGGGCGTGGACGCGATCATGATCGCGCGGGGCGCGCTGGGCAACCCCTTCATCTTCGCCGAGATCCGTGCCCGAATCGAGGGCCGGGAACTCCGCGTCGGCACCCGCGAGCGTCTGGAGACCGCCCTGCGCCACCTTGCGGCCGAGGCCGGCGCGAAGGGCGAGCAGGTGGCCTGCCGGGAGATGCGCAAGCACTTCGTGGCCTATACGAAGGGCATGCAGGGCGGGGCCGGGCTCCGACAGGCCATTGTCCACGCAGCCACCATCGCCCGCTACCGGGAGATCGTGGAGAATTACCTGGCGGATTGAGCTGGGCTCCCGGCACGTGCTTCGCCCGTGCCTGCCGCCCTCGGGACTTCGCCCTTCGGACGAAGTCCCTGGGTTGACGCACCGCGCCCCGGCGTGTTCCATTGGCGCGTGGAAGACCGCACCGACGCCATCCGGCACCACTGCGGCGTGATGGGCATCAGCGCTGAGGAGGACGTGAACCTCCCCGAGCTGCTGTTCTACGGCCTGTTCTCGCTGCAGCACCGCGGCCAGGAGAGCGCCGGCATCGCCTACCACCGGCACGGGCGCATCGTTTCCTACCGGGACGTCGGGATGGTCGCGAGCGCCCTGTCCCACTACCTCAAGGAGAACCACCCCTCCCGGGTCGGCATCGGCCACGTCCGGTACTCCACCCATGGCACCAATAAGCTGGAGAACGCGCAGCCGATCGTGGTCTCCTGCAATAAGGGCGAGATTTCCCTGGCCCACAACGGCAACCTCTCAAACTCCGACGAGCTCACCCGGAGCCTGATCGCCGGGGGCTCCATCTTCCAGAGCACCACCGACACAGAGCTGCTGCTCCACCTGATCGCCCGGTCCCCGCGCCCCGACTTCCGGGGGGCGCTGCTCGACTGCCTCGGCCTCATCGAAGGCGCCTACTGCTTCCTCGTGCTGCACGGCGACACCCTGTTCGCGGTGCGCGACCCGCTGGGCTTCCGGCCGCTCGTGATCGGCCGTCGCGACGGCATGGTCATGGTGGCCTCCGAGACCTGCGCGCTCGGCCTGTTCCAGCCCGAGGAG
The DNA here is from genome assembly GCA_026398635.1 of Spirochaetota bacterium. Lineage (GTDB taxonomy): Bacteria > Spirochaetota > Spirochaetia > SZUA-6 > Fen-1364 > JAPLSM01. The sequence goes on along the minus strand of JAPLSM010000041.1, from coordinate 13,897 downwards.
ATCCGCGAGGTCGAGCCGGGGGAGATCCTCGAAATCCAGGGTTCGCGCATCACGTCGAGCCGGCTGCCCGACCGGCCGGCGACGGCCGGGCGCCGGGCCCACTGCATCTTCGAGCTCATCTACTTCGCACGGCCCGATTCCGAGGTCTTCGGCCACTCCGTGCACCTCGTACGGAAGCGCATGGGCGCCATGATCGCCCGGGACGATCCCTCGCCAGGGGACCTGGTGATCCCGGTGCCCGACTCGGGCAGCAGCGCCGCCCTGGGCTACGCCAATGCCTCGGGGGTGGAGCTCGAGCACGGCCTCACGCGCAACCACTACATGGGCCGCACCTTCATCCAGCCCACCCCGGCGCTGCGCGAGCTCGGCGTACGCATGAAGCTGCACCCCGTCCGCCAGGCCATTGCGGGCCGTCGGATTACCGTGATCGACGACTCGCTCGTGCGGGGCACCACGAGCCGGCAGATGGTGCGCCTGTTGCGCGAAGCCGGCGCCCGTGAGGTGCATCTACGCCTCTCCTCCCCTCCCCTCCGCTTCCCGTGCTTCTTCGGCATCGACATACCTACCCGCGAAGAGCTGATCGCCAACCGGCTCGAGCCCGACGGCATCGCGCGGGAGATCGGGGCGGACTCGGTGCGCTTCCTGTCCCTCGAAGCCCTGCGAGGCTGCGTGGACCGTCCCGACGATTACTGCACGGCGTGCTTCAGTGGGGAGTATCCCTGCCCGGTGATGGACGCGCCGGTGCACCGCACGAATTAGGCCCGGGACCGACCCGGGGGAGGCAGGCCGTGAAGAGCTACCGCGAAGCCGGCGTGGACATGGACAAGGGCGACCGGTTCGTGGACTTCATCAAGGGCATCCGGTCGCCCGCGGTGGACCCGGGCATCGGCGGGTTTTCCGCGGCGATCGACGTCGCTTCGCTCGGCCTGCGCCACCCCGTGCTGCTCACCACCACCGACGGCGTGGGCACCAAGATCCTGGTGGCCCAGCGCCTCGGCCGGCTCGATACGGTCGGCATCGACCTCGTTGCCACCTGCGTGAACGACCTCGTGGTCTGCGGAGCGCGGCCCGTGCAGTTCCTCGACTACATCGCCTGCGGCCGCATCCACGAGGACCGCCTCCAGGCGCTGATGCACGGGATCGTGCGAGGCTGCGAGTTGGCCGACTGCAGGCTCGGCGGGGGCGAGACGGCCGAAATGCCCGATGTCTACGGACCCGACGAGTTCGACCTGGCGGGGTTCGGTGTCGGCGCGGCCGAGAGGGACGGCCTGCTGCCACGCCTCGCCGACATGCGGGCCGGCGACCTCATCCTCGGCATCGCCTCCTCGGGCATCCACTCCAACGGCTTTTCGTTGGCCCGCAAGGTGCTGCCCGTGAACGAGTGGGACCAGCTGCTCGAGCCCACGCGCATCTACGCCTCCGAGATGGCCGCGCTGTGCGCCACGGGCGACCTCCTCGCCGCGGCCCACATCTCGGGCAGCGGTCTCGCCGGGAACCTCGGACGGGTGGTGCCTGAGGGCCTGCGAGCGGACTTCACCTTCGACTGGCACGTGCCACCCGTGTTCCGACGCATCCAGCAGCTCGGCGGGGTGAGCGACGAGGAGATGCGCAGCGTTTTCAACCTCGGCATCGGCATCGCGCTCGTAGCGCACCCGGACCGGGTGCCGTCCCTCGAGGCCGCGGCCCGCGGGGCGGACTTCTCCCTGCTCCGTATCGGGACCCTGGAGCGTGGCTAGCCTCGCGGTCTTCGCCTCGGGCAAGGGCTCGAACTTCGTGGCCCTCGCCGAACGGTTGCGGGGCACGAGCCGGCACCGGCTCGCGATCCTCGTGTGCGACGTGGCCGGCGCCCCCGTGCTCGATCGCGCCCGCGAGCTCGCCGTGCCCGCCCGCTGCATATCCTACCGAGGCAGGAGCCGTGCCGAGGCGGAGGCGGACATGCTCGAGGCGCTGCGGGAGCACCGGGTCGACGCGGTAGCCCTGGCCGGCTTCATGCGCCTGCTCACGCCGTTCTTCCTGTCGCGGTTCCCGGGACCCGTGCTGAACCTGCACCCGAGCCTGCTGCCGAAGTACCCCGGCACGCACGGCATCGAGGAGAGCTTCCGATCCGCCGACCGCGAGCTCGGCATCAGCGTCATCAGAGTCGACGAGGGTGTGGACACGGGGCCGGTGGTGCTGCAGCGGTCGTTCACCCGCACGGGAACGGAGAGCCTCGAGGAGATCGAGCGCCTCATCCACGACCTCGAGCACGAGTGGTTCCCGGTCGCGGTGCTGCGGGCCCTCGACGGTCTGGACGGGGGTGCCGCATGAGGATCATGGTGCTGGGCTCGGGCGCCCGGGAGCACGCCCTCGCCTGGAAGCTCGCCCAGGGTCGCAGCGTGGAGCGGGTGTACGCCGGGCCGGGCAACGCGGGCACCGCGGAAGTCTCCGAGAACCTGCCCGTCGTGGACCCGATGCGGTTCGACACCGTGAAGGAGGCCTGCCGGGAGAAAGGGATCGACTGCGTGCTCGTGGGCCCCGAAGCGCCGCTCGCTGCCGGCGTGGTGGATGCCCTCCGCGCGGAGGGCATCCCTGCGATCGGCCCGGACCGGTCCGCAGCGCGCCTCGAAGCGAGCAAGGCCTTCTCGAAGACGTTCCTGGTCCGTCATGGCATCCCGACAGCCGAGGCTGCGACGTTCACCGACGAGGCCGGCTTCCGCGCCCACCTCGCGGCGAACCGGGGACGGCGTCTCGTGGTGAAGAAGAGCGGCCTCGCGGCGGGCAAGGGTGTCCTGGTGTCCGACAACCCCGCGGAGCTCTCCTCGTTCGGCGCAGCCATCCTCCGCGAGGATGCGGTGCTCGTGGAGGAGTGCCTCGAGGGCTGGGAAGTCTCGGTGTTCGGCCTGAGCGACGGCATCACGCACCTCTCGCTGCCGCCCTGCACCGACTTCAAGCGCGCACGCGACGGGGACCAGGGTCCGAACACGGGGGGGATGGGCTCGATCTGCCCCGTCCCCCCGGCCGACGCGCCGTTCATGGCGCGCGTCGAGACGGAGATCGTCTGCCCGGTGTACGAGGCGCTCTCCCGCGAAGGCCTCGCGTACCCCGGCGTGCTCTACTTCGGCCTCATGGCAACCGCCTCGGGGCCGAAGGTGCTGGAGTTCAACGTACGCTTCGGCGATCCGGAAACGCAGGTGCTCCTGCCCATGATCGACGCGGACCTCGGCGCGATCGTCGGGGCGATGGCGAACGGCGGGCTCTCCGTGCTCGCGAGCGCGAGGGCCGGACGGCCGTGGGCGGGGCCCGGTGGGGCGCTCGGGGTGGTGATCGCGAGCCGTGGCTACCCCGAGAAGTCCGAAAAGGGTGTTCCCGTCGAGCCCATCGCCGTCACGCGGTCCGGGGAAGCGATGGTGTTCCACGCGTCGACCAGCCGGGACTCTGGAGGCCGGATCGTGACGGGCGGCGGACGCTGCTTCACGGTGGTGGGCATCGGCGACGACCTCGCCGAAGCGGGCCGACGTGCCTACGCCGCCGTGCCCGGGGTCCGGTTCGACGGGTGCTGGTGCCGGCGGGACATCGGCGCGCGGTTCACCGGTCCCGTCGAGAAAGGGCGCTCATGACGGACGTGCTGTTCATCATCGGTTCCGAGTCGGACCGGGCGGCCATCGAGCCGGGCCTCGCCCTCGCCGCGGAACGGGGCATCGGCGTCGAGCTGAAAGTGCTCTCCGCGCACCGCGACCTCGAGGAGCTGGTCGCGTTCCTGAAGGCCGGCGAACCGGGCTGGCGGGTGATCATCGCGGCCGCCGGTCTCTCGGCCGCGCTCCCCGGCGTCGTGGCGTCGCTCGTGCTCCTCCCTGTGATCGGTGTGCCGCTCGTCTGCGGCGAGCTTTCGGGCATCGACGCGCTGCTTTCGATCCTGCAGCTGCCGAAAGGCGTACCGGTGGCCACGATGGGCATCGGGAAGCAGGGCGTGCTGAATGCAGTGCTGCTCGCGGAGAGAATTATCCGAGGAGGCAGACGGGCCTAGCGCGGCGGAACTCCAGCCGTCCCGCCCCCCGCCGTCCGTGGCGTGGGGCGAGCTTACGGCGTCCCTGCCTCGCCCGCCCCCCGCCGTCCGTGACGTGGGGCGAGCTTACGGCGTCCCTGCCTCGCCCGCCCCCCGCCGTCCGTGACGTGGGAATCCCTGCTGGCGCCGGATCTCGTAGAGCAGTATCCCCGCGGCTACCGAGACATTGAACGAGTCCACGTGGCCGACCGAGGGGATCGCGATCAACGCGTCGCAGCGCTCGCGCACCAGCCGGTGCATGCCCGCGCCCTCGCCGCCGAGCACGAGGCACACCTTCCCCGTCAGGTCCACGCCGTGGCAGGCGCTGCCCTGCATGTCCGCACCGTAGACCCAGAACCCCCGGTCCTTGAGCAGGCCGAGGGCGGTCGGCACGTTGGGGACCACCACGAGGGGCACGTAGGCGCTCGCCCCGGCCGACACCCGGGCCACGGCAGCCGTTTCCTGGACGGACCGGCGCGACGGCAGCACCACGAAATCGACGCCGAGCAGGTCCGCAGATCGGAGGATGGCGCCCAGGTTCTGCGGATCGGTGACGCCGTCGAGCACGAGCGCGAGCCCCGATGGGCGGTCGCCGATCCGGTCCAGCTCGGACGCCAGCTCTCCCTTCGGGGAGGTCGCCCCCCGCGTGAGTGCGAGCACCGCGCCCTTGTGCGCCGTGGAGCCGGCGAGGCCGGTCAAGTGCGGCTCGTCGACTTCGGAGACCTCGACGCCGGCCTTCCGGGCGAGCTCCACGAGCTGCTCGATGCGCTCGTTCTGCCGGCCGACGAGGAGCGTTCCCTCCACCGATCCCCGGCGCAGCAGCTCCTCGATGGCGTGATAACCGAACACGTGCTTGGCCACCCGGGTTCTCCGTCAGAAGTCCTGGAACTTGTCCGGCTTCCCGTCGCCGTCGAGGTCGCGCTCCCAGCGCCGGATGTACCTCCCCTCGCTGAGGTGCACCCAGATGTCGATCTTCCCGTCGTAGTCCGAGTCGATCTCCTCGCGGGCGGCCATGCCGTTGTCGTAATACAGGAAATCGTCCATGGCGCCGTCGTGGTTGTAGTCGAACTCCTCGTGCTCCGGCAGGCCTTTGGCATTGTTCACGAGCACGTAGTCGATCCGCCCGTCCTCGTCCAGGTCCATCTCGACGCGGGGCGCGCTGCCTTTCTTCAAGATGCCGACGGGCGGTGCGGCGGGGGTCGACTGGGCCCCGACGGTACCCGCGGCGAGCAGGCAGAGGATCGCGAGGAGGACGAATCTCATGCCTAGTGCATCGACACCGAGGCTGCTACAGTTGAGGATACCTTCAGGCCTCCCGGCGGAAGACGAGGATGTTCTGGTGGATGAGCGAGGGGATGTACGAATACTGGTACCCGTAGAGGTGGAGCTTCTTGGACACGTCGTACCAGACGAGGTTCGCCTTCCAGACGAGGCCAGGCACCCGCTGCAGCGCTCCGGCCAGCTCTGCCGAAAGGCAGTGGTACTCGTTGTCCCGGTACATGTCCCCGATGAAAGTCACCAGGTAGCCGTCGGGCTTCAGCAGCGCCGCGGCCCGGGCGAAGATCTCCCCCATCCGGGCCAGCCATTCCCCCTTGTCCGCGTACCCGCCGGTCCCGAAGTCGGCCAGGTGGCTCCCGCGGGCAGGCCGGGACGGCTCCCCCACCCGCTTCCAGGCGCCGCGCGAGCGGGGGGCCCGGTCCATCTTCCAGTAGGGAACGTCGGTCAGGACGAGGTCGAAAACCCGGCCGGAGAGCGTCGGAAGCACCATCGCCGAGTCGCCGGTGATGGCCTCCTGCTCGGCGATGCCCTCGAGCCGGCAGACCTCCCGGTAGATCCGGATCCACTCGGGGTTGATCTCGATACCCGTGGCCGCTCGACCGGCGAGCGAGGCGCCGAGAAGCACCCCGCCGACGCCCATGAAGGGGTCGAGAACGGACTGACCCTGCTTGCTGAAGGCACGCACGAGGTCAGCGCACAGCTCGGGAGGCTTCTGGCCGCCGTGGCGGTTGCGCAGGGCATGCTGCAGGTTCGGGGGGTACGGCCGGGTGATGACCGACCGGCTCCAGAACACCCACTCCCTGCCCGTGAGATCGTTCACCCGGTTGGCCTCGGAGTACCAGCCCCGCGAGTTCCCCTCCGCGTCGTACAGCTCGCGCTTGGCCACGCTCACCCCCGCCTCGTCGCGTGGAACAGCAGCTCGGTCACCTCGCGCCGCTGGGACACGCCGGCCCCGTTTCCGAAGACCGGGTAGGCCTCCTCGTGGACGATCACCGCTCCCCACTCCGAAAGCATATTGGCGATCGCCTCCCGTGGCAGGATGCCTTCCGAGCCGTAGGACACGAACAGGTGCCGGGCGCGCACCCGGTGCAGCACCGCGGCGAACGCGCCAGCCGCGCCGCGCCGGGTCGAGAAGGGGCTGCGCAACCCCGTGCGGTCGAACTTCCGGGTCCTGCCGCGGAGCTCCGGCCGGGTCCATCGGGCGAGATTCTCGAGCACGTGGTAGTTGTCACAGTATTGCCGGCCATTGTACGGGGGGTCCAGGTAGACGACGTCGACCACCGGAAGCTCCGGGCCCGCGGCGAGGTCTGCCTCGACCACCGTGACCACGCCGCCCCGCGGCACCGCGGCGAGGGGCCGCAGCACGAAGGGGTCCGTCACCCTGCCGTCGCGCACGTGCCGGCCGCCGACCGTGCTCGCCGTGTCGAGGTGCTTCAGGAACGCGTCGTACTGCCCCAGGGTGTTGGCCACCCGGTCGGCGGCGAGCAGGAAGCAGCCGAGCAGCCACTCGTGCTCCACCGCGCTGACGGCGCCGTCGGCGCGCAGGCGCTCGATCGCCTCCCGCATGGCGTCCATGCGCCGGCAGTTCGGGCTCGTGAAGTAGGTGCCCGCGTAACTCTCCGTGATGTACCCGTCCCGCGGCGCGAGGCCGTTCAGCATCTCGAGCAACCCCGAAAGCCGGGCGCACCCGGCCGGATCAGTGGGGGCGCCGCACGCTCCGCGGAGGATGGCGCAGTTCGAGCGCAGGTTGTCGACGGCCGTGATCCGTTCCGCACCGCGGGCGAGCATCTCGAGGGAGACGGCGCCGGTGCCGCAGAACCCGTCGAGGAAGGCGCCCGGCACCCCCGCGGCCTCCACGATCCGGTCGGCGATCCGTCCGCGCAGGAGGCGCTTGGAGCCGAGATACTTGCGGTTGCAGGGCGTAAGAGGCGTCCCGGAAGGCACCGGTGTCACCCCTCGTACACCCGAGGTTCGGTCTCGCCGCGCAGCACCGCGAGCAAACCGAGGACGAGGGCCTCCAGCTCGTTTTCGCCCGGGTACACCAGCACGGGCGCGAGGAATGCCACCCGGTCCCTGATCTCCCCGACCACACGTTCGGACCGGGCGAGGCCGCCGGTCAGCACCACCGCGTCAACCCTCCCCGACACCGCGGCCGCGAGGCCGGCGATGGCCTTGGCCGACGCATAGCACAGCGCCGAAATCAGCTCGTCGCAGAGCCTGCCGTCGAGCCCCGAAGGGGCCGGCCCGCCCGCCCGCCACGCCGCAGCGGCCTGCTCGATGGACGGGAAGTCGTTCGTGCCGAGCCACGCCACGAGGCCGCCGCGACCCGTCAGCAGGGCCTGCAGGTCGATGCCCCCGTGCTGCCGGGCGAGGATATAGCGCAACCAGTCGCCCGCGGGCAGCGTGCCGGCTCGCTCGATCGCGAACGGCCCCTCGCCGTCCAGAGCGTTGTTGACGTCCACCACCCTCCCAGCCTCGTGCAGCCCGACGGAGGTGCCTCCCCCGAGGTGTGCCACGACCAGCGTGCATTCGTCGTAGCGCCTGCCGAGCGCCGCCGCAGCCTTGCGCGCGGTGGCCTTCTGGTTGAGCGCGTGGAAAATCGACCGACGGGGCAGATCCGGCAGGCCCGAGCAGCGGGCCAGGGGGCTCATCTCGTCCACCACCACCGGGTCGACGATCCAGGCCTTCACACCTTCCTCGCGGGCGAGCGAGTCGGCGATGAGGGCGCCGAGGTTCGAGGCGTGGTTCCCGTAGCGGCAGGAGGCGAGATCGGCCTTCATGCGGTCGTTCACCTGGTAGACGCCGCCCGCGAGCGGCTTGAGCAGACCTCCCCGGCCGACCACTGCCGCCAGATCGCCGTGAACGGGCGCCCCGGCGAGCGCCTCCCGCACCGCTGTCCGACGGTATTCGAGCTGGTCGCCGAGCCTCGGGAGGCGTGCGAGATCCTCCGACCGGTGCGCCACGGCCGCGCGCCACAACTCCGTCGTGTCCTCGTAGATCGCCAGCTTGGTGGAGGTGGAGCCCGGGTTGACGGCGATGATCTTCAGGCCCATCCCGGGGCAGTATAGTCCGATTCCCGGGCTGCCCTCAAGCGAGGGGGCGGGACCCCGGCCCGCCGCGCGGGTGCTGCCGAACCGCCGCGGGACGGAACCGGGGCAACTCGAGCACGAAGCAACTGCCGCTGTCGGCCGCGTGGTACGCGAGCGACCCGCCGTTGCGCTCGGCGAGGCACCGCGCGAGGTAGAGCCCCACCCCCGTGCTCCCCCGCGAGGATCGTCCGAGCTGGAACAGACGGGGCACCTGGGACGCCGGCACGCCGCCGGCGTTGTCGAGCACTTCGACGATCGCCCGCCGGCCCTCCCCGCGCGCGGCGAGCCGCACGAAGGGCTCGGCCGGTCCGGGCCCCCGACGCGCGAAGCCGTCGAGAGCGTTGCGGGCGAGGTTGAGGAGCACCTGGGCGATCTCCCCCGACCGGGCGCGAATCACGAGATCCTCGCCGCACTCGACGACGAGACGGACCCCGGCGTGCCGGGCCACGGGGCGGAGGGTGCGCCCGAGGTGCTCGAGCAGCGCCCGTACCCGCAGGTGCTGCGGCGCCTCCCGGCCCTCCCGGCCCAGCCGCTCGAGGAGCGCGGTGGCGGATTCGCCGCCGCTGCGGGCGTGCTCGAGCACCAACCGGAGGCTCCGGTCCTTCTCGGCCGGGTCTGCCCGCTCGAGCGCGTGCGCCGCGGCCGCACGCAGGGAAGCGAGCACGTTTCGATATTCGTGGGAAGCGCCGAGGGCCAGCACGCCCGCCGCCACGAGGCGGTCCTGGACCTCCAGGGCGCGCTCGGTGTCGAGGAGATGCTCGGACGTTTCGCGGCTCAGCCGCCGGTGAACGGCGAGCCGGTCCGCGTACCCCGGGCTCGTGAGGGGCGAAAGATACCCCTGCTCCACCAGCATGAAGCCGATGCAGAGAACGAGCGGCGCGAGCAGCCAGTCCGCGAGCCGGCCGTCGCCGCCGAGCGCGAGCTCCGCGGCGCCGGACGCGGCCCACGCGACGCCCGAGAGGAAGAGCAGGAGGTCCACCGGCTCGCCCGTCTTGCGCCACAGGAGCCCCGCGAGGCCGAGCGGGAAGAGGCCGAGCAGGCCGTAGGCGCCGGCGACGAGGCGGGCGGCGCCGTCCGGCCCCCCGGGGCGGACTGCGGCCACCACGAGCGCCAGGGCAAGGAACACGCCGGCCACCGCGCTCCACGCGCAGGAGCCGGGCCGGTCGTGGATCGCGAGGAGGAGGTTGCCCGAGGAGGCGAGGACGGCTGCCGGGATGACGAAGTCCGCGGGCCCGCCGCGCGGGAACGCGAGTCGTGAGGCAAAGGACGCGAGCAGGAAGGCGAGCCACGCGGCCTCGCGCCGCGCGCTTCGGTGGCGTAGGCGCACGAACGCCACGGCCGCCTCGGCAGCAGTTAGGGTGAACAGAACGAGACGAAAGGTGTTCCCGACGTTCGCCATCGGTCGGGGAGAGTGTAGATCAGTCCTTCAGCTGGGACAAGGGAACGGGACCGGCAGCGACGTCGTCCCCGGAGACCTCGGAGAAGGCTCTCAGGAGCTCCTTCGCCTTTCCGCTCAGCCGTTCGGGCACGCGGACGAGGACCTTCACGTACAGGTCTCCCCGGTGCGCGCCGGATCCCTCCTGGGGAACGCCCTCGCCCCGGAGGCGCAGCATGCTCCCGTGCTGGGTCCCGGGGCGCACCGTGACGAGCACCGTCCGGCCGTCCAGGGTCGGCAGAGAGATCTCGGCGCCCAGCGCAGCCTGCGCGATCGAGATCGGCACGGCGCAGTACAGGTCCGCGCCCTCGCGCTCGAAGTACTCGTGGCGCTGGACCCGCACGACCACATAGAGGTCGCCCGGCGGGGCGCCATTCGGTCCGGCGTCGCCCTCACCCGTCACGCTGATGCGCCGGCCGTCCTCGATGCCCGCAGGGATAGCGACGGTGAGCGTCCGCTTGCGGCGCACGGTGCCGGCTCCGCCGCAGGGAGCGCACGGCCGCTCGACGATCTCGCCTTCGCCGCCGCAGTGCTGGCACACCTGCGCGATCGAGAAGAAGCCCGAGTTCCGCCTGACCTGCCCGGTGCCGCCGCAGGAAGGGCACAGTTTCCGGCCTGCCCCCTTTTCCGCGCCGCTGCCCTTGCAGGCGTCGCAGCGCTCGGACCGGGCGTAGCTGATCTCGGTCTTCGCGCCGAATGCCGCTTCGACGAACGGCACCGTGAGATCGTAGCGGAGGTCCGCGCCGTGACGGCCGCGGCCCGCCCGGCGCCGGCCGCCGCCACCGCCGCCGAAGAACGAGTCGAAGAAGCTGCCGAAGTCCCCGAAGAGGTCCTCGAAGCCCTGGAAGATGCTCGAGAACTCCTGAGCCGAGGGGTTGCCCATGCCCTTGAGGCCCGCGAAGCCGTACTGGTCGTATGCCGCGCGCTTGCGGTCGTCGGCGAGGGCCTCGTAGGCCTCGGTGGCCTCCTTGAACTTCTCCTCGGCCGCGTGGTCGCCGGGGTTGCGGTCCGGGTGGTGCTGGACCGCGAGCTTCCGGTACGCCCGCTTGATCTCGTCCTTCGGAGCCGCCTTCGCGACCCCGAGGACCTCGTAATAGTCGCGCTTCGCCATCGGTTACGTCGCGCCCCCGCCGTCGACCACCTCGTAGTCGACGTCCTCCGGGGCTTCGTGTCCGGCAGCAGTCTTCGCACCACGGCGCCGGCCGCGTTTCCCCGCGTCCGAGGGCCCGCTGCCGTTCGCGTGCTCCGGGCCGGCGTCCCGGTAGATCAGTTCGGCCAGCCGGTGCGAAGCCTGCTGCAGGGCCTCCGTCTTCGCGGCCAGCAGGCGCGCGTCGTCGGCCTCCAGCGCGGCGCGCAGCTCGGCAGCCGCCGTTTCCACCTCACGGAGGGCGTCAGCCGCGTCCGGCCGCTCACCGAGGTCCCGGAGGGACTTCTCGGCAGCGTACAGCAGGCTGTCGGCCCGGTTCCTCGCCTCGGCGCGCGCCCGGGCCGCGCGGTCCTTCGCCGCATTGGCCTCGCCGTCCTTCACCATGCGCCGGATCTCGTCCTCGGACAGGCCCGAGGAGCTCTCGATGCGGATGCGCTGCTCCCGGCCCGTGCCCTGGTCCCGGGCCGACACGTGCACGATGCCGTTGGCGTCGATGTCGAACGTCACCTCGACCTGGGGCACGCCGCGCGGTGCCGGCGGGATGCCCACGAGGTCGAACCGGCCGAGGGTGCGGTTCTGTGCCGCCATCTCGCGCTCGCCCTGCAGGACGTGGATCGACACCGCGGTCTGGTCGTCGGCCGCCGTGGAGAACACCTGGCTGCGGCGGGTGGGGATGGTGGTGTTCCGCTCGATGAGCTTCGAGAAGACGCCGCCGAGGGTCTCGATGCCCAGTGAGAGCGGGGTCACGTCGAGCAGCAGCACGTCGCGCACGTCGCCCCCGAGGATGCCGCCCTGGATGGCAGCGCCGACGGCGACTACCTCGTCGGGGTTCACATTGCGGGTGGGCTCCCGGCCGAAGAGGTCGCGCACGATCTGCTGCACCGCGGGCATCCGCGTGGAGCCTCCGACGAGAATGACGTGGTCGATGTCCGCCGCCGCGAGGCCCGCGTCGGCGAGCGCCTTCATGCACGGCCCGCGCGTGCGCTCGACGAGGTCCGCCACGAGGCCCTCGAGCCGGGCCCGCGTGAGGGTGTACGCGAGGTGCCGGGGGCCCGATGAGTCCGCGGTGATGAACGGCAGGTTGACCGTGGTCTGCTGCAGGCTCGACAGCTCGATCTTGGCCTTCTCCGCAGCGTCCTTCAGGCGCTGCAGGGCCATGCGGTCGCCCGAGAGGTCGATGCCCGTGTCGCGGCGGAACTCGGCCTCGAGCCACTCGATGACGCGCTGGTCGAAGTCGTCGCCACCGAGGTGCGTGTCGCCATTTGTGGACTTGACCTCGAAGACGCCGTCCCCGAGCTCGAGGATCGAGATGTCGAACGTGCCGCCCCCGAGGTCGTAGACCGCGATGGTCTCCTCCCGGCCGCCCCGGTCGAGCCCGTAAGCGAGGGCAGCCGCGGTGGGCTCGTTCACGATGCGCTTCACTTCGAGTCCGGCGATGCGTCCCGCGTCCTTCGTGGCCTGGCGCTGGGCGTCGTTGAAGTACGCGGGCACCGTGACGACCGCCTCCGAGACGGGCTCGCCGAGGTAGTCCTCGGCGGTCTTCCGCATCTTCTGGAGCACGGCCGCGGATATTTCGGGCGGGGAATACGAGCGCGCGCGGATCTCGATACGCACGTCGTTGCCGTTGTCCGCGACCCCGAACGGCACCCGGGCGGCCTCGTTGACCACCTCGGCGAACCGCCGGCCCATGAAGCGCTTGATCGAGGAGACGGTGTTCTCGGGGTTCGTCACGGCCTGGTTCTTCGCCGCCTGCCCCACCAGCTGCTCGCCGCCCTCGGTGAAACCCACGACCGAAGGCGTCGTGCGCTGACCTTCGGCATTCGGGATGACGACGGGCTGGACGCCCTCCATGATGGCAACGCAGGAGTTGGTCGTGCCCAGGTCGATGCCGATGATCCTGCCCATCCGGCTCACCCCTGGGCCGGGCCCGCGCCGGCATCGTCTGCCGCCGGTCCGTGGCGCTCGGCGGGCATCTGCACCCTGACCTTCGCGGGCCGCAGCACGCGCTCGTGCAGGTAGTATCCCCTCTGGAACTCCTCCGCCACGATCGGACCCGCCGGAGCGGCACCCGGGGCCGCGGGCGCCTCGGTGCGCATCATCGCCTCGTGGCGCACCGGGTCGAACGCCTCGCCCACCGAGCTGAAGCGCTTCAGTCCCCAGCGGCTCTCCAGCATCTCGAGCATGCGACGCTCGATCATGCTCACGCCCTCGAGGAACACGCCGAAGTCCCTGGACTCCTCGGCCGACCGGATGGCGCGCTCGAAGTCGTCGATCACGGCGAGCAGGTCAGAGAGCAGCGCGGCGTTCGCGTGGCGGGCCGACTCCTCCCGCTCGCGGACCATGCGCTTGCGGTAGTTGTCGAACTCCGCCTGGGTACGCAGCAGCCGGTCGCGGAGGTCCGCGACCTCGGCATCCGGCACCGCGCGGGCGGGTTCCCCCGCAGTGCCGCCCGGCACCGTGTCGGACGCGTCCACGGGCGCGCCGCCCGGATTCCCGCCCTCGGGGAGGACGGTATCCTCCCCCTGTTCCTTCTTCTTCGACATTGGAACCGCCTGGAGTCGTTGAGTTGGATAGAAAGTACTCAGCCGCTCAGACCCGGGTCAAGTTCTTTCGCCGCCCGCGAACAGGTACCGGTCGTCTCCGGGATCGAGCCCGTCCAGCTCGCGCCGCTTCGCCTCGAACCCGGGCCGGCCCATGAGGCCGTACGCGTACTGCTTGCCCGCCTCCACGCCCGGCTGGTCCAGGGGATCGATGCCGAAGAGGGCGCCCGCCGCGACGGTGGTCGTCTCCATCAGGTGGAAGTACTCGCCCACGGCCTCCGGGGTCACGGCGGGGAACGCGATCCGGGTGACGGGACGTCCCGCCCGGAAGAGCGCGGCCTCGGTGGCCCGCTCCTCGGCGGCGAGCAGCTCCTCGAGGGAATGGCC
>JAPLSM010000215.1 GCA_026398635.1 Spirochaetota bacterium | reverse complement strand
GCCTGGACGTCAATCCAGAAGGAAGGGGCGCGGGGACCGGGGCAGCGGCACGAGCGGGGGGCCCGGTCCCAGGGGTAGACCTCAGGGCCGCGATCCCGGCACGATCCGTTCGCGGTATACCCGTTCCGCTATCGCGAGAAGATGATCCCGCTCGTTCAGTGCCGGGTCGTCGAGCACCGCCTCCAGGAGCTCCGCGAGAACCGTGCCCACCGCCGGCCCCGCGGGAATACCCAATCGATCCATCACATCCGTCCCGTCCACCGCGAGCTCGCGAACCGTGAGAGCCTTGGCGCCGTCGAGTACGGCGCGTACATGGGCGGCAAAGAGGGCTAGGCCCTGCGGATACGCATCGGCATTGCCGGGGCACATGCCCGCGTGGTCCGCCCTTCGCAGTGCGATGAGGCGATCGATGTGCTGCTCACCGACACGCGCCACCAGGCGCCGAACGGCGGCGTCGGACCACTCCTCGGTGTAGTTGAACATGTGCTCGCCGATGAGGTGCGCGACGTCCCGAGTGACCGCAACGGGGAAACGCAGCCGCTCGAGCACCGCGGTGGCGATCGAGCGCGACAGGCGTTCGTGGCCGTGAAACGTGGGCCGGCCGTCGGGGGCCGCGGAGACCGCCGGCGGCTTTCCGACATCGTGCAGCAGCGCGGCGAGGCGCAGCACGAGGTCGTCGCGGGGCGCCGCGTCGCAGGACATCAGGGAGTGGGTCAGCACGTCCCAGCAGTGCAGGTCACCCTGCGCCAGCCCGTCTCCCGACGCGAGCTCGGGCAGGGTGAGCGCGAGCAGGCCCGTCTCGTGCATGAGACGGAAGCCGTCCGACGGCCGTGGTGAGCCGAGAATCTTCACGATCTCGTCACGCACGCGCTCGGCCGACACCCGGGCGACGACACCGAGCGCCCGGGGGATGGCCTCTTTCGTGGACGCTTCGATCGTGAATCCGAGCTGCGCGGCGAAACGGCAGGCACGCAGCGGCCTGAGGCCGTCTTCGTTGAACCGCTCATCCGGGTTTCCGATGGCCCGGATCAGCCTCGCGGCGAGGTCGGCGCGGCCGGCGTGCGGGTCCTCCAGCCGGTGCCGCACGAGGTCCCACGCCATTGCGTTGATCGTGAAATCGCGGCGCGACAGATCGTCCAGGATCGAGGGCGCGAAACTCACCCGGTCGGGTCGGCGGCCGTCAGAGTATCGCTCCTCGGTCCGAAAGGTGGTCACCTCGAAACTCGTGCCCTTGAAGAGCACCGTGACCGTCCCGTGCCGGGCGCCCGTGGGGATAACCGCGCGGAAGAGTTGCGAGACATCCTCGGGCCGCGCGTCCGTGGCGATATCCAGGTCGGTGAGCGGCCTGCCGAGGTGCAGATCACGCACCGCTCCGCCAACCAGCCAGCACTGACGGCCGGCGGCGGCGAACACCGAGGCGAGGCTGCGGGCCACGGCAGGGATTCTCATCGCGGTGTCGAGTCTCCCCGCCGGGCCAACCCGGTGTCAAGGCGCGTTCAGGGCAATGAAAAACGCCCCGCGCGGGCGGGGCGTTCTCGATTTTCCGATGCGTCAGGCGACTACTGGAACAGCTGCAGGATGGACTGCGGCTTGGTGTTCGCCTGGGCCAGCATGGCCGTGGCGGTCTGCACGAGGATCTGGTCGCGCACGAAGCTGACCATCTCCTGGGCCATGTCCGCGTCGCGTATGCGGCTCTCCGAGGCCTGCATGTTCTCGGCCCCGACGGCCAGGCCCTTCATGGTGTACTCGAGCCGGTTCTGGTAGGCACCGAGGTCGGCCCGCTGCTTGCTGACGATCATCAGCGCATGGTCGACGACGCCAATCGCCATGTTGGCCTTGTCGGGCGTCGAGATCGAGATGAAGGTCGCCGTGCTCGTCAGGCCGTTGGTGCTCTGGACGCCGAGTCCCTGCGCGGTCATGGTGCCGATGTAGACCCGCTCGCGCTGGTCCATGTTGGCGCCGATGTGGAACCACATGCTGCCGGTGACCATGTTCTCGCCCGTCGCTCGGGCGAACCGGCCGGTCAGCATGTTCATGCCGTTGAACTGGGCGTGCGAGGCGATGCGGTTGACCTCGTCGACGAGCTGCGACACCTCGACCTGGATCTGCATCCGGTCCTCGGACGAGTAGATGCCGTTCGAGGCCTGCACCGCCAGTTCGCGCAGGCGCTGCAGGATGTCCTGGCTCTCCTGCAGGTACCCCTCCGCGGTCTGGATGAAGGAGATCGCGTTCTGCGCGTTCTGTCCTGCCATCGTGAGGCCGCGGACCTGCGCGCGCATCTTTTCGGACACGGCCAGCCCAGAAGCATCGTCACCGGCCCGGTTGATCCGGAAGCCGGACGAGAGCTTCTCCATGTCCTTGTCAGCGGCGAGGTTGTTGAATTTCAACTGCCGCTGCGAGAAGATGGCGCTCATGTTGTGATTGATGATCATTAGGCCCTCCTTGCCTTCGTGACCCGGACATCCCTGTCCGGGTGTGTGCCATTATGATGGTCGGTCGATTTTCAAAGGTGCCTGAGGGGAATTTTTCACCACGGGCGGACGAGACGCACCGGGGCTTCCGCATCGCCGTGCCTGGCCTCTCGCCCTATCACGGTACTCCGTGCGGAGGCTGTCGCCCTTACGTATTTCGGCCGCCGGGCGTCCGAAATACGTTGGACTTGCGCCGGCGGCCGGCAGCCGTTACGCTGGTGATGGAGGCTGCCGGGGTGAAAGGCGTGCTGTTCGTGGGGGGCGCGGGACCCGATCCCGCCGCCGTGGCGGACGACCTGGCGGAGGCCGGACTCGTCGTAGCGGCCGACGCCGGTCTCGAGCGGGCCCTCGCGCTGTCCGTGGTCCCCGACCTCGTGCTGGGCGATTTCGATTCCCTCGCTGACACGGCACTGCTCGACCGGTTTCCCGCCGACCGGGTGCTGCGCTTCCCTACGGACAAGGACGAGACCGACACCGAGATCGGGCTGCGCCTGCTCGCGGCCCGGGGGTGCGACGACATCACGGTCGCCGGCGGGGGCGGGGGCCGGCTCGACCACCTGCTCGCGCTCGCGCTGCTTTTCGAGCGGGACCGTCCGCCCCGCCGATGGGTGACGGACCGCGAGGACGTGCGTCTCGTCGACGGCGAGGCGTGCTTCGACGGGTGGCGGGGCTCCACGGTCTCGGTGTTCCCGCTCGGCGACGGAGCCTCCGAGCTCTTCTCAGAAGGCCTGCGCTGGCCGCTCGGCGGCCTGGCGTTCGCGCGGGGCTGGGCGGGAGTCAGCAACGTCGCGGATGACGACCGGGTGCGCGTGGGGGTGGGACGAGGCCGCCTTCTCGTGGTACGCTTGCTGCGGGGGACCCGGGATGCTTGAGAAGACGCGCCTTGAGGAGCTCTCCATCGCCCTTCCCGACAAAGAGCGCAAGGAGCTGCTCGACCGCATCAGCC
Organism: Spirochaetota bacterium; assembly: GCA_026398635.1. Classification (GTDB taxonomy): domain Bacteria; phylum Spirochaetota; class Spirochaetia; order SZUA-6; family Fen-1364; genus JAPLSM01. Next base: position 10,283 of record JAPLSM010000215.1, on the reverse strand, counting down.
GGCGCATGGAGCGCGAGGAGAGCGAGGAGGCGGTCCCCGTCGAGCTGCGCGAGGACGAGCGGGAGAAGATCATCGAATACGAGCTACGCCGGGCCGGGTGGTGGGTGCAGTTCATCGTCTGGATGCGAACCCTGCTCACGGGCCGGCGGCCGCGAGAGGTGTTCATCGACGTGCGCCTCCGCCGCCTGCGCGCCGCCATCCGGGCCGCGAGCCCCGGACTCTCGGGGTTCGACACCCGCGACCTAAGCCCGAAGTTCGCCCGTAAGGTCTACGACCTGTTGCTGCGGGTCCAGCCGTTGCTCGAGCCCTACCGGGCGCTGTCCTCCGACAAGACCGCCCGGGCCGCGGCCTACGCGTACCTCGTCGAGCAACGTTACGAGAAGGCGCGGAAGACCGTCGAGGAGTTTGTCACCGGCAACGAGATGGAGGAGATCTTCGCCGAGACGGGTCAGACCGACGACATCCGCCGGCGGCTCGCCACGCGGCTCGGCGAGTACGTGCGTGCGCTGCCCGAGAGCTTCATCGGGACGCTCGAGGAGCACTGCCGCATGCACCTCGCCATTGGACGGATCGTCGCCTTCCCCTTTGCGGCGTTCCTCCGCTACTTCAACCACGTGCTGCCCGAGCCAGCCGAGCCGCGTTACCCGTCGTTCGAGCACGCCCCGGCGATGCTGGTCCTGGACCTGCTCGAGAAGCTCTTCGTGCCCGTGGCGCTGCTGCGCCGCGCAGCGGCCGATCCCGAGTGGGCGCCCGAGCCGCTCGCGTACTGGCTGCTCGCGAAATCCGGCGCGACGCCCGCGGACGAACCGGGCATCGCCCGGGTGGAAGGCGAGCTGGCGAAGCTCCGGGTGCTCATCGCGGAGCTGGTGGCCGAGGCCGAGTCGTTCGAGGAGACCATCCCGCTGCTGGACATCATCCGCTATTTCCGGCGCGATCCGTGGTACCAGCTCGTGTTCAACCCGCCGCGCCTCTTCCTGAAGAGCCTTTACACTTCGGCGTTGAGGGATCGCATCGGCGCCGAGCTCGAGCAGCGCCTCGGCACCATCCGCGAACGTGTCATCAACCGGAAGATCCAGGAGCTCCTGAAGATCCCGAAGCCCGTCGAGCTGCAGTACTACCGGGAGAACCCCGGCTTCGATCACCGATCGCTCGGTCTGCCCACCTTCACACACGTGCGGAGCATCACGTTCACCGCGAACTACCTGCTGGCGCAGTACAAGGGCCCGATCCTGGAAGCGGTCAACCTCCTCGCCGGCACGGTGCTCGCCAACAACCGCATCACGCAGAGCCGCATCACCCAGCACACCTCGACCCTCGAGGACCTCGAAGCGCGCATCGTGCTGTTCGACCGGTCGCTCGCGCCCGACGAGGACGACGGGAAGCAGCTGGCCCGGTTCCGCTTCACCATCGCCACCGACATCCTCGTGCAGAAGTCGTACAAGGGGTTCCTGGTGCAGAAGGACCGGGAGGCCCGGGACCTCATCGAGAAGGCGGTCGACGCGCTCGGCGGTGTGAAACGGGTCCTGGACGAGATCCGCACGAGCGCCTTCGAGAACATCCGGTCGCTGCTGAAGACGCTCCATTCCTGGCGCGGCCACAACCAGACGCTCGGCCAGATCCTCAATGCCCGCTCGGAGGGGATCGCGGCGTTCCTGAAGCTGCTCGATCAGCTCATGGAGCTCGAGAAGGGCGGCTGAGCCGCCAGCTGCCGGAGGGTTTCGGCGGTCCGGCGCGGATCCTCGACGAGTACGCGGCGCCCCGCGATCAGGTCGGCGATGCCGGTCTCATGCGGGTATCGCGGGATGAGGTGCAGATGCAGGTGCCCGATCGAGGCACCCGCCGCCCGGCCCATGTTGTAGCCGATGTTGTACCCGCTCGGCGTGTACGCCCGGTCGAGCAGCCCGAGCAGCGCGCGCTGCAGCCGGTCAAGCCGTTCGCTCTCTGCGGCAGTGTACTCACGCACGTCCTCGATGTGCCGCACCGGGTGCACGAGCAGGTGTCCGGGGTTGTAGGGGTAGAGATTCACCGATGCGATGAAGAGGTCGTCCCGCCAGATCGACAGGTCCTCGACCTCGGGGCTGCGGTCGTGAATGAGGCACAGGATGCAGCCGCCGGGCTGGCCGCCGCGCACGTAGGCGAGCTTGTCGAAGCTGAAGAAGTAGCCGTCGGGCACCGTCGTCACTCCACCGGCGCGATGTGGTCGAGCAGGTCGAGGGTCCGCAGATCGTCGGTGGTCAGCTTGCCCGAGGAGGTCAGGAACAGGAACTGAATCAGCCCGGGGTGCTTGTCCAGCAGCTCCCCGTAGTGCTCCAGTACGGCGATGCTGCGTTCGTGCTTCTGCTCGTCGATCCTGGCCTCGGCCTCGAGGACGGCCAGGCGCCCCGCGGCGGCTGTAAGGGTGGGCTCACGGGCGGCGAGGGCGGCGAGGTAGACGGTTTTCAGCCGCGCGTAGAGCTCGCGGTCGGGCATCCGGATCACCGTGGGAACCACGTCGAGCAGCTCGAGGTCGGGCACCCGGTCGGGGAGGCGCGCGACCAGGTCGGCTGCCACCCCGGGTGCGTCCGAGGCCTCGGAGGCGAGCGCGGTCTCGGTGGCCTGCCGCACGAGGTTGGCGTCGGCCGTGCGGTACCAGTCCGCGAGCCCCTCGGGCCGTAGTCCGTCGCGCTCGGCGAGACGGGGCAGCGCATCGGGCAGGATGCGGTAGCGGATGGCCACGTGCAGCTCGTAGGTGAAGTCGGGACGCTCAGGCACGAGAGACGCGTACACCGCGCCTGACACGAGGCTCCCGCTGACCGGCAGTTCCGTGAGGCGCGGGGAGAGGGTGAAACGGTGCAGGACGAGCGTCTTCGGCAGGAGCCGCTGCCAGCGCCACGTGAAGCCGCCGGGGCGCACCACGAGGGGATCGAACCCCCGGCCCCGGGTGTAGACTACTCCGTAGGTGTCTGGAGGGAGGGCGAGCTGCAGCCAGCCGACGAGGAACGCCGCCACGATGAGCACGAGGATGATCGCCGCAGGCACGTACCAGAACCGCCGCATCATGCTTCCCGCCGGGACACCGGCCGCTTATAATGGGATACGCGTGAGAGTCTACCCGTTTCTCAGGCGGGTGTCCAGTTTCGCGGGACGCCTGCTTGCCTTATCATTCCTCCTGTCGCTGCTGCTGACCTTCCTCTGGCTGGCCGGGAATGCCCAGGGATTCCTCGACACGACGCAGGCGGCTATTCTCGCGTGCCTGCGCTGGACGCTGCTGGTCGAGCTCGCGGCCGGCGCCTGGACGGCGGGGATTCTCGTGGCCCGCTCGGTGCTCGAGCGCCGGTTGTTCCCCGCGCGCTTCGTGCTCGCAGCGGCGTCCCTGGTCGCCGGGGCCTGCCTTCTCGCATCGCTCGGCTTCCTGCAGTCGTGGCTCCGACCCTGATCTCCTGTTATACTGCCCGAATGGTGCCTTTCCGACTCGACCTGCCCGCGGCCGTCCTCTTCGGTCCGGGCACGCTCGCCGAACTGCCCGGCATGACGCACCGCCACGGAGGCCGCCTGTTCCTCCTGACGGGCGCCTCGTGGCTGGAGCGCTCGGGTCGGCTGTCGAGCATACTCGCGACGCTGGGGGATTCCGCGATCGAGCATTACGCCTGTTCAGCGGGTGAGCCCACCACCGATTCCGTGGAGGAGGCCCGCCGCCGCGCGCGCGCGTTCGATCCGCAGGCGATTATCGCCATCGGAGGCGGATCGGTTCTCGACACCGCGAAGGCGCTCTCGGGGGTGCTCGGCGCCACGGACCCCATCGAGCGCTTCCTCGAGGGGATCGGGGGCAACCTCGAAATCCCGGGTCCCGGCGTGCCGTGGATCGCGGTGCCGACAACGGCAGGTACCGGCGCGGAGGTCACGCGGAACGCCGTGCTCAGGCTGAAGGACCGGGGATTCAAGCGCAGCCTGCGCTCGCCGTTCCTGCTCGCAGCCTCGGTGATCGTGGATCCCGAACTCACGGTGGACCTGCCCCCCAGGGTCACGGGCACCGGTGGCCTGGACGCCATTACGCAGCTCGTGGAGGCACATGTCTCGCGGAAAGCGAACGCCTTCACCTCGTCGCTCGTCCGCGGGGCGTTCCTGCCCCTGCTGGACGCACTCGAGCGCCTGCGCGATACCCCCGCAGACATCGGGCTCAGGACCACGGCGTCCTACGGCGCGTTCGTGAGCGGCATCGCGCTCGCCAACGCGGGGCTCGGCGCAGCGCACGGTTTCGCCGCGGGACTCGGGGGAATGTACGACATCCCCCACGGGCTCCTGTGCGCGGTGTTCCTGCCCCATGTGCTGGAAGCGAACGCCGAAGCAATCCGCGACCGTGTGGCGGAGCTCGCCGATGGAAGGAACGGGCGAACGGACCCCGTGCAGTGGCTGTCCGCCGCGGTGCGCCGCCTGCTCGGACTCTACGGGCTACCGTCTGACCTGCGCGGGTTCGGCGTGGCGGACGAGCGGGTGCCCGAGATCGTGGAGCGCTCGGCGGGGTCGAGCATGAAGGGGAACCCGCGGGATCTCGGCAGGGACGAGCAGGAACGGATCGTCCGGCTCGCCCTCGGGATCGGCGCATGACGAGGGCGGTCCGGGGGGCGATCCAGGTGGCGTCGGACTCCCGGGAGGCCATCCACGAGGCGGGAACCCGGCTCGTCCGGGCCGTACTCGAGGCGAACGGTCTCTCCGAGTCTGATCTCGTGAGTCTCGTGTTCTCGCTCACCGCGGATCTCTCCGCGGGGAATCCGGCGACCGGGCTGCGCGGGACGGGCTTCGCCGAGGTGCCGCTGTTCTGCGTGCAGGAGGCTTCGGTGGCGGGATCGATGCCCCGTGTCATCCGGCTGCTCGCGACCTTCGAGGCACCGGCATCATGGAACGTGGCCGGGAGGACGAGCGCCGAGGCCGTGTATCTCGACGGTGCCCGTGCTCTGCGCCCCGACTTGTCGAAGGGACCCGCATGACGCCCATCGGATCCGTCTGGCACGTCGCCCGGGAATACGCGGGAGTCGCCGAGGCGGGCGGCGTCAAGGACATGGTGCGCGGCCTGGCCGAGGCCCAGGCCCGGTCGGGCATGACCGTCACGGCCGTGGTGCCGCTCTATGGATTCGCACGCGACCGTCTCGTCCTGGAGCCAGCGCCGCTTGCCTCGTTCACGGTCAGGCTGCCCGATCTCGAGACCTGGAGCAGGATGGAGGACGAGCCGGTCACGATCCGCGAGGCGAGGGCTGAGGCAGGGCGCGAGGCGCGCACGGGTGCGGAGCGCGGAACGCGCGCTGAGGCAGTGCGTCTCCTGCTGCTGGACTCGCCGCGGTTCGCAAACAAGCGCGACGTCTATACTTGGACGGCCGAGGACGAGCGGGAGAACCCGCACCGCCGCAAGGGCAGCGGCCACTGGGATGTCCACCACCTCAACCTCCTTCTCCAGCGGGGCGCCCTCGAGGCAGCGGTCCTCCTCGGGGAGATCCCTTCAGTGTTCCACTGCCACGACGGCCACGCCGCGTTCCTCCCGGCGATCGCGCGAGAAGACGCGCGCCTCGCCCCGCGCCTCGCGGAGAGCCGCATGGTGGTGACCATCCACAATGCCGGCGAGGGCTACCACCAGGAAATCTGGGACCCGAAGGTCGCCGGCCTGCTCACGGGCCTTGATGCCGGGGTGATCGCAAAGGGCGTGCTCCGTGGCAAGGCCGATCCCTTCCTGATCGCTGCCCCCTACGCACGGATCAACACGGTGTCCGAAGAATACGCCGCCGAGCTGCTCGCGGAACGCGACGCGGAAATGGCCGGCGGGCTGGGCCGTGCATATCGCGAGCGCGGCGTGCCGTTCACCGGCATCACCAATGGCGTGGACGGCGAGGCGTGGGATCCGAGGCATCCCGAGCGGACCGGCCTGCCGTCAGCCTTCGACCCCGGCTCGGGCGACCTGGCCGGGAAACACCATTGCCGTGAAGCCCTGGTCGCCCGGCTCGGTCCCCGCGCCGCGGCTGGCGAGCCCGGGCAGCCGCTGTTCGCCTTCGTCGGCCGGCTGACCGGGCAGAAGGGCGTGGACGTGCTGCAAGCGGCGATCCGCGTGCTGGCCCAGTCCGGCGACTGCCCTCTGTTCGTGATGCTCGGAACGGGCGATCGGGCAGCCGAAGGCACGATGCACGCCCTTGCCCGGGACCTCCGGGATCGGTTCGTGTTCGCAGCCTCCTGGGATCCTTCCCTCGCGGACCTCATCTACGCGGCTGCTGATTTCCTCGTGCTGCCCTCGGTCTACGAGCCCTGCGGCCTCGTCGACTTCCACGGGCAGGTGGTGGGCGCCGTGCCGCTCGTGCACGCGATCGGTGGGTTGCGGAAGGTGCGCGACGGCGAAACGGGTTACTCCTATGAAAACCAGGATCCTTCGACGCTTGCCGCGGCCATTCGCCGGTGCGCGCGCATCCACCGTGAGGACCCTGCTGCGCTCGCCGCGGTCAGGCGCCGCGCATTCCGTGAAATTTTCGACCTGCACACGTGGGATCGGGTGCACCGGGAGGGCTACCTGCCGCTGTACCGGGCGGCGGGGGCCTGATGGAACGGGAGATCATCCTCAAGACGTCCGTGGATGTCGCTCATATCCGCCGAGCTTGCAGGGTCGCCGAGCGCGTCATCCGGGCCCTCGCGCCATACGTGCGGCCCGGCTTCACGACGCGCGAGCTGGACCGGCTGGCGGAGCGCTTCCTGCGCGAGAACGGCGCCGAACCCTCGCTGAAGGGCTACCGAGGATTCCCTGCCTGCCTCTGCGCCTCGGTCAACAACGTCGCCGCCCACGGCGTGCCCACCGACACCCCGCTCGAGGAGGGGGACGTGGTGACCCTCGACATCACGGTGAACATCGACGGTTGGCACGGCGACGCGGCCTGGACATTCCTCGCGGGAGGCCGGTCAGCACCCCGTGCCGACGTCGGCGCACGGAGGCTCCTCCTGGGCGCATGGGCCGCCAGCGTCGCCGGCATCGGGGCCGTGGCCGCGGGCCGGTGCTTCGGCGACGTGGGAGCGGCGATCCAGGAGGCGGCGCACCGGCACGGCTGCGCGGTGGTCGAGGACTACGTAGGCCACGGCATCGGGCAGGGGATGCACGAAGACCCCCAGGTGCCGAACTTCGGGCAGCCCGGCACCGGTGGCCGAATCGTGGCGGGTATGGTCTTCACCATCGAGCCAATGGTCACACTCGGCTCGCCGGGGCTCGCGATGGCTCCCGACGGCTGGACGCTCGCGACGAGCGACGGCAGCCTCGCGGCCCAGTTCGAGCACACCGTTGCGGTCTTCCGCGACCGGGTCGAGGTGCTCACCTTTTCGGGCGACCTCTCCGCTCACCTTGACTTTCCCCCGGCCCTTCCATAGGCTTTTCGCGGGGTTAACGCCACCTTAGCTCAAGCGCGATGTCTGGCAACTCTAAGGAGGATAAAGAGATATGCCAGAGACCGATACCGAGTTACACCCAAATTTACACCCAAAGCGCCGTGGAATGCGCTCCGAGTTCACGGTGTTCCGGCGAAAAGGCTCTAAGTTCTGGTACTACTACGTCGTCCAAGACGGTCGCCGAGTCGCCAAATCCACGTGCAAGACCAACCGTTACGACGCCGCGACAGAGGCACGGATGGCCCTCAAGAAGACCGTCGAGCCGGTCACCTTCGAGGAGTTCACCCGGGACTTCTTCGTCTGGGACAAGTGCCCCTGGATCGCCGCGCAGCACGCGGCTGGCCGCTCCTTCTCGCAGGGGGCAGCCGCCAGCCGTCACTCGCACGTGACAACCTGGCACGACCTCGACCGTCTCTCCATCCGCGAGTCGAAGGACGGTCTTGCTCGTCGCACCGTCCGGAGAGACCTGCTCTTGACCCACCTCGCACGGCGTGAAGGCTGGAAGACCTGGCGCTGCTATTCCCCACGGACGGAAAGAAACTCCTCGCGATCTGGGGTGACCAGGAGCTCGCCACGCTCTTTCTGGTCCTGGCAGCTACGGGCATCAGAAGCGGGGAGGTGCGGGCGCTGACTTGGAAGCACTTCGACCGCCAGCTCGTGGTCCTGGATGACCGTAAGGAAGCGGAGCTGCCGTACCTCTGGATCGAGAATGCGGTGAAGTTCGCTGCAAGGCGGACAATCGGCACGACCAAGGCAGGCAAGCCGCGGCCTGTCTATCTACCCTCGCGCGCCCGGACCGAGCTCGAAGACTGGCACCAGCGGTGCACCTGGGCGGAGCCTGATGACCTGATCTTCCCGAGCTCGACCCGAAATGTACCGCTGGGGGATCAGATGCTCCGTGACCGGCTCAGAGTCGCGCTTCGCAAAGCCGGCGTATCTGTAGCGGGACGGATACTCGTTGTGCATAGCTTCCGGCATGCATATGTGACGAGGAGCAAGCGCACGCTGCCATCGGACGTGCTGATGCTGATGGCCGGCCACGCTGACGAGAAGACCCAGCGCGGCTACCTGCACCCCACGCTGCAGGACCATCTCCGTCAGATCGGGGAGGCGAGGGGACTGATCGAGGCTGCTTGGCCGGAGGAAGCGCGATGAAACGCAAGAAGCCGGCCCATCAGGATGAGATGCCTGGTCTCCCTGATTCCAACGGGCCTCAGCCTTTTCCCGATGGGACACGGCCACGACACCCAAGCGACTACCAGCCTGAACCTGAGCATAACGTCATCCACCTGATGGGCATCGTCTCCGTAGACTCATGGTTGTTCACATTCGCGTTCCGCCTTAAGGGTGGTGCGGGAGTACCCTTTGTAAGGGAGGGTTATCGCTCGACTGACCCGCATGTACGCTCCGACCTCGCCATGAAAGGGTACTTCACGCCTCCGGAACCGGATTCAGATGGGGTATGGCGATTTACAGTGGAATCCAACAACCCCGACCATGCTCACTGTGAGTTTCTGAAAAATACGAGAGGGATTCGACTTGAGAGCATCGGCGAAAGTTCCGAGCCACTCGGAAAGCAGCCGTACTTCTCGTTCTTCACGACACCATTACAGACTGATAAGCGTCGGAAGGACATTCAGAAGCTTGCCCCCTCCGCTGCCGATCGCCTCAAGAACACGAAGTTGCTTAGGTTCATCAAGCGTGAAGCGTTAAGGTATGCGAAGGGCGATCTGGACCTGCTTGACGATCTGATGCAAGAAGCCTTTCTCCGGGTCTGCGGTGTTGAGACAGATGATCTTGAACATCTCAAGGCCGAAGCCAGCCGGGCTATCCAAGCTGCTCGGGGGGTCGAAAAACGCCGCCATGATCGACCGAGCTGCCATGATCTGATCTAAAAAAGAGTCTTTTGCCCGGATACCTCCGAAATGTCGTCCTAAGTATATGGGAGGACGACGATGTACCTCGTTCATTTTCGACGCGGCGAGGAGGCAGACCAGTTCCTGGCAAAAAAGCCTCTGGATGTCATTTCGATCCTGGAGAGGCAGGACAGGGAGTGTGCCGAGGAGTTTTTCCTGCGAGTCGAACGGCTGCGTACCCTGCCTGGTGTCCGCCGCGAGGCAGTCTCATGTGCCGCCGGAGGCTGAGCAGGCCCACGGGGGCCACCAGATGACCGGCCTCGTTTCGATCTCTGAGCTGTGCCAACTCTTGGGGCTCAGCAGAAGCACGTTATACCGGCTCATCGCAAAGCGAGAGATAGCCGTGGTGCGCCTTGGCGGTCGTCTTCGCTTTGAGATGTCGGATGTCGAGACCTTCATCAGCCGGCACAAAACGCCGCAGGCATTGGCAGGGTAAGGTGCGGCTTTGTCGAAGTCTTCGCAGCGTCTACGGCCCGGCCTTCCCAAATTTGCCGCAGTGCCGTTCTCGTTGCTCGATGACCCCATGGTAACCCAAGCCCTCGACATCGCGGTGTTTTGTGCGTTGAGACGTCACGCCGACTTCCGCGAAACCAGTCTGTGCTTCCCGAGCCTCGAACGCTTATCAGCAGTTGCCCGTTGTTCTCTGCGCAGCGTTCAACGGGCGCTTTGCCGTTTACAAAAGGCAGGCTGGATCGTTGTTCGACGTGGTACTGGCCGCGGTCATTCCTCTACCTATGAGGTTTTGATGACAAAAAAGGGTGCCACAGAGTCATCCTTTCAGTCCGGGAAGAGTGCCACACAGACACCTTTTAAGCCGGAAAGGGTGTCACAGGGTCCCAAAAAGGGTGACTGTGGGGCCACCGAACGAGATCCAATTAACAAAAAATATGCTTATGTACTTGACTAAGGTTGTCTCATTTCAGCTAAAGTTTGCGGGGACTTGGAGGTAGCGATCCCCAAGAGCGTTTGGAAAGCGGCCATCGG
>JAPLSM010000024.1 GCA_026398635.1 Spirochaetota bacterium | reverse complement strand
TTCCTCGCCCAGGTGGTGCGCGAAACCTTCCTCTTCCCCCGGCGCCGCCAGGTCGCGTCCAAGGTGCTCGTGCTCCAGATCCTCTTCACCGGCGTGGAGGCGCTCGGCATCGTCAGCCTCATCGCCCTGGCCATCGGCGCGGTGATCATCGTGGAGGGGAACACCCTGCTGCCCCGTTTCGGGCAAAGCGGCCTCCTGTACCAGATCCTCATCGTCGTGATCACCCGCGAGCTTGGCCCGGTGCTGACCGCGTTCATCATCATCGCCCGCTCGGGCACGGCCATCGCCACGGAGATCGGCAACATGGTCGTGTCCCACGAGATCGAGGCCTACATCTCGGTGGGCATCAACCCGATCTCGTACCTCGCGGTGCCCCGGGTGCTCGGGGTGACCATCGCGATGATGGCCCTCACGATCTACTTCAACTTCTTCGGATTGATCGGCTCGTACCTCGTCAGTCAGTTCGTGAATCCGATACCGGTGGCCGAGTATTTCCGCAACCTGCTCGCGACCCTGCAGGCCCGGGACGTGCTCTCCACCCTCGTAAAGGGCCTCGTGTTCGGGTTCATCGTGTCCGTGGTCGCCACCTTCCAGGGGTTCAAGGTGAAAGTCGCAGTGACGGAGATCCCCCGCGCGGCCATCAAGGCTGTGGGCCAGGGCTTCGTCCTGGTCTTCGTTGCCGACGCGATCATCACGCTGATCACCTATGTCTGAGCTCATCCGCCTGCAGGGCGTCGCCGTGCTCACCGAGGGCCACGAGTCGCTCTCCGATGTGGACCTGAGCGTCACGGAGGGCGCGTGCGCCGTCATCATGGGCCCGTCGGGCAGCGGGAAGAGCACGCTGCTGAAGGTCGCCGCGGGTCTGATGCCGCCCGACCGGGGCGTGGTGACGCTGCGCGGCGACGACCTCGGCAGCATCGGCGAACGGCGCCTGCTCGAGTTCCGCCGGATGAACGGATTCGTGTTCCAGGACGGGGCGCTCTGGGAGAACAAATCGATCTTCGACAACCTCGCCTTTCCCCTCCAGGTACACTTTCCCGAGCTGGGCGAGGCGGCGATCCGGGCCCGGGTGCTGGAGATGCTCGAGCGCGGCGGCCTCGCGGACTCGCCGGCGCTGCGTCCGGCCCAGCTCTCTGGCGGCGAGCGGAAGATCGCCTCGTTCCTTCGCGCGGCCATCACCGACCCGCGCGTGGTGTTCCTCGACGAGCCCACGCTCTCCATCGACCACACCATGACCGAGCTGATCACGGGCATGATCCGCGACCTGAAGGCCCGGGGCTGCACGATCCTCGCGGTCACGCACGACCCGCGCCTCGCCTCGCTCATCGCCGACCGGCTCGTGGTGATCGACGCGGGCCGCATCGTCGTCGAAGGCCCGTTCGACGAGGTGAAGCGCAACGTCGACCCCCGGGTGCGGGGCGTGCTCGCCAAGGTGCTCGGCGAGATCAGCTCGTTCGACACGGACCTGCTCGACCTGCTCGACGGGGGGTCGCGGGAATGAGGCTTGCGCTGGGGCTCTCGCCTTCGCGCGCCCCAGGGCGCGCTAGGGCTGTCGCCCTGGCCACGTCGCTTCGCGCCGTGGCCAGGATTGACAGGCTTCCCGGCGCGACGCTACAGTGGGGAGCGGGATGAAGTTCCGCATCCGGTTCGCGGACCAGCTCGTGGGCGTATTTCTTCTCATCGCCGTGCTCGCCATCGCGGCCATCCTGGTGTTCGTGGGCATCAACCAGCGCTGGTTCGCGAAGAACTACGAGTTCCGCAGCCGCTTCGACTCTGCCGGCGGCCTCTCGGTGGGCATGCCGATCATGCTCAAGGGCTTCGAGATCGGGGAAGTCAGGCGGATCGAGCTGAACGACGACAACCAGGTCGACGTGCTGTTCTCCGTGCAGGACACCTACTACGACAAGATCCTGCCCAACTCGGTGCTCGAGCTGACTTCCAGCCCCTTCGGCCTCGGCGTCACGCTCAACTTCCATTCGGGCGCCGGGGCGGGGCTCCCGCAGCCCGAACTCTCCTTCATCCCTTCCCTCGACCTGCCCGAGGGGCAGGACCTCGTGTCCGCCGGCCTCGTCGTCATCCCAAAAGGCGAGGACGTCATCGGGTCGGTGATCGGGAAGATCAACCCCATCCTCGACGACGTGCGCACGGCCCTCATCCAGATCAAGCGCGTGGTCGGCACCGTGGACCTCGCCCTCCAGGGAAAGGGCGGACCCGTGGGCGAGATGGTCGTGGACCTCTCCCGGACGCCCGACAAGGTGAACGCGCTCATCGACGACGTCAATGCACGGATCGTGGACATCAGCCAGCAGGCGAACGCCGCCATCGGCAGCTTCGGCACCGTGGCCGCGACCGCTCAGGACACGATCGACTCGCTCTCCGCGGACCTCAACGTGATCGCGGCCAACATCAAGACGACCACCGACGGCCTCACTGAGACCCGGGGGCTCGTCACGCGCCTCCTCGATCCCAAAGGCTCGGTGGCGACCATCCTGGACGACAAGAACGCCCTCTACGGCCAGATCGAGGGCTCCCTGAAGCAGGTCCAGGACGCCGTGACGGGGGTCAACCGGATCGTCGAGCAGGTGAACGCCTTCGTGGACTACCTCAACGGGACCCGGCCCCAGATCTCGGGCATCCTCGAGACGGGCCGCACCACGCTGGAAAAGGGCAACGAGGTGCTGGAGGCCGTGAAGAACAACCCCCTGCTGAGGGGCGGCGTGCCCGAGTCGAAGGAGCAGACCACCACGCTCAAGAGCTACCGGGACGAGGACTTCTGATGAGCCGCTCCGCTTCCCGCGCGCTCCTCCTCGCCGCCGCGCTCGCCCTCGCCGCGTGCTCCTCGGCGCCGAAGCAGACCGACACGGCCACGGACGTGAAGAACCACGCCGCGGAGTCCGCGCTCTCCGGCAACACCTACTACCGGCAGGGGCGCTACGAGCTGGCTCTGCAGTTCTTCACGCAGGCCCTCAACGAGAACCTGAGCGTCGACAACGAGGAGGGCGTGGTCCAATCCTACAACTCGATCGGCCGGGTGTACCTGGCCGTAGGCATGAACGACGAAGCGGAGTCCGCGTTCGCGAAGGCGTCCTCAATCGCCGTGCGCCTCGGCGGCGCACCGCTGTTCGTCACGTCGAACAACCTCGGCGAGCTGTACCTGCGCCGCGGCGACGCCCGCGGCGCGGTGGAGATCTTCGAGCGGGTGCTCGGAGGATCGCTGAAGGACGTTCAACAAGATCAGGTCGGGCTGCTGTACCACAACCTCGGCAGCGCCTACAAGGCGACCGGCGACTATGCCAGGGCGATGGAGTGGCTGCGCAAGGCGCTGGCTGTGGACCTGGACCAGAAGCTCTTCGAGGAGGCCGCTGCGGATTACTACATGATCGCCTCCGTGCATTCGAAGCAGGGAGACTATAAGTCCGCGGCGGAAAACGCCCAGCTCGCCCTCGACAACGACAAGCGCACCGAGAACGCCCTCGGCGTGATCAAGGATCTGCTCGCCCTCGGGCTCATCGCCTCCCGGGCCGGCGACCCCGCGGCCGCCTACAGGTACTTCGAGCGCTCGCACCTCGCCGCAACCGCCCTGGGCAGCACCGCGGACATCAGGAGCGCCCTCGAGGGGCTCATCTCATCGGGTGAGGCCCTCGGAAAGACCGCCGAGGTGGCGGCGTACCGCAAGGCCCTCGCGGACCTCGGATCCCCGTGACCGCAGCGTTCCTCTCCCGGGTGCTCCGGGGCTACCGCGAGATCGGCTCCCGGGCCGGGTTTCTCGCGCTGCTCGTCGTGCTCTCCGCCGCGCTGGGAGCCCTGGTCGCCCTCCCCCTCTGGCTCTTCGCCACGACCAACCCCCGGGCCTACACCGCGGCCGTGCTCGCCGCAGCCGTCGCGGCGGCTGGAGCGACCGTCATCCGGCGCATCCTCCGGACCGGCATCAGCTGGCCCCGGGCAGCCGCGAAGGCACTCGCCATCCTCCTGGGGCTCGCGAAGACCATCCTCCTCCTCGCCGGCCTCTACGCTGCAGCCGCCTTCAGTGCACGCCGCCTCTACCTCCCCGCCGCCGCTGCCGGGCTCGTGTTCCTGGCCGTGGCCGCGTGGATCGGCCACGGGGTGCGCGCGGGAACACCTCCAAAGACGCCCGGAACCATCCGATAATTAGGAGCGTGAAGACCCGGATCCCGCGCGTGCCGCTCGCCGCGCTCCTCCTCTCCATCGCTTGCGTGAGCTCGCCGGCGGACGAGTACCCCGAGATGAAGGCCCTGACGCGCGACGACCCCCTGTACATGCAGCTTCAGGCGGAACTCGACACCTGGTACCGGCTCTCGCAGGACCAGTACACCCCGGCCTCGGAGCGTCCGGCCCCCTCCCCCCTCGCGATCTTCACGTATCGGCGCCGGACCGGTGAAGACCTGTTCAGCCTGAACGCCCGGCTCAACCTGCCCTACGACACGCTGGTCACACTGAACGCCGCGGCGAGCCGTGCCGAATTCGACTCCCTTGCCCGGCTGCTCGTTCCAACCCGTCCCGGTATCTTCGTGTCGGACCCGCCTGCGACCGCGCTTGAGGACATGATGCTCGCGAGCCGGGTAGCCCGGGGCCTCACTCACGAGCGGATCGTGGTGCAGCGTGGGGGCAGGACGAAGGGCCTCTGGTTCTTCCCGGGCGAGTCCTTCAACGCGGTGGAGCGCGCGTACTTCCTGCAGATCCTCTACGACTTCCCCATCGTGCGCGGGAAGATCACCTCGCGCTACGGCAGTCGGGCGGATCCCTTCACGGGCGAAATCGCCTTCCACAACGGCATCGACATCGGCGCCCCGGAAGGCACCGCGGTGCACGCCGCGCGGGACGGCATCGTCGCGGAAGTCGGTGCAAGTCCCGTGCTCGGAACGTACGTCGTCATCACGCACCCCGGCGGGTGGCAGACCGTGTACGGTCACCTGTCGTCCACAGCGGTCGCCGCCGGTGCGAACATGGCGCTTGGTGCCCTCGTGGGCAGCGTCGGCAGCACCGGCAAAACGACGGGACCTCACCTGCATTTCGAGGTCCGGCGCAAGGGCAGCGCGGTCGACCCCTTCCCGCTGCTCGCGTTAAAAAAGGGTTGATCTTTACCGCGCGGTAGACGACAATAAGGGTGTTGGTGCTCTAATATAGTTCCCCTCCCAGTTTACTATATTACCGGCACCACACCAGGCAGGCCGGTCCTTCGGGACCGGCCTCTTTTTTTCCCGCGCTGCCCTCTCGCCCCAGCCTTCGACCCCCTCTCGCCCTAGCACGGTACTCCGTGCGAAGGCTGTCGCCCTCGCGGCATCCCGCAGCGGGGTGCCGCTGGATTGACACTCCCGCCCGCGCCTCCGTACACTCCGGCCCGTGCTGAAGCTTCCCCGCCGCAGGGCGCTCTTCGAGGTCCTGCTCGCCGTCGCGTTCGCCGGCGCCATCGTCATCGGCGTCGCCTTGGGACTCGCCCTGGCCGGATCGCGGAACTTCGTCCGTACGGCGCAGTTCGCCGAGCACCAGCCTGCGCTGCCCACGCGCGTGCTCGACGCGCACGACCGGCTGATCACCGAGTTCTTCGGCGTCGAGAAGCGCACGATGGTCACCCTCGACGAGATGCCCCGATACCTCATCGACGCCGCGCTCACCCGGGAGGACCGCGACTTCTACTCCCACCACGGCTTCAGCCTCCGGGGTTTCTCCCGGGCGCTCTGGAACACGGTCACCGCCCAGTACGTCTCGGGCGGCAGCACCATCACGCAGCAGCTGGCGGGCCATATCTACGCCGACCGCACCGACATCAGCGTCCGGCGCAAGCTGATCGAGCTGTGGTACGCCATCCAGATGGAGCGGCAGTACACTAAGGACGAGATCCTCGAGATGTACCTGAACGAGATGGATTTCGGCCACAACACGCAGGGGGTGGGCGCCGCGGCCGAGTTCTTCTTCCGCAAGCAGGTCAAGGACCTCACGCTCGCCGAGTCGGCCATGCTCGCCATCCAGCTCGCCCGGCCCGGCCTCTATTCGCCGATCAAGAACCCCAAGAGCGCGAAGATCATCCAGCGAGAGATCCTCGACCAGATGGTGTCGCTCGGCTACGTCGCGAAGGCCGAGGCGGACGCTTCGTTCGCGCAGTACTGGGCGGCCTGGGACCCCACCCGGCCCAACTCCACCGCGTTCTTCGACCGGGAGGACAAGGCCCCCTACTTCAGCGAGTACATCCGCGGCCTGCTCGACGAGCTGCTCGTCGGCTCCTACGACTACCTGCGCGACGGCCTCGTGGTGCACACGACCCTCGACCTCGACTCGCAGCGCGTGGCCGACGAACTCATGGGCGAGGGCATCGAGGACGTGAACACGCGCTACCTCGCGCTGAACAAGACCCGGGTCGGGTACTCGAACGCGGCCTTCCTTCCGCTGCTGGACTTCCTCTCGTTCGGCCTCGACATCAGCGACCTGCGCAACCGCGAACGCACCGTGTCGAGCCAGGCGCGCAGCTACTACCTCGAGCGGCTCAACCCCCTCGTCGAGATGGCGTCGAACCTCTTCGACATCCAGGGCGGCGAGACCGTCTTCACCGCGGGCTACAACCGGTCGCGGGCCCTCACCGCGCGCACCGAGGTGCAGGGCGCGCTGGTCTCGATCGATTCGCGCACCGGGCACATCCTCGCCATGGTCGGCGGCCGCAAGTGGGATCGCACCGACCAGTTCAACCGGGTCGTTTCGGGCCGCGTGCAGCCCGGCAGCGCGTACAAGCCGCTGTACTACTCGGCGGCGATCGCCTCCCGCAAGTTCACGCCCGCCACGATGATCCTCGACGCGCCGGTCGTCTTCATGACCGCCGACGGCACGACGTGGGAGCCGCTGAACTTCAAGGGCACGTGGGAGGGCCGGGTGCTGCTGCGCAGCGCGCTCGCCCACTCGATGAACGTGCCGTCCCTGAAGGTCTTCGACGGTATCGGCTTCGACGCGGCCATCCAGACCTCCAGCCGCATGCTCGGCGTCACCAACCCCGCGGAAATCGAGGAGCGGTTCCCCCGCTACTACCCGCTCGGCCTCGGGGTGCTCTCGGTCTCGCCCCTCGAGATGGCGCGCGCCTTCGCCACCTTCCCCAACCAGGGCCGCGAGGTGGTGCCCTTGGCCATCCGGTATATCGAGGACCGCAACGGGAAGATCATCCTGGAGCCCGAGAAGGAGACGCTCGCCGCTCAGGCGCGCAAGGGCGAGAGCGCCCAGATCATCAGCCCGCAGGTCGCCTACATCATGACCAGCCTCCTGCAGAGCACGGTGTCCGAAGGCACCCTCGCCGGCGCCGCGAGCACCGTCGGAGGCTTCGAGCGGCCGATGGCCGGCAAGACCGGCACCACCCAGAACTGGTCCGACGCCTGGACGGTCGGCTTCTCGCCCCAGGTGACCACCGCGATCTGGTACGGCTTCGACGTGGGCAACCGGTCGCTCGGCGTGGAGCTGACCGGGGCCACCACCGCGGGCTACACGTGGGCCCGGTACATGAAGAGCATCCACCGGACCCTGCCCGTGGAGCAGTTCACCAAGCCGCCGACGGGTCTCAGCACGGTCAGCGTCTGTGCCGTCTCGGGCCAGCTGCCTACCCAGTACTGCACGAACATCATCCCCGAGATCTTCCTGTCGGGCACCGAGCCCCGGGTGTTCTGCGAGCTGCACCAGTACGAGAGCAGCCGGACTGAGACCATCGAGGGCAACCTGCGCCGGGGCCTCCTCGGCACGGACTTCTTCGGCACCGACTCCGCCCCGTCGCCCAGCGACCTGCTGCAGGATGCCCCCGAGACCGGGACGGGCAACCCGCTGCTGGACTAGGAGATCCGCCCTGGAACGCTACACCACGGACCACGCCTGGGCGCGCGCGGAGAGTACGCTGGTGCGCGTCGGCCTCTCCGCCTTCGCGCAAGCGGAGCTCGGCGACATTGCATGGGTTGAGCTGCCGCCCATGGGCCGGCACGTGCAGCGCGGCGAGGCGGCCTGCTCGATCGAGAGCTTAAAATCGGCGGGCGAGGTGTACGCCCCGGTGTCGGGGACGGTGGTCGAGGTGAACCCGGTCCTTGCCGACGAACGGGGCTGCGGGACCGTCAACCGGGACCCGCTCGGGGAAGGGTGGTTGTTCGCGCTGCGGCCCGACGATCCCGCGGAGCTCGACGCCCTCATGTCCGCAGAGGAGTACGGCCGCTGGGTGTCCACGAGCAGCGCCCCCCGCGCCGCAGGCGGCCCGGGGCGTGCGGGCTAGATCCTGAAGGACCGCCGGGTCGCCTGCCACCAGAAGCGCAGGCTTCGGCCCCACCGGGCGGCGAGGATCGCCCACCAGGGCTTCCGCGAGCCGCTCGAGTAGTCCTCGGCAGCCTCCTCGAGCGTGAAGATCTGACCGTACTTCCTGCCGAGCTCCGCCCAGTGGTGTCCGATGTAGACGTAGAGATCCGCCTCCGTCGCCCCCGGGAACCGGGCCAGCAGGCGCGCATCGCGGATGATCTGCACGATCGGCAGGAAAACCCGGTCGTACCATGATGCGGCTGCTTCGGCCAAGGGGATCTCCGCGCGCTGGTGGAGGTTCAGGTACCACTTGTGCTCGCGGATGTGCTCGAGCATCTCGTCGTAGCGACCGATCTCGGTGAACGTGATGTCCGCGCCGGGCCGCCGCTCCGCCAGTCCCGTCTCGGCGAGGAACCGCCGGCGTTCGAACTCGATCACCGAGCGCGTGATGTCCTGCCGGCTCATGCCGGGGGCGATGGGGATCTCCGAGGCGAGCGACGTCACCTCGGCATCGATGAACTCCGCGCCCTGCAGGCGCGCCACGCTCACCCGGTGGTTACCGTCGCGTACGAAATACGCGCCCCCGATCTCGAAGAGCTTGATCGGTGGCAGGATGACGTTCTGGTAATGGGCAACGTCGACGTTCATCCACCGGCGCATCATTTTGTCGTGCCGGGGCAGGAACGCCCGGTTGAAGTCGCGGGACCGCCCCTCGCTGCCCACGATCTTCGCGATCGGCACGGTCTGCATGCCCCGGTAGGTTTCGCTCTCCGGCCGCACGATGCTGCGCACGTCGGGGAGGGACAGCATCTCGTCCTTCTGGCTCTTCAGGAGTCCGAGGATGCGGCCCATGATCTCGCGCTGCCGAGCCCGGCCGAAATCGCCCCGGGCGACGGCGTAGAGCGTGCTGCGGCCCTCGTTCACCGGCCGGCCTCCAGCTCGATCACGGTGTGGTCGTACGCGTTGAGGACGGTCGTGTCGCCGTAGCGGGCCTCGCGGGCCGCGTTGCGATCGTAGAGGTGCACGTGGCCATGCACGAGGTATTGGGGACGGAAGGTGCGCATGAACCACAGGAAGATGCGGAATCCCGTGTGACAGGGGTCGGGCAGATCGTTGATGCCGTAGGGCGGGGAATGGGTGACGAGGATGTCGAGCCAGCGGCCGCGGAACAGCCGGTTCCACAGCAGGCCCGGCAGGAGGCGGAGCATCGACAGGAACATCGTGAAATCCGTGTATTGGTGATCCCCGCCATTGTACCAGATGCTGCCGCCGAGCCCGGCGATGATCAGCCCCCCCGCCCGTACCACCCGGCCCTCCAGATAGGTAGCCCCCACACCGCCCTGCACGTTCGGTGGTACGGGGGGCCGGAAGGGGTCGGACCGGCGCTCGTAGCGGTAACGGTTGTCGAGGTGGTGGTTGCCGAACACGAAGAACAGCGGCTTGTTCAGGCTGCTGACGATGAAATCGTAATACTCGAGGGCGAGGTCGCCCGCGCTCAGGACGATGTCCACGTCCTTGAACCGGGACTTTATGCCGGCACTGTAGATGAAGGGGTCTATGTGGTCGGCGATGCAGAGGACCTTCATACCGTGTCCGTGGCAACTATAGCGAAATGGTTCCGGGGAAGCAACGACAAGACGCAACGCCCTCGATGCAAATCGCCAGACCTTGCCCGGTCAACATCAAGACGCGCGACCGGGTGCCGACCATCAAAGAAAGGGATACATTGGACGGGGGGAGAAGACCATGACCAACCGGATCCGGGCCGCCTCGATGCTCGCGGCCGCCTTCCTGCTTGCCGCTGCGTCACTGACGGCGGCATCAGCGCTCTTCGAAAAAGGCAGCGCCCTGTTCGTCCAGAATAAGCCGGCCGAAGCCCGGCCGCTTCTCGAGGAGGCGCTGGCCGACAACCCCTCAGACGAGACCGTCTACCTGTACCTCGGCATCGTGTACCAGCAGCTCGGCGACCCCGACAAGGCCATCACCATCCTCAAACGCGGCCTGAACATCGCCACGCTCCACAAGGACCTGTTCCTCTACAACATCGGCAACAATTTCTTCTCCCGAGGCGAGTTCACCTTCGCCGAGGAAAGCTATTCCGCCGCAGTCACCGCCAACCGAACGCTGCCTGTCGGCTACCTCAACCGGGCCAACAGCCGCATGAAGCTCGAGAAGTGGGACGGCGCGCTTGCCGACTACCAGCTGTTCCTGCAGCTCGCGCCCCAGGACCCCCAGCGCCCCCAGGTCGAGAAGGTGGTGCTCCTGCTCCAGGAGCACCTCGCGAAGCAGGCGGCCCTGGCCCAGACCGAGGCGGACCGGCAGAAAGCCCTGCTCGCCGACGTGCTCAACTCGCTCACCAACGCGTCGGACGACGCGCTCAACCTGCGGGTCGAGAACCTCCAGATCAACGACGACGTCGAGGACGTGGACATCGAGGATTGACCACCGTGAAGCAACAGACGAAGAAGACCTCGGCCCGGTCGGCAAAGCCCCCCGCCGGGCGCGGAAAGAGGCCCGCGTTCCTGCGCTCCCGCACGTTTCTGATCGCCGCGGCGGTGGTGGCGCTGCTCGCCCTCATCGGAGGCGGCATCGGCATCGTGGCCTCCGGCAGCGCGCGAAGGGCCCGGCAGTCGCACGGCAACACTCTCGCTCTCGCCCGGCAGTACCTCGAGCGCGGAGAATTTCAGAGTGCCCAGGACCTGCTGAACGGCCTGCTGCTCGCGAACGCGAACGACCCCGAGGCCCGGGCGCTGCTCGACGAGCTGATCACCGCGAAGAAAGCCGCCGAGGAGGCCGCCCGGCAGGCCGACCTCGCGGCACAGCGCGACCAGCAGAACCGCCTCCAGGCAAGCCTCGATGAGCTGGGCCAGAACATCCGCACGACCGGCACCACCGAGCACGTCGTGATCCAGCAGCCCGTGAAGCAGCCCGATGATCCGAACGCCGCGGCCAACGCGGCGGAGAAGGAGCGCCTGAAGAAGGTCCAGGACTTTCTCAGCCGCGGAGCCTCGCTGTTCAACGCCGGGAAGTACCCCGAGGCACGCAAGGCCTTCGAGGACGCCCTCGCCCTGGATCCCGAGAACGCGCAGGCGCTCGCCTACGCGGGGCGCTCGTGGTTCAAGGAGAAACCCGACGACGCCGACGCCCTCCAGAAGGCGGCGGAGTACTCCAACCGGGCCATCACGAAGGACCCGAACCTCTGGGTGCCGCACGACACCCTCGGCCAGATCTACGAGGCGCGCAAGCTCTGGACCGAGGCGGAGAAGGAATACCGGACCGCCTCGCGCCTCAATCCCGGCGACGCGGAGATCCTCTATTCCCTCGGCAAGGTCCAGTTCTACTCCCGGGAGTACGCCGAGGCCGTGGCGAGCTTCGACAGCTGCCTCAAGCTGAAGCCCGACCACGTCAACGCCCTGTACCGCCGGGGCATGAGCCTCGTCCAGCTCGGCGAAACCGACAAGGCCCTCGATTCCATGCGCCGGGCGACCGCGATCAAGAAGGACTTCCACCAGGCGCTTTACCAGACCGGCGTGCTCCTGAAGGACAAGGGGAACCTCACGGCCGCCGTGGATTCCCTCAAAAAGGCCGTCGAGTACTCGCCGACCACGGCGATCTACCTCCGCGAGCTGGGCACCGCGCAGACCCTGCGCGGAGACTACGCGGCTGCGGAATCCTCCTATGCCAGAGCCCTCGACCTCGAGCCGAACCACGCCGGGACGATCGCGAACATGGCGACCGTGAAGATCAAGCTCGGTAAGAACCAGGAGGCCCTCACCTGGGCCCAGAAGGCTCAAGCGCTCGACCCGGACTCCGTGCAGGCGTCCTACGCCCTCGGCCTGGCGAACGAGAAGCTCGGTAACCTCGACGAGGCTGTCAAGCACTATACCCGCGCGGTGGAGCAGGACGGAAAGTTCGTGCCCGCCCTGATCAACCTCGGCGGCATCTACGACACCCGAGGATTCCCCGAGAAGGCGCTGCCCCTGCTGCAGACCGCCCTCGAGGTCGAGCCGAGGAGCTACGAGGTCAACAACAATCTCGGCAACACCTACGTGCACAAGGCCATGTACGCGGAGGCCATCGCCCGGTTGCGCACGGCCCTCGCGGTCAAGCCGGACTCCCGGCAGACCCGGTACAACCTCGGCCTGGCGTACATCGAGACCAACCAGCTTGCGGATGCCAAGCAGGTGCTGACGGAGCTGATCAAGATCGACTCCAGTTACTGGGACGCCTACCTCAAGCTGGCGCAGATCTTCATCAAAGAGGGAAACCAGCAGGACGCGAAGACGCTCCTCGAGAGCCTCCTCTCGAAGAACCCCAAGTACGAGAATCGCGACGAAGCCCAGCGCCTGCTGGACAAGATGAAGGGTTAAGCCCGGGGAGACCCTGGACTGCCGCCCGGCGCCCCACTACCGCGGCACCGGCCGGTCGACGAGCTGGTACAATCGTTCCCTGCTGATCTCGTGCCACAGCGGCCGGCCATGCGGACAGCGCGGCGGATCGAGCTCCAGCGCATTCCTCGCCAGCTCCACGGCGGTTACGGCGTCAACGGGGTCGCCCTCCTTGAGCGCGAGCCGGCACGCAGCAGTGCGCAGCACCGCGTCCCGCCACTCCGATTCCCTGCCGCAGGCCTGCCGCAGAGCTTCGACAAGACCGTCCGCCGGAAGGGGGGCGAGTCCCGCGGCGAGGCCGGTCACCTCCCAGGTGCGGGCTCCCGACCTGTGCACCACGATGCCCATCTCCGCCAGCCCGGCGCTGCGTTCCCCGAGCCGCGCATCCTCGTCGGCCGAGGCGTCGAAGGCCAGAGGAAACAGGAGGTCCTGCACCACGGGGCTCTGCTGCCTGAGCCGTTCGAAGATGAGCCGCTCGTGGGCCGCATGCTGGTCGAGCAGCAGGAGCCGGTCGCTTAGCTCGCAGACGAGGAACACCCCAAACGCCTGGCCGAGGTAGCGGATGCTTGCATCCGCGCTTGGCAGAACGGCGGGTGGATGGTCCGGCAGCGAGTAGATGGCTGCCGGCGGCGAGGACCGCCGGTCAGACGGAAAAGGCAGCGCGTCCTGGCGCGTGACCGGCCCGAGCGATTCGGATGGGAGGTCCCGCGGCAATACCACGGCTGCCCGTCCGACGAGGAATGCCCGGGTCGCCGACACCACAGCACGGTGCACTTCGGGCAGGGTTCTGAAGCGCACCTCCTTCTTGGCCGGGTGGATATTGAAATCCACGAGCGACGGGTCGATGTCCACGAAGACGAACGCCACGGGATGGTACCCGCCGGGCAGGAAGCCCTGGAAACCGAACTCCACGGCCTGCACGAGCGAGTACTCCTGCACCCTCCGGTTGTTGACGAACACCTGCACCAACCGGCGGTCGGTGCGCCGGCCATCCGGCGAGGCAGCGATGAGCCGCACCGTGAATCCCTGTCCCCGTGCCTCGGCGGTCCCGAGCAGGCGGGGATCCAGATCGTGGCAGAGCGAGAGCCGCTGGACGGGATCGGTGGCCGGCAGGGAGAGGCGCAGCGCGCCGTCCGCGAACAGGCGGAACGAGACGCCGGGGAACGCCGACGCCCGGTCGAGGAACACCGACCGGCAGAGTCCTGCTTCGGCGGAAGGGCTGCGGAGGAACTTCTTGCGGGCCGGGTAGTTGAAGAAGAGCTCTGACACGTCGACGACCGTGCCCGGCCTGCCCTCGCACGGCTCGAGCAACTCCTGCTTCCCGCCCCTGACGACGAGCCGGTGCGCCACGCCCCCCGGGCGGCAACTCACGATCTCGAGCCGGCTCGCAGTGGCCATGCTCGAGAGGGCCTCGCCCCGGAACCCGAGGCTCGTCACCCGCAGCAGGTCCTCCTCGGTCTCGATTTTCGAGGTGGCGTGGGGAAGCCAGGACCTGCCGAGGTCCTCGCGGTCCATGCCGGCCCCGTCATCCACGATCCGCACCCGGCCTAGACCGCCTGCCTCGAGGTGCACCTCCACTGACCCGGCGCCCGCGTCGAGCGAGTTGTCGAGTAGCTCTCGCACAATGGAAAGCGGCCGGTCGATGACCTCGCCGGCCGCGATCTTCCGCGAAACGTCCTCCCGGAGGATTGCGATCCGCCGGGAGGGTTCTGCGTTCCTCATCAAACCTCTAGAAGTGCACCCTCGTCTCGAACGTCAGGTTCGTGCTCATCTTCGGCAACCAGTCGACTCCCGGGTTCGCGTAGACGGGATTGCCGTCATCGTCGAGCAGGGCCATGGTGGTGTAGAAGAGCGCCACGTCGATCGTCGGCGCCACGGGGTACACGAGCTCCGCCTTCACCACGGTATTGGCGTCGAAGAGCTTCGCAGCCTCCCCCTTCAGGATCGACTGGGCGAACCCGGTGCGTTCGTACGAGACGCTTCCGTGGATGTGCACCACGGGGATCACGCCCGGCTCGAGGGTGAACTTCGCGAGTAGCCGGTCCTCCATGTTCTCGGGAGCGATGGTGCCGCTGGCATCCCACGGCCAGAAGTACCCGATGTTCAGGCTGCAGACCTTGTCCCAGTTGAACCCGCCTTCCCCGTACACGCCCATGGTGAGCGCGTTGTAGTCCGGGTTGTCCATGTCGGCGAGGTACTGCACGACCTCGGTCACGTACTGGCTGCGGCTGCGCTCGTAGCCCGAGTTGTAGAACGAGGGCTTGAACACGCCCGTGTAGTACCGGTACTCGAGCCGCCAGTCGACAAACCAGATGTTGCCGAGCAGGCCTGCCGCCGCACCGTAGTTCTTGAACGGCACCTCCCCGGCCCCGATGTCCGCGTCGCGGTTGTACACCGCCCTCCAGGCGAGCCCAGCAGGTACGATGTCACCCGACAAGCCAACGTCAGCAGGGTCAACGGCGTAGCGGAAATACGGCACCATGAGAGCAGCGTCCGCGAAGGCCACGATGCTGAATGGTTTGCTCTCAAAGATGGGCATGTCGATGTCTATGCCCGTATTCAGGAAGATCGGCGCGCCCCACTCGACAGGGTCCGCGAATCCCGAGGAGGCCCCGATGTCGGCCAGCAGCGAGACGCCGAACGCCAGGTCTTTGATGGACTTGACATCGCGCTTCTCCCCGTCGTCGAGCGGTTGGAAGTAGATTCTGCCGCCCGTGAGAACGTCCGGCACGAACGTCGGATCTGAGATGACGAGCGGCAGCGTGAGCAGGTTGCCCGCGTCGTTCACCATGTACTCGAACCCGAGCTTGCCGAAGTCGAACCCGAGATTCAAGCCAACGCGCCGGATCGCCGGGAAGTCGGCGTCGTTCGCGAAGTCGCGCATGATCAGGCCGTGGCCCACCGTGATGTCGTTCAGGTTGCCGACCTTCAGGAAGGGCGGGTTGCGCTGGTCGCTCCACTCGAAGTACCGGATCTTCAGGAACGTGTCGGACACGACGTCCTTCACGATATCGACGACGACTCCTGCCTGGTCGAAGCCGAAGCTCCACTCGTCGTTCCCGTTCGGGTGGTACCAGTCGTCCGGGTCGAACATGTTGCCGTTGTAGATCAGAGGCAGGTACAGGCCGACCTTCATCTTCCCGATCTTGAACTTCGGCTGCACTACGATCTTAGACCAGGTATCCTCCCCGATGACGATGGAGCCGATCTCCATGCCGAGGAGCTCCTTGATCTTGTCCCAGACGTCGGCCTTCCCGGCCTCGAAGGCGTTCTTCCCTCCGTCCGTCGACCGCTCGACGTCCTCGGCGATGAGCTGCTTGAAGGCGTTCTCGTACTTCAGCTGCTCGAGCTTGTCGGCCGGGATCCCCCTCACCGTGAAGTCCTCAAAGCTCATCATCTCGCCCGCGCCGACCGGGATCAGCTTGTCCGGCGAAGTGTCCTTGAAGAAGGAGACGAGCCCGTTCAGGACGTACAGCATCTCGTCGTAGCTCGCCACCTCGAAGACGAAGTCCGTGCCGCTGACCCCGCAGACCGCTGCCCCGCCCTCGACCCGGTAGCGCTCGTTGCCCGTGGCCTTGCCCGCCACGGTGCGGATTTTCCCGGCCGCGACCGCGAGCACGTTCGGGATCTCCTTGGTGTTGCCGAGCTGCTTCACCGTGAACGTGGTGTTCGGCGAGATTTTTACGATCGTGCCGTTGTGCGAAAGCTTGACCTCGGCCACGTCGCCTTTGCCGGTCTTCACCGTCCAGCCTGCCAAGAGCTCCATGCCTTCTTTGGCGACAACGGGCTGCTGGGGCGTCGAGCCATCGAGCACCTGGAATTTCTTGCTGTTGTTCTCGAAATAAGCCAGCCGGGCCTCTACGGGCTTCGCCTGGGCCCCGAGGGCCAGGGGCAGGACCATGAGCACCGCGGCCAGGGCCACGAGTGCGATTCGCATCTTCATGAGCGCTTCCTCCCTTCGCTAGAACAGCGAGATCGAACTCTCGATGCCCGAGGTGACGACCCAGGGATCGGGAGTGGCGGTTACGTCGTAGCGCAGCTTGTACACGAACGAGAGGATCGCGGGACCGGCCTGGTAGTTCAGCCGGGCCTGGATGGCCGCCTCGGTCGCGTCGATCAAGCTCTTGAAGCTGGTAATGAGCTTTTTGTCGTAGCTCGCGTCGAACGAGAAGCCCTTGAGGACGGGTATCTCCGAGACGATGAACACCCCGCGAAGGTGCGGCCACTGGGTGATGTCCGCGGTGTCGGGCCCGAAGGTGAAGGGCGCGTCCAACCCCACGTTGAAGACGATCTTATCATCGAGGAACGAGGTCCCGAGGCTCGCGTACCACGCGAGGGTCATGCCGGACCCTCCGCCCACCTGGACGAGACCGTACTTGGCGCCCCGGAACACGTCGTAGGTGGCGTCGAAGTACATCGGGATGAAGCCCGACCCCAGGGCACGCAGCTGAGCCGTGTAGGTGAGGAACTTGATGAGCCTGCCGCCCACGCCGACCATGCCGCCGTAGCTCTCGAACTCGATCGTCGCTACGTCCGCGAACGCTGCGAGGGAGGCGATGTCGGAAGAGAGGATGGGCAGGCGCGCGTCCACACC
>JAPLSM010000198.1 GCA_026398635.1 Spirochaetota bacterium | reverse complement strand
TACCTCGTGGTGTGGGTGAACGGCGTGCCTTCGCTGAACGCCCGCAGCGGCCGCAGCAACGCGGAGACGAACTTCGTGTCCCAGACCGGCACCGACGAGCGCTGGCTCTCCGTGTGGGAGCGCACCGTGTTCAAGACGGACGTGCCGGCCGCGCCGTATGCCAACCACGCCACGTACCCCTCCATGCGCATGAACGGCAACACCCCCGAGTTCGCCTACGTCAACAATGTGCAGGGCTACGGCCTGGCCGAGTACTGGAACGGCGCGGACGAGTGGGAGATCTACGAGAACTGGGACCTGTTCACCTACACGGCCCTGGACCTGAACTCCAGCGGCACGCACGCGGCGCTGTACGACATCAACGTGGTCGAGACCGGCAGCGTCAATGCCCCTTCGGACAAGGGTGGGATCCTGACCTCGTTCTTCTACCAGCCGCCCGACTCATACTGGAACGGCACCGCGCGCTACTACCGGGACTACAATATCTGGCTCGACAACCTCTTCAAGTCCGGCGTCTCTGCCATCCTCGGCCGGTACCAGTACCCCGACCTCGACATGACGAGCAACAGCACCACGGCCATCTCGAAGGTGTACTACAGCGTCTACGACTCCATCGACGACAAGGTGCTCGTGCGCGCCTTCAACGTGGGAACGGACAACAGCGCGGTGGGCGTGCCTGTCACAAACAAAATCACAGATAACGGCAGCAACATCGTCTACACGAACATCGCGCAGCAGAACCAGAGCGCCGGCTGGCCGACCTATTCCGA
Organism: Spirochaetota bacterium; assembly: GCA_026398635.1. Lineage (GTDB taxonomy): Bacteria > Spirochaetota > Spirochaetia > SZUA-6 > Fen-1364 > JAPLSM01. The sequence continues at coordinate 12,188 of JAPLSM010000198.1, read as the reverse complement.
CATCGATACAAACAACCGCAGATTCGGCCAGGGTTCGGGCTCCAACGCCGGCATCTCGCCCCCGGACGCCTACTACAACACCGCGGCGGACGTCGCAGGCAACGGCACCTTCACGGGCACCACAACCCTCGACACCTACTGCGGCGGCGACTTCGTGGACATCGCCGTTGACGCCTCGGACCACATCCACATCGCCTACCACGACAGCTACAGCGGCGACCTGATGTACGCCTACCTCGACGCGTACAACAGCAGCGCCATCGAGGGGCCCTACGTGGTCGACTCGTACCTCACGGTCGGCAACAAGGCGAGCATCAGCGTGAGCGCGGCGGGCGTGCCCTACATCACCTACAAGGGCATGGGCAACACCGCCAAGGTCGCCTGGCGTGTGGGCGCGCTGGGGGACGGCGCGGACGGCAACGGCAAGTTCAACGGCATCTGGGAGGTCCAGGTGCTACCGACCCGGATCGTCGACAACGACACCAACCGGTTCTGCATGGGCGTGGATTCGAGCACCCTGCCCGTCGTGGGCTACACCAATGACGGCATCGAGTTCATCCGCTGCCTCGCGAACCTGTCGACCTCGGTGAGTACAAGGCCGGCAAGTACAACCTGATCGTGCGCGGCGTCGACGAGGCCGGCAACGTCCGCTACGCGGGCCCCTACAACGTGTTCGTGGACCCGGCCTCCGACGCGCCCGTGGCGCACGTCTCCCACCCCGCCCCAGGATCGCGGGTGAGCACCGTGCTGCACGTGGTCGGCACCTGCGTCGACGACGACGGCGTGAAGAGCGTTCAGGTGCAGCTCGACGACCGGGACCCCGCCACCGCGGAAGGCACGGAGTTCTGGGCCTGGGAGATGAGCGCGGAGGGCCTCACCGAGGGCGTGCACACGGTCACCGTCCACGGCGTCGACATCAATGGCCTCGAAGGTCCCGCGCAGACGATCCGCTTCAACGTCGACAAGAAGGCGCCTACCACCCGGATCAGCTCGCACGCGAGCGGCGCGATCGTGTCGGGCAAGGTGGCCCTCGAGGGCGAGGTCGCGGACCCCAACGGCGTGGTCTCCCTCTCGGCGAGCAGCGACGGCGGCAAGGTCTTCGAGCCGCTCAAGCTGAACCTCGACAAGCCGGGCCAGAAGGGCACGTTCCGCTACGACCTCGACACGAAGAACCTGAGCGACGGGGCGCTGATTCTGTCGTTCAAGGCCGTAGACCGCACGGGCTCGACGGGCCGGACCGCGTTCCTGCTGTTCGTGAACAACCAGGCGCCCGGCCTGGAGGTGGTCTTCCCCACGGGCGACGCGATCGTCAATGGAAAGGTCACGGTGATCGGCCGGGCCACCGACCGCATCGGCGTCAAATCCCTCGGCTGGGAGCTCGGCGGCGCCGCGGGCACCGTCGCGCTCGTTGCCGGCAACCAGTTCTGGACGCACCAGATCGACCTCTCAGCCCAGAAGGCCGGCACCGTACAGGTCACCTACACCCTCGAAAACCTCACGGGCAACCGGCAGACCTCCCGACTCAGGCTGAAGGTGGACCCCGAGGCCGACCGGCCCGTGCTCACCGTCTCGTCTCCGGCCAAAGGCGCGCGCCTCACGGGAACGGTGTTCGTGACCGGGCTCGCGCACGACGATGACGGCGTGGACCGGGTCGAGTATTCCGTGGACGGCGCGGCGCCGCAAACCGTGGCGACCGCCGCGGGGTTCTCCATCGCGCTGCCCGACCTCGCCCCCGGGGCGCACAAGATCGTGCTGAAGCCGGTGGACGTAAACGGCGTCGTGGGGCTGCCGGTGGAGACCGCCTTCACGAAGGCGGGCCCGGCCCCCGTCATCCGCCTCGACACGCTCACCCAGACGGCGGGCGCCGCGACTTTCGGTCCGGGCGCTGTTTTCTCGGCCGACAAGGACGGCAGGCTCTCGGGTACCATCGCGTTCACGGGTGGCACCCTGCAGGCGGACTACACCCTGGGAGGCGGCGCGACCAAGGCCCTGTCCCTGAAGAAGGGCGCGACGGACACCGAGCGCTTATTTGACATCGTCCTGCCGAAGGCTCTCTCCTCAGGGCGCGTTGACGTCGCCATCAAGGCGACCGACGGCTTCGGCGGCGCAACGGAGTTCCGCACGTTCCTCTTCGCAGGCGCCGAGCCGGCCAGCCTGGGCATCGTGCTCGTTGACGGCAGGCTCGGGTCCGACGGAAATCTGAAGCTCGTCGACGGTCCGCTCGCCGGCTACGTCACGGGAGGGGCCATCCAGAAGGCCGAGCTCGACCCGCCGAGCGCGCTCCTCTCGCTCGCCGTGGAAGGGCAGGTTTTCCGCGTGAGCGCGGCGGGCTCGGGCGCCACCTCTCCTACCCGCATCAGGGTAACGGCCGCCGACGGCAGCCTCGTCGCAAGCGACCCGATCACCTTCTCGACGGACGCCACGCCCCCCGCCCTCTCGCTCGATGCTCCGGTCGTGGGCGCATGGCAGAAAACCGAGCTGCGCCTGGTGGGAGCGGCAACGGATGCCGGTGGCATCTCCGCAGTCGAGTACGCGATCGACGGCGGCGCCTTCGCCCCGATACAGACCAGGGCGGACGGCACCGGCCGCCACTTCGCCGTGCTCATCCCCCTGGTGGCGCAGGAGGAGGGACCGCACCTCCTCGCGGTCCGCGCCTCCGATGCCGCGGGCAACCAGGCGGTCACCGAGGTGCCGTTCCACAAGGACGTCACGGCACCGGTCCTCTCCATCCTCTCGCCCCGGCCCCAGGACGAAGTGAACGGCCTCGTCACCATCGTGGGCCGGGCGGACGACGCGGGCGCCATCGCGCTCGTGGAGGCGAGCGAGGACGGGAAGACCCTCCGCGAGGTCGGCCACGGCCCCCTATTCTCCTTCGATGTCAACCTCTCGAAGATCGCCGCCGGCGCTCTGTTGGTGCGATGCGCCGACGCGGCGGGCAACCCAGCGGAAGTGAAGCCCCAGCTGACCGTGAACACCGAGAGCGACATCCCGGTGGCCCAGATCCAGGTGCCGGCGGACGGGGAGCTGCTGCGCGACGACTTCGTGCTGTCCGGCATGGTCTTCGACGACGACGGCGTGCAGGCGGTCTGGTACCGCATCGACAACGCCGAGTTCCAGCGCCTCGGGGGCGGCAACAACTTCAGCGTACCGCTGTCCATCGCGGATTTGTCCGACAACGAGCACGTGGTGGAGGTGAAGGCCGAGGACCTGGGCGGCGTCATGAGCGTGGTGGCGAAGGCCCGGTTCAAGGTCTCGCGGTCCGACCCCGTCTCGTCGCTCGGCTACCCCCGCATCAGCGACCACCTGCGGGACATCGTGGACTTGAAGGGCACGAGCAAGGACCCGAACGGGATCGCCGAGGTGCGGATTTCCTTCGACAACGGCCTGAGCTTCAATCGGGTGCAGGGCACCGACACCTGGCAGTACCAGCTGGACACGCGCCTGCTCGCCGACGGCACGCAGGCGGTGCTCGTGAGGGCCGTGGATGCCACCGGCGCCGAAGGCCTGTACACCACGACGATCAACATCGACAACCACGCGCCCGAGCTCGTGGTCGACTCTCCCGGAGACGGCGAGGTGTTCGCCGACACGCTGCACCTCGACGGCAGCACCCGGGACTCCATTGGCGTGTCGTCACTGGCGGTCAGCATCACCCCCATGGTGGGAACGGCTGCGGGCGCGAAACCCGTGGAGGTGGCGCTCACCCGGGCGGGCATCCTCGCCCAGGACGTGGACATCAAGGGCCTCGCCGCCGGATGGTACAACGTTCAGATCGAGGCTGCCGACCGGGCGGGCAACAAGAGCTACGTGTCGCGCAACTTCGTGAAGCGACCGGGCGAGGCGGAGCGCGTGCAGATCCTCTATCCCGCCACCGGCGAGCGCATCGCCGGCCCCTTCATGGTGAGCGGGAGGGTACTGACCCAGTCTCCGACGGACGGGAAGAACGTGATCGTCCTGGCCGGAGGCCAGCCGATCGACACGACCGTGCTGGATGCGGAGGGCTACTTCGACCTCTTGGTGAAGCCGCAGGATCTCAAGGCCGGCGACATCACCCTCGCCGTGGAGGCAACGATCGCCGGGGGCGTGCGCCTGGTCTCGGAGGCGCGCACGGTGCAGTTCGTGAAGTTCGGCCCCTGGGTGAAGATCGATTCGTTCGCCGCCGGGGACTACGTCACCGGCCGGCCGTACCTCTCGGGCACGGCGGGATGGTTGGCGGACGAGAGCGCCGAGCCGACGGTCGACGCGAAGGGCAGGGCTGTGAAGCCGGATCCCGGCCGGGCGGTGAGCCTGGTCGAGATCAGCATGGACAACGGTGCCTCGTTCCTCGAGGCCGACGGCCGGGAAGCGTGGCGCTACCGGCTGGAGAGCGAGCAGATTCCCAACGGGCCGCTGCGCCTTCTCGTGAAGGCCACGTTCGCCGGAGGCGAGGTCGCCGTGACGCGCGTGCAGCTCACCGTCGACACCCGGGCGCCGCAGGTGACCCTGCGCGAGCCCCAGGAAGGCGGCCGGTTCAACGAGTCCGTGCAGCTCATGGGCACGGCGTACGACGAATCCGGGCTGAAGGAAGTGACGGTCAGCCTGCGCCAGGGAGACAAGAGCCGCTACCAGGTCCCTTCGTTCATCCAGGGCCTCTACCTCGACGCGCACACCATGGGCGCCACCTGGTGGGACGTGGGGCTGGGCCTCACCTTTTTCGAGGACAACATCAAGCTGCAAATGCAGCTCGGGATGGCGCCGACGGGAAGATTCACGGGCCTCGTGCTCGGGGCGAAGCTGCTCGCGAACCTCGCCACGGTACCGTTCAGCTACTTCTTCGGGCCCTCGTGGGACTTCTTCTCGATGTCCCTCGCGGTGGGCGCGAACTTCTCGTACTTCACCATGTCCCAGGACCGCATTGAGTTCACCGACGAGGGCCTCGTGCTGGGGGCGGTCGTGGCGCAGCTCGAGTTCGCGAAGTTCACGATCGAACCGTGGCGCGCGCTGAACACCTGGGCCTTGTACACGGAGTACCAGCTCTGGTTCATCTCCTCGGACGTCGAGGGCGGGACGGTGAGCAAGCTCAGCTTCGGATTGCGGATCGGGCTGCTGTAGCATCGGACGATCGTCGCGGCGCGTGGGTACGCCGCGCCGACACGACGCCGCGGCCCGATGCCCGCGCCCGCTGCCCAACGGGGTTTCTCGGCACGCCTTCGCCCGATTTGACATTTCCAAACCATTGCTTTGGATTTGTCACGTGGAAATCGAGCGAACGCTTTTCCCGCAGCTTACGGCCGAAATGGACCGTCGTTTCGTGTCGGTCCTCGTCGGTCCCCGCCAGGTGGGGAAAACGCACCTCCTGCACGCCCTGGAGCGCGAAGCTGCCGCCAGGGGACGGAGCACCGCGTGGTTCGACCTGGAGAATCCAGAGCACCTTCCGCTGTTCAACCGGGAAAACCGGGATGTCGTCTCGTTCCTGCGCAGCGCGGCGGACGTCGTGTTCCTCGACGAGTTCCACTACCTCAAGGACGCCGGGCGCCTGCTCAAGACCTTGCACGACTCACGGGCCGGTCCGAAGGTCTATGTCTCGGGCTCCTCGTCGCCGGCCATCCATGCGCACCTGAAGGAAAGCCTCGCTGGCAGGTACCGCCTCTCCATCGTCCATCCCCTCTCCTTCCGCGACGAGTGCGACCAGGTGCCGGGTGCCGCCTTCGCCGACCACCTCGTCTGGGGCGGGATGCCGGGGCTGGTCCACGAGCGGACACCGGCCGACCGCATGGCCCTCCTGAGGGACGTGGTCTCGGCGTACCTCCTCAAGGACGTGAAGTCGCTCGTGCGCGAGGAGAACATGCGCGCGTTCAACAGCATGCTCGTCCTGCTCGCGCAGGCCCAGGGGTCCGTCGTGTCAGCCGCCAACCTCGCGCGGGAAATCCGACTCTCGGAGCCATCGGTGGCCCGGTACCTGGACATCCTTGAGGCAACTTACGTGTGCCATCCCGTGCACAGCCACTCGGCCAACCTAGCGAACGAGCTGAAGAAATCCCGCAAGCATTACTTCTTCGATCTCGGGATACGCAACATGCTGCTCAGGGATTTTTCTGCGGTCGGCTCGCGCGGCGACCGGAGCTCCATCCTCGAGAGCTTCGTCGCCCTCGCGATCATCCGCGCCCTGCCGCCGAATGCCGAATTGCGGTTCTGGCGCACCAGATCCGGCAGCGAGGTCGACTTCGTGCTCGTAAAGAACAGGATCCCGCATCCCATCGAAGTGAAGGCAGGAGCGAGAACAGCGGAAATCCCTCCGGGCTTGAGGAAATTCCTCGCCGCCTATCCCGAGGCCCCGGGGGCCATCGTCTACACCGAGGGCTGCGCCGGAACGGCCGAGTGCGAGGGACGCGAGGTCAGGTTCATGGATGTCTCCGAGGCCGAAGCCTGCCCGTTCCTTACCGATACGTGACCGCGCATCTCCCATCTTGCCGAAACGGCCCCGGTTCGTTAGTATCTCCACGCGCCTCGGAGCCGGCCGGCGCAGAAGCCGGGCAAGGGGCGCGCATCGTTCTTTGGGGGGATTAGCTCAGTTGGTAGAGCGATAGGTTCGCAATCTATAGGTCGGGGGTTCGAGTCCCCCATCCTCCACTCCTCCATGCCCGTCATCCTCCTCGCGGCGACCATTCTTCTCTGCGGCTGTTCCCCGTCCCGCCTCCCCGCCGGGACAGCTGCGGCCGCCGACCCGGTGCCCGCGCTGCTCGCCACGCTCACCCTCGAGCAGAAACTCGGCCAGCGCATCATGACCGCCGTGCCAGGCACCACTGCCGGAAAAGTGGCCCAACGGCTCGTCGTCGAGGGCGCTCTCGGCGGCATCACCGTCACGCAGCAGAACATCGTCGACCGGGACCAGCTCGCCGCGTACATCGAGGGACTGCAGGGCTTCGCCCGGGGCTCGCCGACCCGCATCGGCCTCCTCGTCTCGATCGACCAGGAGGGCGGCAGGGTCAACCGGTTCCGCTCGTTTTCCACGTTCGTCCAGTTCCCGGCCGCGTGGTACATCGGCTCGGGCGGCGACCCCGCGTACGTCGAGGCAACGGCCTACCTCATGGCCAGGGATCTCTTGTCGGTTGGAATCACGATGAACCTCGCGCCCGTGCTCGACCTCTCCGACCGGGCCGACTCCTCGATCGTCGGCGACCGGGCCTTCGGTGCCGACCCCGCGAAGGTCGGCGAGCTCGGCGCGGCGTTCCTGAGGGGAACCGCCCGGGCCGGCGTCATCGCGGCGGCGAAGCACTTCCCCGGCCACGGCGCCACGAGCGAAGACTCGCACGTGAAGCTGCCGGTGGTCGCCCTCGGCCGCGGGCCGCAGCTCGACCGGCACCTCGCGCCGTTCAAGGCCGCGATCGCTGCGGGCGCCGAGGCGATCATGACCGCCCACATCCTCTACCCCGCACTCGACCCGCGCGACCCGGCCAGCTTCTCCGCCCCGATCGTGAAAGATCTGCTGCGGACGGCGCTCGGCTTCGACGGCGTGGTGATCTCCGACTCGATCGGCATGCGGGCGCTGCGCGGCGCCTACCCGGCCGACGAGGTGCTCGCCCGCCTGTTCGCCGCCGACGTGGACATCATCCTCGCGCGCGACACCAGCGACGCGCTCGGCCTGCGCGACGCACTGGCCGCCCTCGTCAGCTCGGGCGCGATCGCGATGACCGATGTGGACCGGGGTACGGCCAGGGTGCTGGAGCTGAAGAGGAGGCACGGCCTCCTCCCCACTAACGAAGGAGCCGCACAGTGATCATCTCGGACGAAACCCTGAAGCGCATGATGGCCGAGGGGGCCATCGCCGTGGAGCCCATCGAGGGCTACCAGATTCAGCCGGCGTCCATCGACCTGCGTCTGGGCCGGTCGTTCCTTAAGATCGACGAGAACACCCTCGAGAGCCTTAGCCTCGACACGGAGCTTCCCTACATCGCGATTGAAAAGGACGAGATCCTCCTTCCGCCGCACACGTTCCTGCTCGCCACCACGGTGGAGTTCGTGCGCATCCCCTCCAACGTGACCGCCTTCGTTGAGGGCAGGAGCTCGATCGGCCGCATGGGCCTGTTCATCCAGAACGCGGGGTGGGTCGACCCGGGCTTCGAGGGCACCATCACCCTGGAGCTGTTCAACGCCAACCGCCTCCCGATCCGCCTGCAGGCGGGGCGCCGCATCTGCCAGATCGTGTTCGCCTTCATGGACCAGAGCACGCGAAAACCCTACGCGGGCAAGTACCAGGGGCAGCGGGGCACCGTGGGCAGTCGGGTGTACCAGGACCGGGACGGCAAGGGGTAGCCGGACCCGGCGGCCCGATGCGCGCTTCCCCCCGCTGGCTTCGCTGGCTCGTCGTCGCGGGCATCGCCTGGGCGTAGATCGGGCTCGGCATCTCGCTCCTCTGCGATCGGACACCCCGCAACCTCACCCTGGTCTTCTCGATCGAGGCGAGCGGGGCGTACACGCTGCTGCTGTACCTCACCCGGCAGGCCTGGCTGCCCTTGCTCGCGCGCCGAGGGCGTGGCCACGCACCCCAACCTGTTCATGGACTGGCTGCTCACCATGCCGTGGTACGCGGGCATGGTGTGGATATTCGTGCGGGTCCAGCGCTCGCAGCGGTACTCTGCGGCGGCCGTGCTGCTGTGGGCGGCCTGATCGTGCCAGCCATCATGGGCACAGCTTCGGGCTCGCGTTCTGGCAGTTCATCTCCGTGTACAGCTCGATGGTCCTGGCGCCCGCTTGGGTGCTCGAAGCAGCCGCTGACGGCTGCGTCGAGCCAGTCGTCTCACGCCCGGCGAGGTTCCTGCCCGGTCTCAAGCCCTTCCTGTGGCTGGCTGTCTACACCGTGTACCTGCTCGGCGTCCTGGTGGTGAGATCGCGGGCGACAATGTAGAATCCGCCCATGCTTAAGACCCTCGACCAGTCGGGGGCGCATGCCGGAACGCACACGGAAACGGGGGCCAGGGTGCCGTCACGGGCCGCGCAGGTCTTCGATCAGCTGAGGCTCGCCCGTGTTCTCATGATGGTCGTGGTGTCGGGCACGACCGCCTTCGGCTTCGGCACCTCGACGGCCAGGATCGCGCTTGCCGCCGGTGCGGCCGGGCTGCTCAGCATGGGCTGCTTCCTGCTCGATCACCTGTTCGACCTGGGGAAGGACGGGGCCGGTGGGCGTTCGTCGAACCCCTTTTCCGCCGGGACGCTCGCCCCGCTGACGGGCAGGATCCTGATCGCCCTCCTGCTGGCCGGGGCGGGTGTCCTCGCGCTGCTCCTGGGGTGGCCCGCGCTCGCGAGCGCCGCGGGCATCGTCCTCGTCGTGGCCGGTCTCGGCTTCGGCATCCTGGACGGCCCCATCCCCCGCGCCGTCAGCCTCGGCGCCCTGCAGGGGCTGTACGCCCTGCTCGGCGGACTCGCTGCCGGGCCTCCGAGCGTCGGGCTCGGGCTCACCGCGCTCTTCCTGCTCCTCGCCATGACCGGCGGCAGGGTCCTGGGCGACGTGCGCGATATCGAGGACGATGCGCGCGCGGAAACCCGCACGATCCCGCTTCGCTTCGGCATTCGCGCGTCGATCGCGTTCCTGTTCACCTTCGAGACCCTCGCCTACCTGGCGGGCGCCGCGATGTACTGGTTCGGCGGCCTGGGCCCGGGATGGCTGGGGTGCCTCGCCTCGATCGCGGCTGCCGGCACGGCGATCAACGTGACGTTCGCTCTGCGGCCGACGCCGCGCGCGGCAGATGTCGCCAACCGGCTGTCCCTCGGCCTCCTGGGCGGCCTGTATTCGCTGGGCATGGTGCTGGCGCGCTTCCTCTGACGGTCCCGGGACAGCCGGCAGGTGACCACGTTCACCTGACGGCCGTGGCTGCCCGCGGGCTGCCGTCCGCATCACTCGCTGTAGATCCGGACCTTCTGTTTCCCCTCGACATCCACGGTCAGGTCGTTGAGGTTGGCCACGAGCTCCTCGAGGTCTTCGGGCGTGAGCTTGGACAGGTCCAGGTCCATCCCCTTCTCCTTCAGTGCGTGGTTCACCTGGGATTGCGCGTCGCGCGGCAGGAAGGCGGCCAGCTTCAGGCCTGCGCGGATAAGCTTCATGGGCACGCGGACATTGACCCTGTCCCCCCCCGATCCCTGGTCGGGCTCGACCTGGATACGCAGGTATTTCCTGGCCCCGATGCCCGTGACCGAGCCTTCGGGGGATGGGACCACCGGTGAAACCGCAGCCAGGAGCTTCTCCGCCTCCTCCACGCCGATCTTTCCCTGGTGGAGCATTTCCAGGATCTTCTTCGTTTCCTCGCTCATTTCCTTCCTCCTCAATCGAAAGAGATGAAAACCGTCTTGCTCCCGTGGCTCGCGATATCCACACGGAGACCTGACATGGCAAAGACCGTTCCGAAGAATACCGGGAAGAACAGCAGCAGACGGATCCCCGGCCCCCAGCGGAGCGTGACCAGCGCCGCGACAAGCACGAGGGGGAGGATCGCGATCAGGAGGGCGAATGCGATGATCCACAACACTATCACCGGAAAGAACAGCCGCACCCCCTTCCGATCCTGGTTTCGCACGTCCAGGCGCATGGTCATGGGGACCATCACTCTCCTCCCAGGATTTTCAGGGCTTGCTCCGTGGAGATCTCCCCCTTTTCCAATCTCGCCAGCGTTTCGATGTGGGACGCTGGAGGGTTGATGTCCACGAATTCCAATCTCCCGGCTAGGGAAGCCAGCCGGTTCTTCACCGTGGGGTAGCTGACGCCGAACAGCTGTTCCATCTCCTTGATGGAGCCGTGGCAACGCACGAACGCTGTCACGAACACCTGGTCCTCTAGAGTCAGGCGCGCCAGCGGGGGCAGCTCGAAGCTCCCCTCCAAGGCGATCCCGGAATCCTCCATCCGTACCCGCTCGACGGTAAACGGCTTTCCCTGCGTGATCCTGGTCAAATCCTGCCAATCAGTATTCATGACGAAGCAAAACTACATCAATTTATAAAATAAATCAAGTACTAAATTAATATAATTAATAAATACAAGATATAAACTTAATTAAATTCTTATCGATGCTGTTTAGGTGAGTGTTTGTACATTCTGCGTTTTTTCGAAGGCTGCTAGAGCTATCGGTCATGTGGTGCCCGATGCCTTTGACAGGAATGCCGCGTGGCCCAACCCGTTGGCTGCCCCGGTGACCAGGGCGATCCTTCCTCGCACGCTCATCGTCGTTTACCGTCGCCGAAAGGCGACAGCGTATCTCGCAGCGATTGTTCCAGGGAGAAGGCGGGCAGCCAGCCCATCTCCCGGCGGATCTTGTCAGCGGTGTAGGCCTTGTCGACATTGATATCCCGGATTCTCCTCACACCGGGATTGAGGTGCAGCGCGTCGAGCAGCCCCACCAGCGCATTGCCCAGTACGAGCAGGCTGCGGGGGGCGGGGAATACCGGGACTTTCTTGCCCATCACCGCCAGTACCGTTCGCGTGAACCCCAGCATGTCCACGTTCTCCGTTGTGACGATGTAGCGCTCGCCGCTTCGCCCCTCGGTCAACGCCAGCACCACCGCGTGAGCCACATCGCGCACATCCACGAAGCTGTTCAGGGTGGTGAGCATCGGGAGGACGGGGATCCAGCGGAGCAAGGTAGCGATCTGTTCGATGAAGCGCGACCCGGGGCCGAGCAGGACGCTCGGATTCAGGATGATGACGCGCATGCGGTGGGCCTGGGCCTGCAGGGCGCGCTCCCCCACGAGCTTGCTGTACCCGTAGAGGTCGGTGCATCGCTTCTCTTCGAGATCGGGGATCATTGTCTCGTCGGAAAGACGGCCGGCCTCGCGGCCGATGGCCGAAATCGAACTGATGAATACGAAACTGCGGCATTGGTGATCAAGGGCGGCCTGAAGCAGGTTGTTCGTTCCGGCGATGTTCGACCGGCGCAAGGCTTGTTCGTCCCATCGTTTGAAGGACACCAGCGCTGCGCTGTGGATCACCGTGTCCACTCCCTCCATCTCGCCGGCAAAAGTTTCGGGTCGGCTCAGGTCGCCGGATATCAGCCGTACACCCGGCATCGACTCGATACCCAACAGAGTTCGGCGCGGAGTGCGCACGAGCACGCGCAGGTCGCCATGAGGGTCGTGGTCGTGGACCGCCTTGACGATATGCTGCCCCAGAAAACCAAAGCCGCCGGAGATGAAGGTGCTGTTGCATGCCACGGGAGAGATCCTGT
>JAPLSM010000222.1 GCA_026398635.1 Spirochaetota bacterium | reverse complement strand
CGCCCTGTGGTGCGGCAACAACGAGCTCGAGCAGGGCCTCGTCGGCGACGCGTGGACCGACCGGACCATGAGCTGGGAGGACTACGGCCGGCTCTTCGACCGGCTCCTGCTCGACGTGGTGCGTGAAGTCGATCCCGACCGGGACTACTGGCCGGCGAGCCCGCACACGCCGGTCGGCGACCGCCGCAACTTCAACGATCCCGCATCGGGCGACGCGCACCTGTGGGAGGTGTGGCACGGCCGCAAGCCCTTCGAGTGGTACCGGACGTGCGGGCACCGGTTCAACAGCGAGTTCGGGTTCCAGAGCTTCCCCGAGCCCCGCACTGTCCGGGGCTATACCGACCCGGATGACCGCAATGTGACCAGCTGGGTGAGGGAGCGCCACCAGCGCAGCGGCATCGGCAATACGGTCATCATCCAGTACCTGCTGGACTGGTTTCGGATGCCGGCCGGCTTCGACGCGACGCTGCGCCTGAGCCAGGTGCTGCAGGCCATGGCCATGAAGTACGCGGTGGAGCACTGGCGGCGCAGGTTCTTCGCACCCGTGCTCGTGTCGGGCGTGGAAGACCCTGCGGGCGGCACCGTGGAGGTGCACGTCACCAGCGACCTGCGCGAACCGTTCGAGGGGACCGTTTCCTGGGAGCTCACCACCGTGGCTGGAGAGCGGCTCGACGGCGGCAGCCTGCCCGTTTCAGCGGCCGGGTGCTCCTCGCGTCTCGTCGGAACGATCGACGTGAAGCGACACCTCGACAAACGGGGGCCGCGGGACCTGCTCGTCTGGCTCGCCCTGGAGCGCAGGGGGCAGGAGGTGTCGTCGAACCTCGTGCTGTTCGCCCGGCCCAAGCACCTCGAGCTTCAGGACCCGGGCATCCAAGCCCGGTCCACCGCCGAGGGTGAGGGCTACCGGGTGGAGCTGTCCGCTGCGCACCCGGCTCTGTGGGCGTGGATCGAGCTCGGAGACACGGACGCACGCTGCTCCGACAACTTCGTCAACCTCCGCCCGGGGCATCCGGCCTTGATCCGGGTCGCGCCGGCCGAACGGCTGTCTGCAGGGGCTTTCCGCCGGCGGTTGAGGATCTCGAGCCTCGTCGACACGTACACCTGAACATGACCGCGGCCGGGCTGCCCGGTGGGGTTAATGCACGCCACCGCCGATCGCCGTGCCGTCCTCAGCGCGGGGAGTATAGGTATCCCATGCCGAGCACCCGGTAGAGCTGGCCTGCCAGCCACTGGTCAGGATGTTCCCTGCCGGCTTCAGCCATGCGCAGGGGCGAGTTGACGATCGTCACTTTACCGTTCTTCACGCGCCGGTGCACGTCGGGCTCGCGCAGGTTCATCTGTTCGATCACGATGCCTTTACGGTAGTTGAGGTGCACATAGGAGAGGGTGCCGTTGGCCGCGGTCTCCATCACCATGCCCACGTGCGTGAGCGGGTCGTCCCAGGCGCCGTCGCTGTCGGCGTCGTAGGTATCATCCCAGAACACCAGGTCGCCGAGAATCGGCTCGCGCGTGGTGTAGAGCAACGAGGCATCCTGCAGAGTCCGGTAGAGACGGCTGACGCCGCCTCCGGCATAGCGGCCGAAGTCGCGGGCGAGGTCGATGCCCGCGTACCAGTAGATGGCCAGCACCAGGCCCGTGCAGTCCCAGTTGAACCGCCGGCCCTTCACGACC
>JAPLSM010000412.1 GCA_026398635.1 Spirochaetota bacterium | reverse complement strand
AGATGGCGCGCAAATGCACGGAGAGCGGCCCGCGCGGGAACTTCGTGAAGCTCGCAGCGGCGGACGTTCGCGCGATCCTGGAGCTGGCCCGGTAGCGCCCGGGACGGCCCGGATCCACCGCCGCAACTCCTTCGATACCCGGAACAGGGCTGCGCCGCGTTCGCGCGGTGGTGGGCCGGCTACTTTTCCGCGGGGAGCCGGTAGAACAGGACGCCGGCCGCCCCGACGTCGGGGAACCGGACCTCCTCCCACGGGACCACGAGGTGCCCGCCGGAGCGTGCGAGGTCGGTGTAGCGGAAACCGGAGGGAAGCGCCGGAAGTTCGAGCACATCCTTCGTGCCGTCAGCGCCGAGCGACACGACCCTTCCGTCCGGCAGGAGCGCCCGGCCTGCTTCCGTCGCGAGGAACACCGGCACGGTCACGAACGCGTCGCCGGTCCCCGTCCGGAAGGTGTGCTTCAGGGCCGCGTTCTGCTCGCGCACGACGAAGAGCACGGTGACGGTGCCGCCGGCCCGCACACCCTTCGCCGCGAGCTCCGCGAGACACGCGTCGAAGAGGAGCCGCACACCCCCGGACACGGCGGCACCGTCGGCCGGTGAACTTGCGAGGGCCTGCCGGTAGGCCTCGCGCGTGGAGGGTGCCTCGGCCAACGTGAGCGGCACGAACCGCGTCCAGGCAAAGCTCGTCTCGTCGGCCGCGAGCTTCCACTCCACCAGGAACTCGCCGTTGGCGAGCGGCGCGACACCGACAGCCTCCCATTCCGGATTGCGGCGCTGGAACGGCGGCAGGAGCACGACGTAGTCGTCGATGCCGATCTCGAAGCGCAGGAAGCTGATGCCCTCGGCCTTCAGACTCTCGCGGGCTGCCGTGTTCAGCGTGGCGTTGTAGTACAGGTGGCAGGTGAGCGAACCCTGGCCCGGCACGAGGGTCGTGATGGTGCGGTACGGGAACAGCCAGTCGTCGTAGCGCGCGGCAAACGACGGGGGGTCGCCGGGCACCACGGAGGCCAGGCCGTGGCTGTTCACCGCGAGCCACAGGGTGTCGCCGACAAAAGCGAGGTCCGCGATGCGTTCCTGCACGGTCCACGGTCGCGGGGACCGCCGCTTGAACCCGGAAGGTCCGGCGACCCGGTCGAAGATGCCGCCGGCGAGCTGGAAGAACCGGGCGTCCGGGTCGACTTCTGGGCGGCCTGCGGCCCGTCCGGTGCCCGAGCGCGCGCAGCCGGCAAGGGCGAGCAGGGCGAGGCAGGCGGCCGCGATCGGGCGCCGGCGCATGGGGGAGCTAGTACGCGAGGGCGAACGTGGCGAGGTGCGCAGCTTTCTTCCCGCACACCACGCACGAGGCGCCCTCCGGTGCGGACTGCCCGATCGGCAGCACCCGGATCGTGGCCATGGTCTCGTTCTTCACCTTCGCCTCGCAGGCTGGGTCGCCGCACCAGCCGCTCTCGATGAAGCCGCCCGGACCCTCGACGAGCCTCCGGAACTCCGCGTAGTCGTCCGTACGCCGGGTGCTCGCCTTGCGGAAGGCGAGCGCCTTGTCGAACAGGGCCTGCTGCACGATCTCGAGCAGCGCGGCCACCCGGGCCGGCACCTCGGCGACCGGGACGAACGCCTTCTCGCCGGTGTCCCGGCGCGCGATCACCACCTGACCCTTCTCGATGTCGCGCGGCCCGCACTCGATGCGCAGGGGCACACCCTGCAGCTCGTACTCCGAGAACTTCCAGCCCGGGGTGTTCTGGTCGTCGTCGTCCAGCACCACGCGTACGTCCGCGGCCGAGAGGGCGTCGCGGAGCTTCGCGGCGAAGCCGACCACCGCGGCCTTCGTGTCGGTCTTGAAGATCGGCACGATGACGACCTGGGTGGGCGCGATGCGCGGGGGCACCACCAGCCCTTTATCATCGGAGTGCATCATGATGAGACCGCCGATGAGGCGCGTCGAGACGCCCCACGAGGTGGCCCACACGTGGTCGAGGGTCTTGTCCTTCGTCTGGAAGGTGACGTCGAAGGCCTTCGCGAAGTTCTGGCCGAGGAAGTGCGAGGTGCCGGCCTGCAGGGCCTTACCGTCCTGCATCATCGCCTCGATGGCGTAGGTGTCGACCGCGCCGGCGAACTTCTCGGACGCGGTCTTCACGCCTGAAAGCACGGGGATCGCCATCCACTCTTCGGCGAAGCGCCGGTAGACGCCGAGCATGCGCAGCGTCTCCTCCCGCGCTTCCTCCGCGGTTGCGTGCGCGGTGTGACCCTCCTGCCAGAGGAACTCGCGCGTGCGCAAGAACGGCCGGGTGCGCTTCTCCCAGCGCACGATGTTCGCCCACTGGTTGATGAGAATGGGCAGGTCGCGCCAGCTCTGGATCCACTTCTTGTACATGGCCCAGATGATCGTCTCGGAGGTCGGCCGGATCACGAGCGGCTCCTCCAGCTTCTCGCCGCCGCCGTGGGTGACCACGGCGAGCTCGGGCGCGAAGCCCTCGATGTGCTCGGCTTCTTTCTTGATAAAGCTCTCGGGGATGAGCAGGGGGAAGTACGCGTTGACGTGCCCCGTCTCCTTGAACAGGCCGTCGAGGCCGGCCTGGATGCGCTCCCACAGCGCGTAGCCCCGGGGCCGGATGACCATGCACCCCTTCACCGGCGCGTAGTCGGCGAGCTTCGCGTTCAGCACGATGTCGATGTACCACTGCGAGTAGTCGGTAGCGCGCGGGGTGATCTTCTCTGCCATGCGATGGTCCTCCGAAAATGGGTCTGGGACGCCCGGGCCCGCACGGGCTGCGCCCGTGCTAGAGGTGGCCGGTCCAGGCGAGCTTCAGGTGGTGCCTACTGGAGCCGGACGGTCTCCACCATGTACCGGATGTTGACGCTCTGGCCGTCAGCCTCTTCCTTCTGGATGACGAACACCAGCGCGGCGCCGTCGGGGCCGAGAACGACCTGCTTCACCCGGTAGGCCTTCACGCCGGCCCGGGCGAGGCCGGCATTGCCGACCGTGTAGTCCTTCGCCTTCCCGTCCTTGCCGGTCACGGTAATTCTGAGAGAAAAGGCGGCGGCAGGCTGCCCGTCCTTCGTCCCCGAGGTCTGCACGAGCGTCACCGCGTACTTCGTGCCGGCCTGGAAGTCGCGGAACTCGAGCGTCTCCGCCGGGTTCACGCCGTCCACGAGCAGGTACAGCAGCCGGCCGGTGATGAGGTGGTCGATCCGGTACTGCCGCTTCTGGGCCGCCGCGTCGCCGAGGGCGTTCAGCAGCGCCCCGAGGCCGGTCGCGCCCGGTTCAACCCCCTTCGTGTACGACACCTTCTTCACGCCCTGCGGCGCGAAGGCGTTGGCGGGCACGTCCACGATGTACAGCTCGGCGTACGGGTACGACGTCTTCTCGAGGATGCCGTGCTGGCCGAACATGAAGTACCTGCCGTCCGACGAGAAGCCGAGGTTGTCGAACTGCGCCACGTCGCCGGACCAGGCAGCCAGAGCGGCGAGGAGGATGCACGCGGAAAGCAGGGCCTTTTTCGCCATGACGGTACTCCTCAGGTGACTACCATACCCCATGCCGGCGGTGTTCCTCAAGGGGAAGCCGCACCGCTCACCACTCACCTCTCAGCGCCGGCTGCCGTCGCCGCTTCCTGGCCCGGCTCTACACAACCTCGACCCCGAGGTGCGGGGCGATGGCGCGCAGGCGCCCGAGCAGCGCCTCGAAGCGCGGGAAGGTGAGCGTCTGCTTCCCGTCGGACTTCGCCAGGGCAGGCTCGGGGTGGATCTCAACCAGCAGGCCGTCGGCGCCGGCTGCGAGGGCCGCAAGCGAGACCGGAGCCACATAGTGCCAGTCGCCCATGGCGTGGCTGGGGTCGACCAGGATCGGCAGGTGCGAGAGGCGCTTGATGGCGGGCACCGCGCCGATGTCGAGGGTGTTGCGGGTGTGCGTCTCGAAGGTGCGGATGCCGCGCTCGCAGAGCATC
>JAPLSM010000293.1 GCA_026398635.1 Spirochaetota bacterium | reverse complement strand
GCGAGCGCTGCGCGGTCCGGCGGCCGCCGCCCACCGCGGCCGGCCGACAGCGTGGCAAGCGCCAGAGGCAGAACAACCCCGGCAGCAGCAGCACGGCGGTATAGACGATCATGACGATCCGCGACGCGCTCATGCCGGCCTACGATACCACGGCAGAGAAAGGGCGGATACGCGGCCGGGCGCAAGGCGCTGCCCGGAGCAGGCTCCTCGGAGCCGGTCTCTTGAAGCATCGCCCCCCGCCGCCGCGCCTTGACCCGACCACCGCCCGCGCATACCGTCGGCGCATGGCACGCTCCCATGGCACCACCTGAGCTATCTGTCGGTTGGACCATCCTGCTGAACGCCGGAGCCTGGCTCGCGATTCACCTCGGCGTTTCCTTCTTCTCCAGCCGGCTGCCGCTCGCGTGGTTCAACCCCGCCGGGTGGCTGTACCGCGCACGGCGCTGGGAGCGCGGCGGCAGGGTGTACGCCCGGGTGTTCCTGATCAAGACCTGGAAGCGCCTGCTGCCCGACGGGGCAGCCCTGTTTCGGACCGGGTTCCGCAAGCGCCGGATGACCGGCCGCTCGCCCGAGTACTGCCGCACGTTCGTGCGGGAGACCTGCCGGGCCGAGTTGTGCCACTGGCTCGTGTTCGCCCTGGTGCCGCTGTTCTTCGTGTGGAACCCGTGGTACGTGGCATGGCCCATGGCGCCGTACGCCCTCGCGGTGAACCTGCCGTGCATCGTCGCACAGCGCTACAACCGGCCGCGCCTCGCCGCGCTCGCCGGGCGCGGCCGGTCCTCGGCATCGCTCCACCCCGTGCACGCACCCGGGATCCCGCGAACAACCGGCCGGCAGTTGTAGGCGGGTACACGCGGAAGACCGGCGACCCTCGGATCAGGCTCCCGGTAGATACCGCCGCGGGAATAGCGTGGCGGCCGTGTAGGCAGGATCCACGATGTTGGCGACCCGGATCCCGCCCACCTGGCCCATGAGTTGCCATGCCTCGTCTCTTCGGAAACCGTGTTCGCCGGTGAGCCACCCCAGCATCTCGATCTGGGAAATGCGGATGCAGTCCTCGAGGGGTCGGCCGCTGCCGATGGACATGATGTGCCGCTCGTCGACCAGCCTCGGCCACTGCGCGGTTCCGCCCTTCACCACCTCGATGCGCAGTGTCACCTCGGCGGTCACCTCGAGTGCGGTCCCGTTCACTTCCCCATCCCCTTGCGCGGCATGCACGTCGCCGAAGCTCAGGTATGCGCCCTTCACCCAGACCGGCAGGTACAGCGTCGCGCCTGCGACGATGGCCCGGAAATCCATGTTCCCCCCGTATTCCCCGGGAGTAAGGGCGGTTTCGACGCGCCCGAAGCGCGGAGCCACGCCAATCGAGCCGATGAACGGCCGAAGCGGAACCTCCGCCCGGCCCAGCGTGCTTCCCGGCATGTCGAGAACCGCCACGTCGCGCTCGAGGTCCAGCTGCCACTCGTACCAGATCAGGGGAACCGGATCGTTGTACAGGAGCGCCTTGCCCGGTCCCTCCCCCGTCAGGGAACCGAAGCACGGACCCTGCTTGCTCAAAGCGAAGCGCCGGGTCGGGCGGATGGAGCGGATGCTCACGGCGAGCAGGTCGCCTTCCTCGGCTGCCTCCACGTAGATGGGGCCGATGAGCGGGTTCGACTCCGCGAGCGTGGTGCCGGCGATGCGCTGCTTCATGCTCTCCGGCAGCGGGCGGCGGTCTCGATCGTAGCCGAACGCGTCCCGAGTCTCCGCCGTCACCGAGTCGCCGCTGGCAACCCGGATCTCGGGCTCGTGCGCCGCGAACGTGTATTGGAAGCGCCGGGGCTGGAGGCGATGATTGGTCGCTGCTGACATGTGCCCAGCATAGCACTCGGGATGTGCTGGGCCAACCGTTTCGCGGTGCCCGGGTGCGGAGGCGGCGCGAGCAATCAGGCGCAGGCGCTCGTGCTCTCCCGCATCATCGGCCGCCCGCAATGCCAAGATTGCGTATTTCGTTGTCCGCTCCTGCTACGCGTCCGTGCGGGAGCGGGATCGCACCGGGAGGACCGGCCGCGCCTCGCCGCGCTCGCCGATTGCGGCCCGACCTGAGCTCACTCCACCGGCTCCAGGTGCGCCCACTCCGAATGCTCGAGCTCCGCGATGCGGTCCTGCTTCGACAGCAGCTCGAGCTCGAGCCGTATCGTCCTGATCCCCGCGATCATCTCCCACTCGAACTCGCGTCTCATGTCCCTGACGATCACCTGGAACAGCTCACTCTCGATCATACCCATGTCACGCTCCTTCCCCGAACGATGTCTGTCGCCGCGGCTCAGCCGAGGGAGACCGCGCCCGTGTCGGCGAGCGCGAGGATGGTCCGGCACTGCGAGCAGCGGAACCTGCCGGCCCGGCCCGCGCGGAGCTTCACCGCGCAGATGGGGCACGGGAAGACCCTCGGGAACACGGACGTCGGGGGTTTCTGCGAGAAGTGGGCGAGGGACTCTTCAAGCCCGTTGGTGAGGGCGAAGAACTGGGAGAAGCCCAGCAGCTGCAGCACCTCGTAGACCTTGGGCTGCATCTCCTGGAGCACCATGTCGCCGGACTTCGACTTCACGGTCTTCAGGAGGAAGACCAGCCCGCCGACCCCCGTGCTGCCGATGAAGTTGACCCCGCGCATGTCGAAGATCAGCCGGGTGAAGCCAGCCTCGACGGCCATCGTCGCCTTCCGCTGGAAATAGCTGTTGTTGTAGGCGTCGATGTAGCCGGTGAGATGGACCGCGAGGCAGTTCGGCAACCGCTCGATCTTCTCGATCCGGATCTTGAGGCTTTCCTCTCGTTCCTCGTCGAACCCTTTCACGATGTCGTTGTTCATCCCGATCCTCCTATCTCAAAATAAGGTTATTTTATTTCTCATATGCGACATTTATTCATACATGAAGCACTATATCATGGTTGTTCTGGATTTCAAGGGAAATCCGAAGCTTTTTAAAAAATATTGACATTTATTGGTGTTTATGTGTAAAATATTCGCATATATGGAAACATTTTATAAGCGCGTTGGTGTCAAACTCATCGAGATGGAGAAGAAACGCTCCTGGCTGCTCGTACAGACGGGGATCAAGGCGAGCACGTGGAGTTCGTGGGAGAAGTACAGGAGGATGCCGCCAGCCGACCGAGCGCTCGCCATAGCGGATAGCCTGGGGCTGACACTCGAGTACCTGATCACCGGCCGGCAGTCGGCGCTCGATTTCCGCAAGACCAGCCCCCAGATCCTGGAGATCTACCAGAAGCTCGCCGACATGGACGAGCAGCAGCTGCGGCGGGTGCTCACGATGGTGAACACGATCCGGCTCGAAGCCACCGAGCGCTGAGGCGCGGGGGAGCCCCGATGCACGATTTCTACAAGCGGATGCAGACCGTCTTCCAGCAGGCGGGTTCGAACCGCAACCAGTTCTGCAAGAAGCGCGGTCACAAGTACCAGACCCTGCAGGCCTACTGGAACACCGACAAGCTGCCCTCGGGCGACGTGCTGGAGGACCTTGCGAAGGAATACAACGTGTCCCTGGACACCCTCCTGCTGGGAGGCAGCGCGCAGGGAGCCCACGAGGAGAATCCCATCGTGGATCGGATCATCCGCTCCATAAAACGGCTCGACGAGGTGAGCCTCCTGCGCGTCGATGGCGCCCTGCAGATGTTCCAGTTCCTGCTGCGGTCCGGCTCCCTCGGGGCGGAGACCTCCGGCGAAGCGGCGTCCGCCGCGGAGGAGCCCGATGCAGCCGGCGGCCGGCCCCGGCCCGACCTGGAGTTCATGCCTCCCAAGATGGAGCAGGCGACCGAGCTGCTGGGGGAGCTGTCGCGGCTCATCCACCGCAGTAGCATGGCGGACAAGGACCAGAAGGCCGCCCGGGCCATGCTGCAGCAGATCGTCCTGGACATCTACCAGCGCGAGGTGAAGGACGAGTGGGCCGAGCTGGAGGAGGTCGAGTAGGACCGGACCCGTGCGGGAGGGGATCCGCCTCTCGCGGGGGTCGCCGGGCTACGGGGTTCCCCCGCCCGAAGCCTCCGGAGCGCTCGCGGCTGACTCCCTCTTCGGATCCGGGCCGTACTTGTTGGATCCCTGGTCGCTTTCCGTGCACGCAAGGATCAGGTTGTAGAGCGGGATGAGCATATACCAGCCGCTGTGCCCGGTGTCGTGCATTCTACGGACACTCACCGCGACGGTGGGGATGATGATCGCGAGGTTGTACAGGCCGCTCAGTGCGCCGTAACCGCCGCTGCCCGAAAGACCGAGCGTGCTGTCAAGGATCACCGCGACGATGCTCGCGATCATGTTGAAGAGATAAAACATCCAGTACTCTTTCCGCCGCGCCCTGCCGGAGAACACCGCGTACTTCATGAACGCCTCGAAGAACCATTTCATGGTTTGCCTCTTTCTGTTCTGCGCACCCGACCGACCGGCTTTCCGGCCCGACGCCGTGGATCATCGTCGCCGGAAATCCGTTTGGCAAACATCCTTCACGCCGGCGTCGCGTGCCGGGCAAGCGCCGCACGGCTTGACAAGCCGTCACACCCCCTGCTCAATGAATGACAAAATCACGCAACCCTCATGAAGAGCACTCATGATCAAGCGCATCGCATTCGTTCTGCTCGTCCTGGCAGCCGCCTTTCTCAGCATCTCGTGCAGCACCTCCAAGCTGAAGAACGGCGTCTCCTTCGCCCAGGACAATGACTTCGCCCCTCAGGGCGGCTGGAAGGAGCAGGTCGTCGTCACGGTGGCCCGCGGGAAGATCGCCGGCGTCAACTGGAACGGCGTCTCGAATCTCGGCGTCGCCGACAAGAAAACAGTCGCCGCCTCCGGCGGGTACGGCATGGTGAAGGCCTCGAAGCTCGGCCTCGAGTGGCACCAGCAGGCCGCGAACGTCGAGGCGTACCTCGTGAAGACCCAGGATACCCGCTTCTCGAAGCTCAAGGACGACGGCACCACGGACGCCATCACCGGCGCCTCGCTCCACGTGAAGAACTTCTTCGACCTCGTCAACAAGGCCCTCGCAGCCGGCCCCGTGACGAAGGGCATCTACAAGAAGGACGGCTGGTTCTTCGCCGAGCAGGCGGATTTCGACGCGAACACGGGCTGGAAGGACTCCGTGCTCCTCACCGTGGTCAACGGGACCCTCGTCGACGCGGTGTGGAACGCAACGAACCGGGACACCGCGAAGAAGTCGAAGCTGGTCGAAGCCATCGCTGGAACCTACGGCTTGGCCAAGGCGGCCAAGCTCGGCGAGTGGAACGTGCAGGCCGCGGCGGCGCAGGCGGAGCTCCTGAAGGTCCAAGACCCCGGGAAGATCCCTCTGAATGCCGACGGGACCTCGGACGCCGTCTCGGGCGCCTCCATCCACCTGACGGCGGTTCCCCTCGCGGTTGAAGCACTCGCGGCCGCCCGCTGATCCGATTCCGGCTGATCGCGACAGAAAAAGCCCCGCTCGCGCGGGGCTTTTCACTCTCACCGGTCCCTGTCTCATGGCGGCCCGGGGCGTCGGTCACGAGTTCAAGGGGACTGATCCCGGAAGCGTTGAGACCCCCTCGCCGGGAGGGTCCTCCTCAGTACCTCCAGCCGAGGATCCCCATCCCGATGACGTTCATGAGCACGGGCACTGCGTAGATGATCCCCACGGCGGCGAGCTTCGCGCGGTTCGTCTTCAAGGCGAGCACGAGGTTGATGGCTGCGAAGAACTCGAAGTAGCCGAAGATGAAAATCAGCCAGATCCCGGCGAACGAGCGGTTCCAGAACGGGTACTCCCAGACCAGGTGGCCGCCGATGTTGAGCACGCATTCCACAATCACGCAGAACGCCGCGAAGAAGACGGCCCAGAACCATCTCGCGGGAAGCCCGAGGATCCGCTCGTCCCGGTTCTCGGGGCACATATAATAGAAGACGATCCCAGCGATCGCGAACATGAACATGATCTCGATGTTCCAGCCCACCAGGGTCCGCAGCGCCGTGTCACCGGGGGTGGTCCAAAACGCGGATCGACCCGAGATGGCGAGCACCCAGCCGTTCCAGGTCTCGTTGAAGAAATCCATGCCGAAGAGCGTCAGACCCGCGAACACGGCGTCCCAGTTCCGGCTCGCCCGGGCCTTGCGCGTTTCGACGGCGTAGATGTACAGGACGATCGCGAGCAGCGGGATCACGTACCATTTCAGCGTCGAGAAGTCGCGCAGATGCTCCAGGGCTCGAAGCGATGCCTCCGTCATTGCACTCTCCCCTTTCGACGCCGACCGGCATGCGTCTCGCGGTAAAGGTACGGCATCGACGTTCCGCGCACAAGCACACGGAGCGGCGGGAGCCCCGGCGCCGCGGCCCTCAGGCTTCGAACGATCCTCCTAGAGAAGGCGAGGATTCCGGGGGAGAAGAACGCCCGGTTCAGCCACGAGAAATTCGCCGCATCCTTCAAGGGCTGGACCCGGGTCATGTAATACGTCTTCCCCGACATCGGCCTGTCGGCGACGATCACCGTGAAGGACGGCGTGCCCTCTGAGCCAAGCCCCGTCGGGGAGTGCCGGCCGGCCGCTCAACGGGCGTTTCGGGCTTCCAGCCACCGGGCCATGTTGGCGCTTGCCCGTGCCGTCGCGCGGACGATCGCCGATGCGACATCCGGTATTTTCAGCGTGCCGATCGCAACGATCCGGAACTCGAGCTCGTCCTCGGAAAACTCGGTATGGCGCAGGATCCCCCGGCCCCTACGGTCGAGGATCGTGACGGTGAGGTCCGCTCTCATTGCCGCGATGTAGGTTCCGTGGAACTCGGTCTTCTTCACGAGGGTGTACGTGACCTCGGTCCACAGGAACCCGTTCACCTCCGGGAATCGGGCGATCAGCTCCTGGACGCCTTTCCCGTCGTCCAGGGACACGGGAAGGTAGCCCGCCGGAACCGCCACTTCCCTCTCGGGCAGCAACGCGATCCCGCCAGAACCGAGCCCCTGGTACACCTCCGAATCCAACAGCGGCTGCTCTTCGACGAGCGTGAAGGGCAGCGAACGCGCATAGGTGTTGAACAGGTCGGAACGGACGCGGGCTGCTGCGGGTACGAGGTCGAAGCGCTCGGACCGCACCCATTCCTTCGCGGCGCCCGCCCACTCTGTATCCTCGCCCATGTCGACGAGCCGGCTGCACTGGATCGAGATGACGGCCACGTCCCCGACCGACCGCATGGCCGCCTTGTTGTACGTCGCGCAGGAGACGGTCGCACAGACCATGGCAGCACCTAAGACGATCCTGAATACGGGTCTCATGGAGACTCCTTGTTATGACGAACGGCTGTGGCGGGAGAACTCTGCCCGGAAGCGGGCTTGAGCCTCCCTGCCCTTGCGAGCTATAGACTCTGAAATCACCACTCGAAGGTCTTGGAGGTATCCCTCTCCATAGACCACGGTATCCCTCTGTTCCCAAGTGTATCGCCTGCTAGAAAACCCGTCAACGACAACCGGTGCGTGGAAGTGCGAGAGTCTTCTTTCCCCCAATGGGTTCGACACCGCAGCACGGCGAGAATGTGAAAATTGTCGAACACAGCCCGCGAGAATTGACATCATCTCCTGCCTCGCAATATCGTTCTTCAGAGAATCACCGCTCTCGAGGAGGCAGAGAAATGGGCGACTATCCGGTCCCTTATACGCTCAGGAGAGACAGGTCGGCGCTGATCGTCGTGGACATGCAGAATGATTTTGTCAGGCAAGGTGCCTCCATGGAGCTTCCCTCCTGCCGCGCGGCCATCCCCAACGCAAAACGGATCATCGATGCATGCCGAAAGCAAGGGATCCCCATCGTCTACCTGAAGTTCATCGCCGGACCCAAGGAGAGCCTCATCTGGACCTGGTCGCGCAAGCTCGTCCCGGAGGTGAAATGCTGCTGGAAGAACCACAAGCGCTCCTACTCCGATATCGAGGGCGAAGCGGAAGTTACCGACATCGTCGCCGAGCTGGCCCCTCGGCCCGGGGATTTCATCGTCGAAAAATACTCGTACGGCGGGTTTTACGAAACGAACCTGAACAGCATCCTGGTTGCGTGTCATGCCGGCGACGTGATCGTCCTGGGGGCCGCGACCCCGTTCTGCGTCGACGACACGGTGACGGGAGCCTTTGACCGGCAATACCGGGTCTTCCTGGTTTCAGACGCCACGGGCAGTTTCGACGAGGAGTTCCACAGGAACTCCCTGAGACGCATTGCAATGAAATACGGCCGCGTTCTGAGCACCGCGGACATCATCAGGGAGATCGAGAGCCGATAGGGGAGTCGCTCCTTACTCGGTGGTGAGCTGCTTACCCGGAACAATAGCACCGGATCGGGCTGTAGCTGATCATGGCTGTCCGTAGCCCTTCGTGTCGGCTCTCGGTGTCAGACTCAGTGTCAGAGTTCTCCTTTCGTTGTGCCTTTCGCAGCGCGAGGGAGATCGGCGACAAGTGGGCGCTGACCGTTGTTCATCCCTGGGTGCCCGCCATGATTCCCACCCCGGCGATCATGGTATAGTTATCTCCCGACCGGGCTCCCTCGCACGCACCTCACCATGCGACGATCTCCATGCGCAACCCGAACTCATCAAGTGGTCCGCAGCTGCACGTATGCCTCCCGAAATTGATCGAGGATCAGGCCTTCCCGCTCGGCGAACCCCCGGGGCATCCATCAATCCACGCCACGACGCTCATGAGATGATCACTGCTTCGTACGCACCTGCGCATGATAGAATGAAAGCCATCTATGATTCGCCTCGTTCCGATCCACGTCAGCTGCCACGAAGGCTCCAAGGCGGAGGAGACTCCCCGATGGTTTTCCTTGAATGAGCAGCGTTATTCCATCGAGGAAATCGTGGATCGGTGGTACCAGGCGAGTCCCGATCCGACCGCGGCTGCCGCGGCCTATTTCAGGATCCGTACGATGGACGGGGGAGTGCACCTGATACGGCTGGACCACGAAACACTCACCTGGTCCCTCGTGGAGGCGCTATGAAAGTCACCGTCATCGGTGCGACCGGTCACGTGGGCACCTACCTGGTGCCTCTGCTCGTGGAGGCGGGACACGAGGTCACAGCGGTGTCGCGCGGCTCACGCAAGCCGTACGCGTCCCATGCGGCCTGGAGACAGGTGCGCTCCGTGGCCATCGACCGAGCGGCCGCGGATGAGGACGGGAGCTTCGGCAGGAAGATCGCGGGTCTAGACCCCGAGGTCGTGATCGACATGATCTGCTTCACGCCACGGAGCCTCGGGCTGCTCGTGGAAGCCCTTCGCGGTCGCGTTGGCCAACTCCTGGTCTGCGGCACCATCTGGATCCACGGGCCGTCGACCCGGGTTCCGCTGCGCGAGGAAGACGCCCAAAACCCCTTCGGGGAGTACGGGATCAACAAGCTCGCGATGGTGCGCCTGCTCGAGGCGGAGACCCGCAGGGGCGGCCTGGCCGCGACCACGATCCACCCCGGTCACATCGCGGGGCCGGGCTGGGCGCCGCTCAATCCCGAGGGGCACTTCGATCCCGAGGTGTTCCAGCGCATCTCGCGGGGAGAGGAGATCCTTCTGCCGAACCTGGGCATGGAGACCGTTCACCACGTCCACGCCGAGGACGTCGCGCGGCTCTTCGTCGCCGCGGCGGAGCGCTGGAGCGCATCCGCCGGCGAATCCTTTCACGCCGTCTCCGATGCCGCCCTGAGCCTGCGCGGGTATGCCGAAGCGATGTACCGCTGGTTCGGCCACGAGAGCCGCGTGCGCTGCCTGGGCTGGGAGGAGTGGAAACGCCATCACACCGAGGAGCAGGCACGCTGCACCTTGGACCACATCGCCCACAGCCCGAGCTGCAGCATGGAGAAGGCACGCCGCCTCCTCGGCTTCGAGCCCCGGTGGTCTTCCCTGGAAGCGGTCAAGGAGGCAGTGGGCTGGCTCTCGACCCGGGACTACCGGCTCTGACGGCAGCACACAGCACGGCTTGCTCTATGTTCCTCGCGCGGCGCCTTTCTTTGAATGACGCCTGCGCGGCCGGACCAGAAGGAACGTGAGTCCCACCAGGAGAGCGAAGCCCACGTAGGCGGCAAGGAAGACCCATGCCGGAAAATCGTAGAAGATTATGCGCCGCACGAGCCGGGCGATGAAGGAGATATGGGCCTCCCCCCGCTGACCTGCCAGCTCGCGCAGCCGGTACTCCCACTCCGTGAGCGGGCATGGAATCCCCGTTGACGCCTCCACCGCGACCAGCACCACCGAGCACAGGTGGACAATCCGAAAGGTCAGGTTGCGCACCCAACCCCATCGCAGGAGCGCGCCAACGATGACGAAAAGCTCGCCGCCTATCGCGAAAGTGACATAGCAGAAATGAGCAGCGACGAGGATATCCGCAACCGTCGCAGAGAAAGCTGGCGTCACCTGTCGAGCCCCGGTCCAAGGATAGCAGGAAGGATGGAGAGGTCATACCCTCGAACCTTCCCACGAACGGTGCCCAGAAGGTTGCACGATTCATGAGGAGTTACCGCGGCTTCCCGATGATCTCGCACCGCATGTCCAGGAGGACGGCGTCAGCTGAGAGGCTGCCGCTATCCGGCGTGCTCGGGATACCGGGGCGCGACGAGACCGTCCGGTAGAGGCGAGCGATACGGCTTCCCCGCTGTACGTTCCGCGAACTCCCGGCGCGCGCATTCCAGGTGCACGGGATCCGAATACAGGTCGATCCCCACCAGGGTCATGATTCTCGAGGCGTGTATCATGCCCTTGTGGCCGATCGAGGTTCCCGCTGCCGCCGTGTTCGCCCAGCTGTGCCCCGGCGCTCCGGTCGGGAAGCATGTCGTGGAGAGCATCGAGAGCGGGGTGATCCAGCTCACGTCCCCGACGTCGGTGGATCCGGTCTCCACGCGGTCCTCGTCCCAGGCCGGGAAGTTCTCCGCGACGAGCGGCTGGCGCTCAGCTGCCGCGACGCGCTCCCGCATCTCCGGCGGGACGCGGAGGCCTTCGAACGGGCGGATGGCCTCGGGGGGGAATTGCTCGTTGACCGCGCGCGCGAACGCCAGCTCTTCCTCCGAGAACGCGATCGGCCCCAGCTGTTCCATGGCCTGAAAGTGCAGGTCCGCGAGGTAGTGGTTGTTGAGCACGCTGGAGCACGCGCCGTTCAGCGTCACCTCCAGGCGGGTTTCCGTCATGAGGGCTGCCCCTTCGGCGATCTTCCTCACGCGGGCGGCCACCTGTTCGAGCTCCTCGGAATCCAACGCCCGCACGAAGTACCAGGACTCCGCCAGCTCGGGGACCACGTTGGGCAGCTCGCCGCCGCGGGTGATGACGTAGTGGATGCGGACCTTCTCGGTGACGTGCTCCCGCAGGTAGTTCACCCCGACGTTCATCAGCTC
>JAPLSM010000491.1 GCA_026398635.1 Spirochaetota bacterium | reverse complement strand
GTGGTGTCGATGCCGATGCCGGCCACCCTGTCGCCTGCCTTCTTGCCCGTCTTCGCGAGCGCCGCCTTCACGGACTCCGTGAGGCCCTCGACGTAATCGAGGGGGTGCTGCCGGAACCGGTTCTTCGCCGGGTCGCAGTACCGGCCCTTCGCCCAGCGACGGTAGAGCGCCACGCCGGACGCAAGCTCCCTCCCGTCCGAGGCGTCGATGACCACCGTGCGCACCGAGTCCGTGCCGAAGTCCACGCCGAGGATCAGGGCATCCGCGCTCATCGCCTCACCCCTTCCTCGCCGTGGCCGGCC
Source organism: Spirochaetota bacterium (assembly GCA_026398635.1). Taxonomy (GTDB): domain Bacteria; phylum Spirochaetota; class Spirochaetia; order SZUA-6; family Fen-1364; genus JAPLSM01. The sequence goes on along the minus strand of JAPLSM010000491.1, from coordinate 1,291 downwards.
GGGCCGCGGCCCGGTCGTGGTTGTACACGTCCCACCCGAGGTAGCGTGTCATGGCCTCCTCGACCACCGTGGCGACGCGTGAGGGGTTGATGGCCACGTGGTGCTCGAAACCGTTCCTGCAGATGTAGGCGAGCAGGCCCTCGAGGTCGGGGATTTTCGCAACGCCGTAGCCGCCGAACGTGTCGAGCGGGTCACGGGTGAACTCGCCCTCGCCGAGGTAGGCGCGCAGGACGCCCCGGTGATCATCGGTCGAGACCCGGCAATAGGTGAACTCGGTGGGCCGCACCCGGCCAACCACGGTGCCGTACGCGTTTTCCTTGCCCACGGAGCCGGCGATGATCTCCTGGTAGTCCATGACACCCTTCTTCCCGAAGAGATCCTGGGGCAGGTTGCTGCAGTGGAAGAGCACGCACTTGTCGCCGTCGTCGGCGTAGTTGTTGTTCCAATCCAGGAGGGCGCTGGGCCGGCCCGATGCCTGCACCATGGCGTGCATGCCCACGAGGCCGGTGATGTCGGTCTCGCAGGCGCTGGGCGACAGGGCGTTGGAGAGCATGCTCATGGCCGTGCAGGGCACGACGCCGAAGTACTCCTCCATGGAGGTCCAGCACTGGATGGCCGTGCCGGCCAGCTCGTGCTCGGCGATGAACCGGTCGAGCACCACCGCGAACTTGGCCATCCGGGCCAGCGACTCCTTCGGTATCTTCGCGGCCTTGACGTAGACGGTCATCTCGTCGAGCTTGGCCACCACCGCGGAGTCCTTGTCCTTGAGGTTCCAGGCTCGGCCGAAGATCTCGCTGAGGTCGATCGACTCCACGGAGATGCCGGCCCGTTCGAGGAGCTTCTCGCTGTAGCGCACCGTGATGAACGCCGCGGGCCGGGCGCCCACCTGGCCGAAGCGGGCGCCGCGCAGGCCCTTCACCACCCGGCACACCCCACCGAAGGCGGCGAGGTCGGCCCGGAAGGCGTCGCCCTCCGGGTCCATCGTGTGCTGCGAGGTGAGGGAGTACCTGATCCCGTACTGGGTCAGGTTGTTGCAGGCCGACATCTTGCCGCAGAAGCTGTCGCGCCGGTTCTCGATGCGCATGCGCCCGGGCTCGTCGGGGAACGCGTGCACGAGCACCGGCACGTCGAGATCCGAGAGCCGGATGGCGTCCGCAATGCCGCGCTCTTCGCCGAAGTTCGGCAGGGTGACGAGGATGCCGTCGATCTTCGCCCGGTTCGCCTTGAAGAGGTCCGCGCACTTCTTCGAGTCTGCCCACGTCTCCACCGAGCCGTACTTCGAGTCCTTCGG
>JAPLSM010000358.1 GCA_026398635.1 Spirochaetota bacterium | reverse complement strand
CGTCGATGAACCCGTCGTGCTGGCGCACAATTCCGTAGATGGCGGCAAGGCCGATGCCGGCACTTGTGCCGAACTGCTTCGTGGTGAAGAAGGGCTCGAAAAGCCTTTTTTGCATCTCCTCGTCCATGCCGATGCCGGTGTCGCTCACCGTGAGGCAGGCGAAGGGTCCCCGCGCAGCCTTCCCGTCTGCGCCCACGAGTTCGACGGCCGGTTCCCGCGCGTCGGTCTGGATCGTGAAGGATCCCCCGTTGGGCATGGCGTCCTTCGAGTTTTCCGCGAGGTGGCGAAGCACTTCGCAGAGCTGCTCAGCGTCTCCGCGGATGCGAAGCTCGGCGTGCGAGAGCTCCAGGTGCAGAGCGACCGAGGGGCCAAGGGATCTCTGCAATTCTTCCCTCTCGCCCAGGAGCAGGCGGTTGAGATCGATCGGCTCGCTCGCCGCCCGCTGCTGGTCGCTGAAGGCGAGGAGGCCGTGCACAACGTACCCCCCCCTCTTCGCGGCCTCGAGAATGCGCTGCGCCTGTTCGCGCAGCGAACCCTCGGTGAGCTTCAGCTTGAGGACTTCCGCATAGCCGCTGATGCCGGCAAGAATGTTGTTGAAGTCGTGGGCGACGCCTGCAGCGAGCAGGGCCACGGATTCAAGCTCCCGCGCCTTGAGCAGCCGCGTGCGCAGGCGTTCCCGCTCGATGTGAGTTCTCACTCGCGCGCGCAGGAGGTGCGGATTCACGGGTTTCATGACGTAGTCCACGCAGCCAGCCTCGAAGCCCGCGGCCTCGTCCTCATCTGCGTTCCTGGAAGTGACGAAGATCACCGGCATCCGACGCGTCGCTGGATCCGCCTGCAGCCGGCGGCAGGACTCCAGGCCGTCGAGCCCTTGCATCATGATATCCAGGAGCATGAGATCTACGCTGCCCGATGAACGGAGTATCTCCAGCGCACGATCGGCGTTGGTTGCGCACAGCACCGTGTATTCTTCCCGCAGCAACTCTGACAGGAACGCGATGTCCATGGGCGAGTCGTCCACGACCAGTACCGTCCGCCGTTGGTCTGAGCTCAATGCACACCTCCCTGTTCGTCGGAAAGCCGGCGGCTCGCATAGCTGCTGGCGATGCGGAGCGTCTTGATAGCGTGATTATCTGATAATGGAGATCCGGTCGGTATCAGCGGCCGCCTATTCCCGGTGTCAAAGCGGCGCGCAGGTGCCTGTCAGGGTTTGTCCTACATCAGCTGAACGAAAGCCTATCTGGGGCCGCGGCGTGGCTGCTCTGTTGACAATAGAATCTGTTTCCTGTTGACAATAGGTTGACAATCGAGCAGACTCCTTCCCATGGACGCCCCCGCGCGGATACTGCAGGCGTTGAGAAAGAGCGGCCCGCTCTCGGGAGCGCGGATTGCGACGCTTCTGGGGATGTCGCGGCAAGCGGCGCATCGGCACCTCATTCGCCTCCTGGACCAGGGGGCCGTGCGTCGATCCGGCAGAACGCGCGGTCTCCTGTATGCTCTGCCCAAACGCGGCCACCTGCCGGCCCCGGCGAAAGAGAAGACGTACCGCCGCACATTCCCCATTGACGGCCTGCGGGAGGATGTGGTGTACACGGATGTGGCGGTGCGCCTCGATCTGAAGCGCGCACTCTCCGCTCCTGCGTATCGGATTTTCGCGTATGCCTTCACGGAAATGCTGAATAATGCCGTTGAGCATTCGGGCTCACCCACCTGCAGGGTGGACGTCACGCTCGCAGAGCGTGAGCTTCGTGCCAGGATCCGGGATCAGGGCGTGGGCGTCTTCGCGTCCATCGCGCGCTACCACAAGCTCGATGATGAAGATCGGGCGATCGGCGAGCTCCTGAAGGGAAAAGCGACATCCCTGCCGGAACGTCACGCGGGGGAAGGGATCTTCTTCACCTCCAAAGCCTGCGACACGTTTGCGCTCAGGTCTCACAGGCTGGAGCTCGTGGTGGATAACAGGAGGAAGGACGTATTCGTCAACGTCCGCGCACCCCTGCGGGGTACGGAGGTAGCGCTCTCCGTGAGCCGCTCGGCGCGGCGGAAGCTGGAAGAGGTGTTCGCCGCTTTCGCTCCAGAGGACTTCGACTTCAGGTTCGATCGCAGCCAGGTCCTGGTGCGATTCTATGCCGGCCAGTACGTCGCCCGGTCCGAAGCGCGGCGGCTCCTTGCCCGGCTGGATGGGTTTCGCGAGGTCGTTCTGGACTTTGCGGGGGTGAAATCCCTGGGCCAGGGGTTCGCGGACGAAGTCTTCCGGGTCTTTGCCGCCGCCCATCCCGGGGTGACACTGAAGACAGAGAATGTCGCGCCGGGGATCGAGGCGGTCATCCGCCACGTTGTTGACAATGAAAAGTGACAGGCGTTGACAATAGGTTGACGATCCAGAAGCTTCCTCCCTTGTGGTGCGCTTTTTGTTGCATGGGGTTGCCAGGTATCATGGACCGCGGGGGCCGGCTGGACTTTCCGAAGCGAACCGGAGCAGGAGCCGGAATGTCGAACCCTTGCCCTGCATGCTCTGGACCTCGATCCTTCCTCCCTGTTCCGTGGCGGCAGCCTGGCTCACCGCCAACGTCAACCCAATACCGCGCACGCTCACCTGCGGCGAGCCTTTCGGAGCCCATTCACCCTTGGTGGTGAAAAACGGGGTGAAGATCCTCCGGACATCCTCGATGGCCATCCCGCAGCCGGTGTCGGTGACCTCCAGGAAGGAGAACCCGGGCATCACTCCCGTGCGGATCGCCACCATCCTCTCCGGCATTCCGAGCACGGCGTGCAGCGCATTGGAGAGCAGGCCCGTGATGATAAAGCCTGCCATCGAAGCGCCTGCCTTCACCCCCTGAGTTGCGACAAGCTCATCGCGGAGGGGCACCCCAGCCTCCTTGAACCGGTCCGCCAGCAGCGGGAGAATGGAGCGAGCGACATCCTCCAGATGGCTCGTTTCCCCTTCGCTGCGCGCCACATTGGTGAATCCGAGCAGCCGCTCGGTGATGTCCACGGCGCGCTCCACGCCTTTGAGAGCCTCCTATACGTATACCAACGCCTTCCCGTGCACCTTGTCCATCGCAAGGAGTTGGAGGTAACTCTTGATGACGGCATTGATGTTGTTGAACTGGTGGGCGATCCCGCTTGCCAGCGTGCCGAGGCTTTCTAGCCGCTGGGCCCGGATGAGCTGCGCCTGGATGGCCTTTTCCGCGGTGATATCCCTTGCCACCGCCGCCATCCCGACGGGGTTCCCGTCCACACCGGAAATCAACTACCACCGCCGGAGGCGGTGGCTTGAAAGACATTGATGTTCGTGACCGCGGCCTCTAGAAGAGGCCGCATTGCTTTTGTTCTGCTTCCTCTCGCTTCTCGCCCTCTTCCTGATACTTCACGTATTTCCGTATCTGCTCCTCATCCACTCCCACCGTGCTTACGCAGTACCCTCTAGATCACATGAGACTGCTTTTTCCATTTCCCCATGACTCATTTTCCCGTACTCACATTCTCACGGCATAGCCTTCATTCCATGACCACCGCCACAGGCGGTGGTTTGTTAAGGTTGAA
>JAPLSM010000360.1 GCA_026398635.1 Spirochaetota bacterium | reverse complement strand
TGGATCAGCAGGTTGGCGCAATCGCGCGCAGGAAGGCCCGGGCTCAGCTGCTGGCCAAGGTCCACGAGCTGGACGTTATGGGCTGCCAACGCTGAGGCTCCCGTACATCGATCATCGCATGACTGGATCGCCACGGTAGGGGCCCGCCTCCTCAGGGATGAGCAAGCACGGTTCTCACGTTTCCCTCTCACCCGGCGCACCTCCCATGGCAGCAGCATGTCCGCCCGCCCCGGCGTGTTTGCCGACATCTAGGGGAAGCCATCCCCTCGCCGATGAGGCGATCATGCCTTTGATGGCGGCAGTTCGACCCAGGGGAGTGGTTCAGGATTGCGAGCAGCACAACGCAATCGTCGCGCAGGGCAGGGATCAGGATCGAAGGCGATGCGGGGGGGCGATGGTTCGGCTCATCAATTCAGGAACGGTCCGCGCCGTAGAGCTTTCGCGCGAGCGCAAAGGCCGCTGCGTAGCTGCCCGTCGAAGCGACGCCTCTCCACGCGATGTCGAACGCCGTCCCATGGTCGACGGATGTCCTGACGATGGGAAGGCCGATCGTCACGTTCACCGCGCCTTCGAAATCCAGCAGCTTCATCGGGATGTGCCCCTGGTCGTGGTACATGCAGACGACGGCGTCGTAGTGGCCGCCCGTTGCCTGTCGGAACACGGTGTCGGGGGGGAACGGTCCGTGCGCGTCGATCCCTTCCTCCCGCGCGGCAGCCACCGCGGGCGCGATCTCTCCCCGCTCCTCGGTACCGAATGCGCCGCCTTCGCCCGCGTGGGGGTTGAGACCAGCAACGGCGATTCGCGATCCTCCTCCTAGTGTCCGCAGCGCGGAGGCGGTGAGCCTGATCACCTCCAGGACGCGCTCCTTAGTCACGCCGTGGATCGCTTCCCGGAGGGGCACGTGGGTGCTGACATGGGTCACGACGAGCTTCGGCGAGTGGAGCATCATCACGACGCCTGCGGCGCCGCAGAGCCCGGCGATCAGCTCCGTGTGCCCGCGGAAGGACGGGTCCGAGAGGCGCACGGCCTCTTTGCTCACCGGCAGCGTGACCAGGGCGTTCGCGCTTCCGGCTAGCGCCATGCGGACCGCGGTCTGGATATATATCTTGGCCGCCTCGCCGCAGCGCCGGGACATCGTCCCGGGTGTCACGTCGCCCCTCGTGATGATGCCGGCATCGAGGACATTCACGTACCTGCTCTGCAGGTCACGGTGGTCGGCGGCGACGCGGAGCGGGACGGCAAGCCGAAGCGCTTCGTTGCAGGCGGCGAGCACATCGAGGTCGCCCACGACGAAGAATCCCGAGGAAACGCTCCCATCGAGGAAGGCCTTCAGGATCAGCTCGGGGCCGACGCCTGCCGGGTCCCCCATCGTGACGGCGATTGCCATGCTACGCCTCCTGCTCGAGTGCGCCCACGATCCGGTCGACAACGTCGACAGGACCGAATCCGCCGGCCTTAGTAACTAGGTTGCGCACGCCGAGATCCCGCGACCCCTTGGCGCGACATACCACCACGCCCTGGCAGATCTCTCCCACCGGATCGAGACCCCAGATGCCCAGGGCCTCGACGACCGCGAATGCCGTGTCGCCGCCAAACAGCGCGATCGTCGATACGGCCGTCGAACTGATGATTCGCCGTACCAGGCACCCGATTCCCCGCAGCAGCGTCTCGGCGGTAGGCGGCGGGGCGGCGAGGCCCGGGCGGGTGCGAACGATCATGGTCCCATGCTCCCGCAGCTGTCCGACAATCGTCCGCGTGGCCGCGCGGCGCCACCCGGACTGTGTGACAGCTTCGGGATCAACCTCCAGCGACGGTATGCCGCGGAGCTCGGAGTGGCGCAGCTGGCCGAGCGAGCGCTCGTGGAGACTGCCCGACACGACGAGCAGGGGAGGCCGGATGTCGATCCGGTCGCATCCGCCGGTCGGTAGACCGTGGAGCCGGGGCAGGAACGCGGCGAACCCGGAGCAACCTGCTGTCAGGTGCGGCATGTCGCGGATCGCAAGCCGGTCCGCGATGGCTTCGAGATCCCCGTCGGTCTCAGCGTCGAAGGCTACGATGAGCGGACGGCCGCGCCCGGCGAGAACTGTCGCGGGGTTCTCCCCGCGCCCGACCGTCACGACCGGCATCCCGCTCTGGGTCGCTATGATCCCTTCGATCGAGGTGCCGAGCACCGGCTCACGCGGATCGCGGGCGAACGATGACTCGTGGAGCGGCACGCCGTCCACGAACTGGACGCCGGATCGCGTAACCCGTCCCGCCTTGGGCAGGGCAGGAACGAAGAAAAGCTCGCGGCCGCCCGATGCGGAGACGACTGCGGTGAGCTCGGCGCCGACATTCCCCCGCAGGGTGGAGTCCGTCTTCTTGTAGAAGCGGTCGACACCCCGTGAGCGCGCCGAGCGGACGCACGAAGCCACCCGGGAACCAGCCTTGTCGGCTGGGAGGTGGCGGCTTTCCGTATCGACAACCAGGACCGGCTCTTTGCACAACCGCAGGAGCCGCGCGAGATGCCCGTGCGTCACGACCTTCGTCTGCACGCCGGCGCGCGCGAACTGGACGCCGGTGTCCAGCGCTCCGGTGAGGTCATCCGCGATGACGAACAGTCGGGGGTTCATGGCTTCCTTCAGCCGCCAAAAGGGATGAGTGCGCCCGAAGCATCGAGCGGATCCTGGAATGCGCCGAGTTCCTCGACGGGCTCTGCTGCGCGCATCTGGTCGAGCACCGGCCGTGACACGTAGAGCTCGTCCAGGCGAAGCGTGTTGCGGATGCGGATGACCCGAGGTTCGACATCCTCCGCTGGCTGGGAGCATCGCAGGGCGATCTCCAGTGCCTGTCGATCCGTCTCGGCCACCAGGGGGACCTTCGCCCTCTCCAGGAAGGTGCTCGTCACCGCGTTCTCGTTCGTTGCTGCGGGGTCGATCTTGTGCTGCAGCCGCCGGGTGACGATGTCGGCGAGACCCACGCCAAGCGCGTTCCCATGCGACGCCTCGGTCAGATCCGTGACCACGATGACTCTGATGGCGGGCAAGCGGGGTTCTTCCACCCCGGGGACGCGCATCCTGCCGATGACGGTCGTATCGAGTCCCACGCCGCTCACGTCCTTGCCCATCTCGTCGACGACCAGTACGTCGATCTCCCTCACGGGAAGCCCGGGCTTTTGTGCGACAGCTTCGGCCAGAAGACCCCGTTCCACCGTCTCGATGTCTCGGGGGAGGGCCGCGCGCACTACGCACGTCCGATCGTACGCGTTCTCGACCACGGCGAGGCCTGCGAGGATCTTCCCCGAGGTAAAGATCTGGCGCGCTGCCGGGGCGATCATGGTCGCCAGGCCCTGCGCTCCCCGCGCGTGGACGACGAGCGCCTGGGCGTGCTTGCCGAGGCCGATCACCGCCATCTTCATCAGGCCGCTTTCGGGGAAGCCGTGGAAATCGGTGTGAGGCTTGACCCGGTTCACGAGGACCACGCCATGGGATTGCCACGCGAGCCGGTCTATGTAGACCGGATAGCCCAGACCCTCCTCGGGCAGCCGCACCACCTCCATTGAGGCTCGGACCGGCGCTCCCATGGCGTCTTCGGTGATCCCATAGCCGGCCAGGATCTGCCGCTGCCCCTCGGCCGTCGCGCCGCCGTGACTGCCCATGGCAGGTACGATGAAGGGGGCTGCCCCTTTCAGTTTCAGGAACCGGACCGTCTCGTGGACGATCGTGCGGATGTCCGAGATGCCGCGGCTGCCGACCGCGATCGCGATCGGGGCCGCGGGCGGGACTTCGGGTAGGATGCGCTCGAGCTCGCGCCGGACGGCTCCGGCGACGTCGTCGATACGACTCGCATCGAACGTCCGACGGACTCTGACGAGGGGCGGGAAGGGCATGGCTGCACGAAGACTATCACGGGATGCCCGCAAAAGGCACGCCGGTCCCGGCGATCCGGCAGTGGATCGATTGGTACAACGTCGGTCGCCCGCATCAAAAATGAGGCTCCAAGAGCCCCCGAGAGTTCCGGGCTCAGCAGAAGCTGTCAGTGGCCCGAATTCGGGGGAGCACTCCGCATGTTCCCAGAATATTTCTTGACAACGCACCAGAATCAGGTGTATAAACACTCGTATGTTGTAAGACGTCTTAACAATCGGCTAAAGTCGTTTGGGACAAACCAAACGTCTAGCAGGAGGTGTCATATGAATCGTTTGTGGGTCGTGGGTGTTGTCACCATTTTCGTGCTCGTGGCAATGCCGCTGCTTGCCGCCCCTGGTCCGGGCGGATACCCGGCGTACACCGGCAAGCCGGTGCAATTGACCGAGTGGGCCTGGACCAGCAACGAGAACTTCTCCAACGATCTCTTCACAAAGGCATACCCGGACATCACGATCGACTGGACGAACAACAATGTCCCCTATGCCCAGATCCTCACAGCGACAGCAGCCGGGAGCGGTCTGCCCGACGTGATCATGGCCGAGTACACCTACGCGCCCCAGTTCATGTCGTACGGGACCTACCAGCCCATCAACAAGTGGGTGCCCATCAATACCTACCTGCAGTACTACCCCGACGTCACCTTGAAATGGTGCGCGATGGACGGGCAAATTTACGGGACGCCTCAGGACAGCGGCGCGTGCACCATGGTCTACCGGAAGGACATCTTCGACAAGTACAAGCTGACCGTGCCCAAGACGTGGGCGGAGTTCGCTGTCCAGGCCGCGAAGCTGAAGGCCGCCAATCCCAACATTTCAATGCTGTCCTATCCTTCCAACTTCGTGCTCGTGACCATGGGACTGGTCTGGCAGGCCGGCGGGAAGATGTTCGACTACAACAACGGGATCTGGTACATCAATTTCCAGAACCCGACCGCCCTGAAGGTGTTCCAGTTCTGGGAGAAGCTCTTCAAGGACAAGTCCGTTAAGGCAGAGCCGTGGTGGAACGCGGACTGGTACGCGGCACTCAAGGACGGCAAGGACGCCACGGTCGTGTGCGGCGGATGGTTCCCCGAGTGGCTCCAGTTGAACTGCAAGACCCCGGACGGAACCTGGAGGGTTGCGGTTCCCCCGCTGTGGGACCCCAAGAATCCCACGAACGGCGAGATGGGCGGATCCGGCTTCTACGTGAGCAGCCAGTGCAAGAACCCCGAAGCCGCCGCGCTCTTCGTCCTCTGGCTGAACTCGGCGAAGGAGTCGCTGGTGCAGCTCCACGAAAAGAGCCAGCTCCCCATCCTCTGGTCCAAGACCTTCACCATGGAAGTGGGCCCGGAGCTGGCGAACGTTCAATATCCGTATTTCGGCCAGCAGAAGATCACGCCCGTCAGCGTGGATGCGATGAAGCTGGTGAACACCGCCTTCACGGCGCTGCCGGTCATGAGCTACGTGTCGTCGAGCCACAACGAGGAAACCCTGAAGTTCGTGAGCGGTGCGGAAGACGCCGCCACCTACCTGAAGAACTGGGAGGCCAACGTCGTCGACTTCATGAAGAAACAGGGATTCAACAACCTCATCGTGGGGAAGTTGCCCTGAGGAAACGGAGCTGAATCGCACGGTCGGGTCTCCACCGCAATCATCGGGCTGCCTCGGGGCCGCACACCCTGGGGCAGCCCCTTTTCTGCCGGCCGGTACGAACCATCACGTTCGACGGTTCCGGCGGGTGCGAGGAATGCCGCAGCGGCATTCCAGCGGTTCAGCGGAAAGGCAGACATGAGGCGGTTCCAGACGATCAGGGCCTATCTGTTTCTCCTGCCCTTCCTGGCATTCTTCGTCATCGTGACCGCGTATCCCGTGATCTACGGAGGATACCTCTCCTTCTTCGGACAGCACGGGGCGAGAATGTGGTACGTGGGGCTGAACAACTACAAGACCGTGTTCACGGACCCCCTGTTCTGGCAGGGATTCGTCATCGTGTTGTTCCTGCTCTTCATCCAGATCCCCGGCATGATCCTGATCGCGATCTTCATCGGGCTCCTCTACGAGAAGGTGAGAGTCTCGGCCCTGTACCGATTTCTCTACTACCTCCCGTATGCCGTGCCCGGAGTCGTGGCGGGAATCCTCTGGTCCTACATGTTTTCCAAGTCCATGTCTCCGCTCGTGGCGCTCTGGAAGCTGTTCGGTGTTGCCAATCCGGAGTTCATCACCCTCAAGAGCGTGCCCTGGATCATGCTCGTCATGATCCTCTGGGAATGGACAGGATTCACTTCGCTCGTCATCTATTCCGCGCTGGTTTCCATCCCCAGGGAGTACGCCGAGGCGGCGGAGATGGACGGGGCGACCTGGCTGAAGGTGGCGTATTATATCAAGGTTCCGCTTCTCAGAAACACGGTTTTCGTCCTCTTCATCTTCAACATCTTCGGCGCCATGCAGGTCTTCAACGAACCCCGAATGATCAACGTGCTCTTCACCCTTCCCATGAACTACACGCCTGCGATGTATGTCTACAACCAGGCGTTTGCCTACGGCGCCTTCACCTATGCGATCGCGATGTGCCTCGTCCTGGCCGCGGTCACGTTCGTCGTCTCCTTCTTCTTCATGAGACGATCCATGAAGGAACTGGACGTCCATGCGTGATCTGCATCCCCTCGAGGGAGAAAGGCGGCGGACATGAAAGCGACCCGTCGGGCCGGGTTCGAGATCGTCGGGATCCTGATTGCCGTTTTTTTTCTCGTCCCTTTCTATTGGCTCCTGCAGAGCACGACGAAGGACATCGGGCAGCTCATGGAGGGCACGTTCGTGCCCCAAGTCCCCATTCACTTCATCGACAATCTCGTCGGGGTCTTTGCCTACAACAAGGGCGTGTTCGTGCACTGGCTGGCGAACTCGTTCCTCTATTCCAGCGTGGGCTCGATTACGGGCACCTTCCTAGCGGCCATGGCGGGGTTCGCATTCAGGAGATACCGATTCTTCGGCCGCAAGCTGCTCTTCTTCCTCATTCTCGGCTTCGCGATGATCCCCCACTTCGCAACGGCACTCCCGCTGTTCATCGAGTTCAAGAACTTCCACATCCTGAACACGATGTGGGCCATGATCGTTCCTTCCGTCCTGAACGTCTTCGGCGTCTACCTCATGGTGGTGTACTGGAACCAGGTCCCCGAGGAGATGTTCGATGCCGCCATGATGGACGGCACGAGGGAGCTGACGATCTTCCTGCGGATCGGGCTCCCCACCATCCTTCCGGGTGCTACGACCGTCCTTCTCATCGCGTTCGTGGCGATCTGGAACAACTACTTCCTCGCGCTGATCATGCTGAACCGCCACGAGGTGTTCCCGCTGATCCTGGGGATCACGACGATCAGCTCCGCCTCCGGGTGGCCGGTCTACAACCTGACGGTCATGGGCGCCTTCCTCACGGCGCTGCCGCTGCTCATCCTGTTCATAACCCTGCAGAGGTTCCTCGCCCCGCAGTTGACGGGAGCAATCAAGTAGCTGAGGCAGCCCTCCGCGTCGGCTGCGGCCCGTGGGGGCGGATAGTATCATCGGGAATCCGGCGCGTTCGGGAGAAATCCATGAAACAGCCCGCGTTGTTTCCTAGTGCGTTCCTGCTTTTCTCCTTCGCATGCTGGGGCGCGCCCCGCACGATCGCGATCGACACGGCGCGCACCGGCACGCCGATTTCTCCGTACATCTACGGGCAGTTCATCGAGCACCTCGGGCGCGGTGTCTACGGTGGGCTCTGGGCGGAGATGCTCGAAGACCGCAAGTTCTTCTTCATCATCCGGGACCGGTACGCGCCCTGGGGGACCACGTCGGATCCGAACTGGGGCTCGGGGTCGTACGACTACCTGCAGGGCTCCCCCTGGAAGGTCATCGGTCCGCCCAACACTGTCTCCATGGACACCGACAACCCCTTCACGGGAATCCATTCCCCCGTGGAGCACCTGCCGAAGAACGGTGCCAGCGTCGGTATATCTCAGGAAGGGCTCGCCCTCGTACAAGGCCGGGCCTACACGGGAAGGGTCGTCCTCGCCTCGGATCCCGGCGTGTCCGTCGTGGTCCGCATGGTCGGAGATTCCGCAGAGGCCGCGCCGCTGACCGAGGTGAGGCCGGATCGCCAGTACAAGACGTTTTCGTTCCAGTTCGTCTCTCCATCAACAAGCGACAACGCGCGGATCGAGATCGTCGGAACCGGCGCGGGCAGCTTCGAGATAGGAGCTCTGTCGCTCATGCCCGCCGACGCGTTGAACGGGTGGAGACGGGACGTGGTCGCCCTGCTCAAGGAACTCGACTCCCCGATCTATCGGTGGCCCGGCGGGAACTTCGTGAGCGGTTACAACTGGAGAGACGGCATCGGCGGCCGCGATACCCGGCCACCCAGGCAGAACCCGGCGTGGAGGGGAGTAGAGTCGAACGATGTCGGCATCCACGAGTTCATGGACCTGATGTCCATGATCGGGGCTGAACCGTATGTCTCGCTCAATACGGGGCTCGGAACCGTGCAAGATGCCGCGGGTGAGGTGGAGTACTGCGTCGGACCAACGATCACGCCCATGGGGAAGCTTCGAGCGGACAACGGCCATCCCGACCCTTTCCCGGTTCACTGGTGGGCTGTCGGGAACGAGATGTACGGTCAGTGGCAGTTGGGGAACATGCCGCTGGATCAGTACGTCAGGAAGCACAACAGCGTAGTCGACGCGATCCGGCGGATCGATCCCACGGCCCACGTGGTCGCCGTGGGCGCGGTGGGACCGTGGGACGAGGGGATTCTCGCGGGAAGCGCGGACCACATGGACCTGATCAGCGAGCACATCTATCGGAAGGAACAGCTGGACGTGGACGCTCACTCCCGGCAGCTGGCGGACGATATCGAGCGGATCGCCCGAACCCACCGGAACTACCGCACGACCATCCCCGCCCTTGCAGGCAGGAATCTCCGCATCGCCATGGACGAGTGGAACTACTGGTACGGACGGTACATCTACGGCGAGCTCGGCGTTCAGTATCACCTCAAGGACGCCCTGGGCATCGCGAGGGGCCTGCATGCCTTCTTCCGCAACAGCGACCTCTATTTCATGGCCAACTACGCGCAGACGGTCAATGTGATCGGCGCGATCAAGACGTCCAGAACGGACGCCACGTTTGACACCACGGGTCTCGTGCTGAGCCTCTATCGAAACCGGTTCGGCTCGATTCCCGTTCTGGTGTCCGGAACCGCTGGGAAGCTCGACATCTCGGCAGCGTTGACCGAGGACGGGAAGGCCCTCACCGTTGCTGTGGTGAATCCCCAGCCGCTCCCCGATGATATCAGCCTTGATGTCCGTACGGCGGCGCTCTCCGGTCAGGGAACGAGATGGATTCTCACCGGCCCGGATCCAATGAGCGACAACCAACCCGGCAAGCCGCCGACCGTGACGATCACGGAGAGCGCCCTCTCCATCGTCCCGAGCCTCCAGGTCCCAGCCTACTCGGTGACGCTGTTCCGGTTCGAGCTGAAGTGATCCTGGCGCTCCGGAGGAACGGGCTGACCGAAGCGGTAATCGTCGACGACGTCATGGTGTTCTTTGCCGCTCCGCTTGAGAAAGTCGACCACACGGAACGTGTGCTTGGATGAGGAAACCGGGCCGAGGAATGCCAGGCTTCCTGCCCGCGATCCTGAACCCACGACCCCGGTCGAACCACCGCAGTCGATAGGTCAGCCGGCGCGCTCCCCGCCGAGGAGCTTGCAAGTCTTCGCCGCCCGGTTCTCCCTCGCGTCGTGGATGATCGAGCGGACAACTATAGCGCCATTCGTGGTACCGCGGAGTGTACGGGTGCCGCACCGCGTGGAGTGCAGGCGCGTCAGCCCTTGATGGCGCCTACCATGACGCCCTTCACGAAGTACCGCTGCAGGAACGGGTAGAGGACCATGACCGGGAGGGATGCCACGAGGATCAGCGCGTACTTCATGAGGTCGGCGATGCGCTGCATCTCCTGGACGGTCTTCGCGTCGTCCGCGGCCCCGCTGGTCTGGTAGCCGAGGAGGATGTCCCGGAGGATCAGCTGCAGCGGGTACTTCGCGTAGTCCTGCAGGTAGATCAGTCCCGTGAAGAACGAGTTCCAGTGCGCCACGGAGTACAGCAGGGCGAGCACCGCGATGATGGCGCCCGACAGCGGCACGACCACCTCCCAGAAGAACCGGGCGTAGGAGCAGCCGTCCACCAGGGAGGCCTCCAGCAGCTCCTGCGGGATGCTCTGCTGGAGGTAGGTGCGGGCGATGATGAGGTTCCAAGCCGAGACCGCGTTCGGGATGACCATGGCCCAGATGGTGTTCGTCATTCCGAGGCCCTTCACGATCAGGTAGGTCGGGATGAGGCCGCCGCTGAAGAGCATCGTGAACACGATGAGGCGCATGATCACTGACCGGCCCGCCAGCTCCTTGCGGGAAAGGGCGTAGCCGGCCGTCATCGTCAGGGACACGTTGATGGTGGTGCCCAGCACCGTGTACAGCATCGTGTTCCGGTAGCCGCGCCACACGCTCGCTTCCCGGATGGTCCGCTGGTACCCCTCGAGGGTGATCCCGCGGGGCCAGAAGGTGATCGCCCCGATATTGACGTAATCCGGGTTGCTGATGGAGGCGATGATGATGAAGTACAGCGGGTAGAGGATCAGCAGGAAGAACACCGAGACCAGGGTGTAATTGACGGTATCGAAGATCACGTCGCCACGGGTTCGCTTGATGTGCCGTCTCCCCCGCCTACCAGAGGCTCGTCCCGCCGAGGGCGCGCGCAACACGGTTGACGATGAGGAGCAGCGTCAGGTTGGCCACCGAGTTGAACAGGCCGACCGCCGAAGCGAAGCTGAACTGGGCTCCCAAGAGCCCGACCTTGTAGACGTACGTGGAGATAATTTCAGAGTAATCGAGGTTGAGCGACGACTGCATCAGGAAGGCCTTCTCGAATCCGAGGGACATGATGGCGCCCGCGCGCAGCACGAGCAGGATGGTCACGGTGGGGAGAATCGCCGGGATGTCGATGTTCAGAATCCGCTGGAACTTGGTGGCCCCGTCGATCGTGGCCGCCTCGTAGAGCTCGGGGTTGATCGCCGAGAGCGCCGCCAGGTAGATGATGGCGCCCCAGCCGGTCTCCTGCCAGATATCGGAGAGCACGTAGACCGGGCGGAACCACGCCACGTTCCCCATGTAGTAGATCCGGGGGAGGCCGATCTTCGACGCTAGGATGTTGATGATGCCGACCGACGGGGACGTGAAGAGGAACAGCATGCCGACGAAGACGACCGTCGAGATGAAGTGCGGCGCGTAGGAGACCGTCTGCAGGATGCGCTTGTACCGCTGGTTCCCGAGCTGATTCAGCATCAGGGCCAAGATCACGGGCATCGGGAAGCTGAACACGAGCATGAGCACGCTCAGGATCACGGTGTTCGACAGAAGGTTGACGAAGTATGCCGAATTGAAGAAGCGTTCAAAGTTCTGCAATCCCACCCAGGGGCTCCCCCAGATCCCGAGGGGCCCGAGGTAGTCACGGAAGGCGATCTGGGCGCCGTACAAGGGCCCGTAGTGGAAGATCGCGAAATACAACAGCGTCGGCAGGAGGAAGGCGTAGAGCTCCCAGCTGCGCATCGCTCGATTTAGAACCCTGCGCCTGGCATGCCGTGGGACCGCCGGTGCCGCGACGGTGTTCGTCACTCCATTCCTCCAAAAAGGGTCCGGCGCCGAGGGGGCGCCGGACCCGGATTCACGCAGTCTATCCTGGTCGCGACTACTTGTTGAGCTTGTCGTAGGCTGCCTGGCGGATCTGGAGCCCTTTGCTCAGTCCGAGGGTCTCGAGCTGCTTCAGGTAGTCATTCCATTCCGTCTCGATGCCGCCCTGGGTGATCCACTTCGCCTGCGTCTTGGCCACGAAGTTCCGGATGTCCGTGTCGATGGCGTTCAGCTGCTTCATCAGGTCCGGCGCTATCAGCGGATTGCTCCAGAACTCCTTGGGCCAGAAGGGGACGTAGTACTTGTCGATCGTCGCACCCTTCATCTCGTAGATCGGCGCGGGGAACAGGGTCCGGTACGTCTCCATCGTGACGGCCATCGGCAAAGCCCAGACCGTCTCGGACATGCGGTACTCCTGGGTCGTCACGCCGGCGGGCGGGTCTTTCATGGTGACTACGCCCGTCTTTTCGTCCTTCACCAGCCGGCTGCCGATCATGCCCTCCATCCACTCCATGGAGCTGTAGGTGTCGTAAATATAGTCAGCCCAGCGCGCCGTGATCTCGGGATACTTGTTCACCTTGGTAATCGAGAATTGCCCGCGGTTCCAGCCCGGGTACGGTTGGCGGTAGACCGCCGGCTTCGCGACCCCGGGGGCCGTGAAGAACGCGAGCGGTACGTATTCTTCGGCGCGCGGGTCGGCTCCGGGGGTGAACTCGTCCTGGAGGTTCCACGTGGAGATCACGCCGTAGGTCACGGGCAACTGCCTCCACCTGGCCTGCACCTGGCCCCACGTCAGGGTGAACGCTTCCGGCTCGATCGTGCCCGCCTTCCAGAGCTTGTTCAGGAACGCCGTGGCCTGCTTGAAGCGCTCGTCAGCTGGCGCGAAGATCACCTTTCCGTCCTCGACGAACAGATTGGCATACGAGTCGACCCCGGTGTCCATCGCCGGCAGGCCGAACGCGTAGTACACGAACCACGGGCCAGTGCGCGGCACGCCGTTCGCAAGGTCGCCCCAGCCCATTGCGATGGGGATCTCGTCGAGCTTGCCGTTGCCGTTCAGGTCCGTGTTCTTCATCGCCACCATGAGGTCGAAGAACTCGTCGGTGGTCTTCGGCATGGACTTACCAAGCTTGTCCACCCACGGCTTGTAGATGCCGTGGACGCTCAGCTGCCGCATCCAGCTGCCCTCGTTCAGCCGCGCGAACGTGTAGATGTTGCCGTCCGGTGCGGTCGTGAACTTCGGGATGTCGGGCTTCTGCGCGATGACCTTCTGGTAGTTGGGCATGTACTTCTTGATGAGGTCCTGCAGCGGGATGAGCACTTTGGCCGCCCCGTAGGTCACGATGTCGTAGTCCGGCAGGTTGACCGAGAATGCATCGGGGAGGTCGTTGCTCGCGAGCATGAGGTTCTTCTTCTCGTTGACGGCCGCGGCCGGGACCTCGATCCAATCGATGTGGACGTTCGTGATCCTCTCCGTCTTCATGATGACGGGAAGCTCGTTGAACGGCTTGCGGTGCAGCGGATCCTTCTGTCCGAAGATCCGCAGCGTCACCTTGGTGTCCACGATCGGGTAGCCCTTCTCGTGGAAGCCAGCCTGCTTCGCCTCGGTCGTACCCGTCGCGAACGCGGGCATGACCATAGCGAGCAGGACGATAAACACCAACCATCGTTTCATATTGCTCCTCCTTCGGTTGATGAGGTCCGCTGGTCCGTCATTCTCGGACGGGTGCCAGCAAAAGTCAACGTTTTTATTCCGCCCTCCCCGAACGTCACGCGAGTTCCAGCTCCAGGGCCGAAACGGAATGCGCGGGAAGGCGCAGTACAGACCGATCACCTCCTTTCCAGACCGGCGAAACGTCGACCGGCCGGACCGCCTCCGGGCGGTCGAAGCTGTTGTGGTCGCGGACATCCGTGCCGGCGAGCTGCCGTCCCGTTTCTCGCCGCACGGAGGGGTGGTCGCCGCCCAAGAGCACGACCTCCACGTCCACCGGCTGGTCGATCTGCACGTTGGTGAGGGTGAGGAACAGCCGGCCGTCCTTCAGGGACGCTGCTCCGGCCACGACGGGCGGATCGGCAGGAGCTCCCGAGCCGGCTTTCGGAGAGTCGAATAGAACCCGTACGGATTCCGCTGCTTGGTGACGCCGGTACATCTCGAAGACATGGTACGACGGGGTCACGATCATCCGCTCCCCCTTCGTCAGGATCATCGCCTGGAGCACGTTGACAGTCTGGGCGATGTTCGCCATGGCCACGACGTCCGCGTTGCGGACGAAGATGTCGAGGTTGAGCGCGGCCACGAGGGCGTCCCGCATGGTGTTCTGCTGCTCCAGGCCGGTGTCGCTGCGTGCCTGCGGATGCCAGGTGCCCCACTCGTCGATCACCAGCGCGATGTCCTGCCCGGGATCGTAGGCGTCCATCCCCGCCCGGACCTCTCGGATCAGGCCATCCATCCGCACGGTGTCCTGGATGCTCCAGTAGTATTCCGCGGGGGAGAACTCAAGATCGCCACCCGCTTCGGGGCTGCGGGTGTAGAAGTGAAGGGCGAACCCGTCGACCGGGCGTTGCGACGGGTGCTGCACCTTCGCGTATTCCCGGAAGAACTCGAGGGTCCAGTCGCGGCGTAGTTCGAAGGGGTTCGTGCCGCGGGGTCCGCAGGCGATCTTGAAGATGCCGAAGTGGTTCAGGAAGGTGAGGTAGCGCTTTACCTCCGCAGCGTAAGCGGAAGGCTGCAGGTGGCCTCCGCAGCCCCAGAGCTCGTTGCCCACGCCCCAGTAGCGGACGTTGAAGGGCTCAGGAGAGCCATTCTTCCGCCGCTCCTCGATCAGCGTCGAATCTCCGACGCCGTTGCAGTACTCGACCAACTCCCGGGCCTCCCGCGGGGAGCCGCTGCCGAGGTTCAGGCAGATGTAGGGCTCGGCACCGATCTGCCGGCAGAGATCGATGAACTCGTGGGTGCCGAACTGATTGGTCTCCGGGGCATTCCCCCAGTGGATGTTGAGCGTCCGTGGTCGGTCCTTCCGGGGTCCGATCCCGTCCCGCCACCGGTAGGCGTCCGCGAAGCAGCCTCCCGGCCACCGCAGGACCGGCGGGTCGAGCCGCCGCAGGGCCTGCACCACGTCCGTGCGGATCCCCCGGACGTTGGGGATTGCGGAGTCCTCTCCGACCCAGATGCCCTCGTAGATGCAGCGGCCGAGGTGCTCCGCGAAGTGACCGAAGATGTTGCGGTTGACGGTCCCGATCTTCTCGTCCAGGACGATCGTGATCCTTGCCTTCACGGCGCTCTCCCTCCCTGGCCGGCGATCGGGATCTCAAGCACCGTGGCCGAGCGTGGCGCGAAGGTGTGGACAAAGGTCGCCCCGGGGCGGATCGGTGGACGCGCCTTTACAGAGACCGCCTCGGGCTCTTGTGGGGTGTTGCGGGCTCCGGGCCCGCTTCCGGTGAGCTCGAAGACCGGTGCCGAGTCCCCGACGGAGAAGCCGTCGAGCCGGATCTGGCATTCGATCGGTTCGTCCTGGTGGCGGTTGACCACCGCGAGGCACAGCGCGCGGCTGCCCTCCTCCCGCATCGTCGCCGACGCGTCGAGGTACGGAACCCCGGTGAGGGGTCCCAGGCCCCGGGGCCCGCCGCGGTCGTGGGTGTCGAAGGTGTCCGAAAGGGTGAAGGTGTCGAAGACAGTCGAGCCCGTGTGGTTCGCGTAGAGGTCGAAGGCGTGGTACAGCGGGGAGAGCACCATGCCATCCGCGTCCACATGAATCATGCCGAGGGCGTTCACCATTTGGGCCAGGTTGGCCATCTTCACGATGCCGCACATCCGCTGGAGCGAATTGAAGGTGCCCGCGACGAAGAGGGCGTCCTTGAGCTCGTACACCTCCTCGAAGCGCTGCTCCGTGTCGGACCTGCTACGATACCAGATGTTCCACTCGTCGAAGGCGACGGGGATCTGCCGCTCCAGCCCGGTGGTGAAGCCCGCCAGCTCGACAGCGGCGTGCAGCATGCGGATGCGCTTCTCGACGTACATGGGCCCCGCCACCGTGGAGTAGTGGTCGTCCGTCCCGTAGTACCCATGCTGGGCGATGTAGTCGATCCACGCGCCGGCCTTCTCGAGGACAGTGAGGTTCCAGTCCACTTCGCCGCGGTTGGAGCCGACGGCGACCAGCCTGATGTCGGGAGACACGCGCCGCATGAGCTTGGCGTACTCCCGCACAGCGCGCGCGTAGTCTTCCGCGGAGAGGCAGCCGATCTCGTTGACGTGCTCCGTCTCATCGATCTCGTTGCCGATACCCCAGTAGCGGACCCCGAACGGCCGCTCGCTGCCATTGTCCCGTCGCATCTTCGCGTACGCGGTATCTCCGGTCCCGTTGCAGTACTCCACCCACGCGGCAGCCTCTTCTGGGGTGCCGCTGCCGACGTTGGCGCAGATATACGGCTCGGCGCCGATCCTGCGGCAGTAGGCGACGAACTCGTCGGTCCCGAAGCGGTTCGACTCGTCGGCGTTGTGCCACGCCAGGTTCACGCGGATCGGGCGGCGGTCTCGCGGCCCGACGCCGTCTCGCCAGTGGTAGCCGTCGGCAAAGCAGCCGCCGGGCCAGCGCAGTATGGACGGGCGGATGCGACGCATGGCTTCGATCAGCTCCTGCCGGTACTCGCCGCGCTCGTCCAGGACACCGCCGTAGACGCAACGGCCAAGGTGCTCGATGAAATGGCCGAAGATGAGCGGGTCCACCCTGCCGATGATCCGCTCCGCGTCCACCTTGATCGTCGCCTTCACACCGCCTCCTTTCTTGAACGCGTTTCGCGCCGCCAACCTCAGCCGGCGGTGAGTCCCCCATCCACGGGCAGCGCCACTCCGTTGATGAAGGCCGCCTCGTCGGAAGCCAGATAGACAAAGGCGCTCGCCACGTCGTCGACGCTCGCCATGCGGCCCAGCGGCACCTCCGCGAGGCGCTCCGCGCGGCGCTGCGGGTCCCGCGTCAGGAGCGTCAGTGCGCCCTTGGCCATGGTATAGGCTTCCGTCGTGTAGCGGTGACCGACCAGGCCGGCAATCGAAGAGGTGATGAGGATTGTCCCGCCGCCGCCGCGCCGCAGGAGCGGCAGGGCGTGCTTGATCCCAAGGAACGTGCCCTTGATGTTCACGGCGAGCATGGTGTCGAGGCTTGCCTCGCTCATCTGCTCGATTGGCTCGCGGATGTTGACCCCGGCGTTGCACAGCAGCACGTCCAGGCGGCCGGCATGCGCTGCCACGGTCTCCAAGGCCCTCGCCCAGTCGGATTCGCTGCGCACGTCGAGCAGGAGAAACCAGGCCCGGTTCCCCTTCGCGTCCAGCTCGGCGGCAAGCGCCTGGCCTTCCGCCGCCTTCACATCGGCGATGAACACGGCGGCGCCCTCGGAGGCGAAGCGCCGCGCCGTGGCCGCGCCGATGCCCTGCGCCGCCCCGGTGATCAGCGTCACCTTCCCCGCGAGTCGCATGGGGCCTACCTCCTCGCCTGCACGCCGGCGAGCTTCTCGTAGAACTGGACCAGCCCAGAATGGTCCTGGCCGGCCTTCCCGTCTTGCTTGAGGGCTTGCATCATCTCCATGACCTGGCTGGTGAGCGGGATGGGCACGCCCGCCTCGCGTGCCGTGTCGATGGCGTTCTGCAGGTCCTTGATGTGCAGCTCAATGCGGAAGCCGGGTCTGAAGTTGCCGTCCAGCACCATCGGAGCCTTCGCGTTGAGCACCGTGCTGCCGGCGAGCCCACCCTTGATCGCGTTGAACACCGTCTCCGGCTTCACCCCGACCTTCGTAGCGAGGACAAGGGCTTCGGACATGGCCGCGATGTTCAGCGCCACGATGATCTGGTTCGCGAGCTTGGTGACGTTGCCGCTCCCGATCCCACCGCAGAGCACTGCTGACGATCCCATCTTCAGGAGCAGGTCCTTCACCTGATCGAAGACCTCGGGCTTTCCGCCGACCATGATCGCCAGGGTGCCGTCCACCGCCTTGGGCTCGCCGCCGGACACTGGGGCATCCAGCATCTCCACGCCCTTGGCCGCCAGCACCGCGGCGACCTCCCGCGAGGTCGCTGGCGCGATGGAGCTCATATCGATGAGGATGGCGCCGCGCCGGGCACCCTCGACGATGCCGTGCGCTCCGAGCGCCACCTCCCTCACGTGCGGGGAGTTGGGGAGCATCGTGATCATCAACTCGCTCCGGGCAGCGACATCCGCCGGAGAGGTGCCCAGTTCCGCCCCGTTCGCGAGGGCCTCCCTCAGCCGATCGCGTGCCACGTCGTGGACCACGAGCCGGTAGCCGGCCTTCATGAGATTGGCGGCCATAGGCTTGCCCATGATCCCCAGTCCGATGAACCCGATCGTCACCTGGATCCTCCGTCCTGCCCCAACTGGCCCTACGTCTTCAGGAGCGCGCGGACGGTGCGCTCGATGGCCTCGGCCGTGAGGCCGAAGTGCGCGAGCAGCCCGTCGTAGTCGGCCGCGGAAAGCCCGAAACGGTCCTGGACCCCGACCATCTCCAGCGGCGCGTGGCGCTCGCGCCGCAGCGCCTCGAGCACGGCCGAGCCCAGGCCGCCGATGATGGAGTGCTCCTCCGCCGTCACGATGGCCTTTACGCCTCGCGCCGTCTCCACGATGGTCTCGCGGTCGATTGGCTTCAGGGTGCTCACGTTCACGACCGCGATGGAGATCCCAGCCTGCTGCAGGCGCTCGGCCGCCTCCAGGGCCCGCGACACCATGACCCCGCAGGCGAACACGACCGCGTCGCCGCCCGTGCGCAGCACCACGGCGGGACCGATGCGGTACGGGCGGTCGGGCGGCGTGACGAACGGAAGGTCGTTCCGGTTCACGCGCACGTACGCCGGCCCCGGCCAGGTCTCCAGTGCGGCGACCATGCCGGCGCACTCGATGCCGTCCGCGGGACACAGCACCGTCATGTTGGGCAGCGCGCGCATGATCGCCATATCCTCGAGGGCCTGGTGGGTCTTGCCGTCGCCGAAGTCGGAGAGGCCGGCGCTCGACCCGCAGACACGCACCGGCACGTGCGGGATGCAGACCGAGTTCCGGAGCTGGTCGTAGGCGCGGCCCGATGCAAATACCGCGAAGGAGTGCATGAAGGGGATCTTGCCGGTGAGTGCCAGGCCGGCTGCGGTGGAGGCCATGTCCTGCTCCGCGATGCCCATCTCGAAGCAGCGTTCCGGGAACTCGCCCTTCATGAGGATCGAGCGGGTCGACTTCCCCAGATCCGCCTCCAGGGCCACGACGTCGGGGTTCCTCCGGGCAAGGGCGAGTAAGGCCTGCCCCCATGCTTCACGCAGGTTCTTCTGGTACTCCATGACGGCTACTCCGTCCGCCCCATGGCCGCGAGCTGACGATCGAGCCCCACGAGTGCCTCGTCGTACTGCACGCGCGTCATCATGGCGTTGTGGAACGCCGCGGTGTTTTCGGCGAACGCGACCCCCTTGCCCTTCACGGTATCCGCGACGATGACCGTCGGTCTTCCCGATACCGCGGCGGCCTCATCCATCGCTTCCAGCACTGCGGCGACGTCGTGACCGTCGACCGTCAGGGCCTTCCAGCCAAACGCCTCAAACTTCCGCTCGATGTCGGGATTCGGCATGACCTCAGCGATGGGGCCAGACGCCTGAATTCTATTGCGATCCACGATGCCGGTCAGCCGGTCGAGCCGGTAGGCAGCGGCGGCCATGGCGGCCTCCCACACCTGCCCCTCGGCGAGCTCCCCGTCGCCCATGATCACCCACACCCGGCTCGGCCGCCGGTCGAGGCGCAGCGCCAGCGCCATGCCCATGCCGATCGACAGCCCCTGGCCCAGCGAGCCGGTCACCGCTTCCAGGCCCGGGGTCTGCTCCATGTCCGGGTGCCCCTGAAGCATCCCCTCGAGCGTCTTGACGCGCCCGATCTCCTCCCGTGGGATCACCCCGAGCTCGATGAGAGCCGCGTACTGTACCAGCACGCTGTGTCCTTTGCTGAGCACGAAGCGATCACGATCCGGATCGTCGATCCGGCGGGGGTTGAAGCGCAGGCGGGAGAAGTAGAGGGCCGCCACGATCTCCGCGAGCGAGCAGGAGCCCCCCAGGTGCCCGGCCTTGCCCACGCCGACCATCTCGACGACGTCGCGCCGGAGGCGAACCGCCATCGTCTCGATGCGCGCGATCTCCTTCTTATCCAGTTGCCTTCTCCTTCAGCCGATCGATGGTGCGGGTGATATGCTCCTCCATCAGCGCCACGGCGGCCACGGCGTCCCGCGCCTTCAAGGCCTCGAGGATCCGGCGGTGGTAGTGCAGCCCGTCCCGCGTGCCCAGCGCACGCACGATTTCCTCCCAGGAGGCGCTCAGGACGTCGAGTATGACGCTGTTCACCTTCACCAGCACCGGGTTCTTCGAGGCCCGCGCGAGCGCCAAGTGGAACTCGAGATCCGCTCGCGCGAAGGCATTCAGGTCCTGCGCCGATGCCCGCAACGACTTGCAGGCGCGCTCGAGCTCCGCTACGTCCGCCTCGCCGGCTCGCAAGACCGCAAGCGCCACGCAGCCGGGTTCCAGGATCCGCCGGTACTCCAATACGTGCAGGATGTCGGTTTTCTCCAGGGCGATCATCGGGAGGAGCGGGCTCAGGAGTACCTCGCCGGAATATGGGCGGACGATGGTGCCGCCGCCATGTCGGGTCTCGACCAGCCCCAAGCTCGCGAGCATATGGAGCGCCTCGCGGATCGAGATGCGGCTGCAGCCGAGCTTCACCGTGAGCTGGTTCTCTGAGGGCAAGCGGGTGCCTGCAGGCCACGAGCCGCGGACGATGCCGTTGCGGAGCTGCTCGAAGACCTGCTGCTTGACGCGCGCTTGCCGTACTGGCTTGAGGGAGTCTTTACTCACTGGTGTACGCGACATGTATCTTGTATGACAACGTTCATGCCGTTTGTCAAGGAAGAGAGACCAGATAGGCCGCCGAGCGCCCAGGGCGTCCGCTTCGGCATCACCCACTCCCGCTTTCGAGCCTTGATCCATGTCTCGTGCTCGCCTGTCAACAAGGGCTGCATGCCACGTCGGATGGCCTTTCGCCCGAAGAGATCGAGCACGTACCGACTCGGGAGCTGCAATACGAGTGCCGAGAGTGACAAGAGAACATGCACGACATCCATGGCGAGGCGCAGGCGTGTTTCCCGGTTCGGGCGAGCGTCCGGACGCCGGCCGCGAATCGAGTGCAGCCGAAATACAACTGTCGCATAAGAGCGTCCGAAGACCGGGGAAGGCTCAATACAGACTTGGCGCCATTATACACCACGGGGTGTAGCACAATTGCCTGCCCTGCAGGTGATGGGATTTTTTCCGCCACCTGACTGTAGCGCTATTGTAGCGGCATTCATGCAATGTCAGTAGCGCGTATGGTGTTCTATAGCTGAAATCGCTTTGTCATGCGTACTCAATAGCGGCAATAGCGCGTATATTCTCAGGACGCAATCTTTACACCCAGCAGGTCCCGTGTTCGAACCACGGACCGCCCATCCTTGCCCGTTCGCCTGCGCCCCGATAGATTCCATTCATGGGCTTCGTGCGCCGCATGCTGCGGCCTCGCGTGCTCCGCAACTCGCTGATCCCCGTAGAGACCTGGGCCACGCTCCTCAGCCAGCACCCGATCCTGAAGGGGTTCTCGGACGACGAGGCGCGCAGGCTGCGCGAGCTCGCGACCCTGTTCCTCCACGAGAAAACGTTCTCCGCGGCCGAAGGGATCGACCTGACCGATCACCTGCGGGCCGTCATCGCGGTGCAGGCCTGCCTGCCGATTCTCGGGCTCGACATCGACTGGTACGGGAACTGGAAAACCGTGGTGGTGGTCCCCGACGTGTTCACCGAGGAATACACTGAGCCCGACGAAGCGGGCGTTGTCCACGAGTGGGAGGAAGACAAGAGCGGCCTGTCGTGGGACGAGGGCCCGGTGGTTCTCTCCTGGGAGGACATCGAGGCGTCGGGCTGGGGCGACGGCTACAACGTGGTCATCCACGAGGCTGCCCATCGGCTCGACCAGACCGACGGTGCCGTCAACGGCTGCCCCGCGCTCCATCAGGGCATGGATCCAGACGAGTGGCGCAGGGTGTTCTCGGGATCGTTCGAGGACCTGAGCAGGCGGAAACGCAGCCGCAAGCACCGCTCGAAGATCGACAGCTACGCCACGGAGAGCGACTCGGAGTTCTTCGCCGTCGCCAGCGAGTACTTCTTCGAAAAGCCCCGCGTACTCACCTCTGAATACCCAGACATATATCGCCTGCTCGCTGCCTTCTACCGGCAGGACACCGCCGCCCGGCTGACTGCCGCCAGGGGCAAGCGCGGTGGTTCGGCTTCATGACGCGGGGGGCATCGGCTCGCTGCGCATCGTCCTGAGGAGGAGCCACCGGCTGAGCAGCAGCAGGGGGACCGCCGCCGCGAAGATCACGGTGAAAGCGATCTTGAAACCCATCCTGTCGGCCACCGCACCGATCACGGGGAAGAGGAAGATCATCATCACGCTGAAGGACATGGACTCGAAGGAGAGCAGCGTCGCCCGGTGCTCCGAGGGGATGAGCCGGTTGATTGAATCCGAGAAGCTGACATAGAGGATCCCCTCTACCGCAGCCCGCAGGATCATCGCGGGGATCTCGAGCCCGGTGAAGGCGATGAGGGCGAAGGCGGCGAGGGCGACGAACGGCGAGAGCGAGACAAGCAGGCGCTTGCCGAGCCGCTTCTCCAGGCGATGGGCGAGCGCGGCCCCGAGCATGCCCGCGAGTGATGAAAGGGCGAGCACGGTGCCGATCTGCCACTCGACGTACCCCCGGGATTTCAGGAAGTTCTGGAAGTAGAAGTGAAGTGTCGTGCAGAAGATCCCGAACCCCTCGATGAACAGGATGTAGACGAGGATGCCCCGGTTTTCGTGCAGTACCCGGAAAGACCCGGTAACGTGCCGCACAAATCCGGGCCTTTGGCCCTTCGGATTGGTCGCACCGATCCTGGGCTCCTCGAACGTGAGGCAGACGACGAGGCTCACGGCTTCAATACCGAGCGTCAGGAGATAGGCGAGGGTGTAGTCGAAGGTGGCGATGATGCCGCCCACCACGAGGGAGACGATCTGGGCCGCCTGCCAGGCGACCTCCTGCCGGCCCTTCACCCTCGTGTAACGGTCCTGCTTCCCGCACTGGACAAGGGAGTCGTACACCAGGGCGTCGCCCGCCCCCGATTCCAGGTTGAAGCTCAGCGCCGTGAACACGAAGGCGACCGCGAACCCCCAGAACGAACCCGAGACGACCATGAGGAGCGTACCGAGCATCGCCATGAGCCGGCCCAGGAGCCGCGAGGTCCTGCGGCCGAACCGGTCAGCGATGATACCGGTCGGAACCTCCATCAGCAGGGACGTCACGTGGAAAACGGACTCGATGAGGCCGATCTGCACGAGGCTCATTCCACGGAAAGCGAGGTAGAGCATCCAGATCGCTTCCGAAAGGCGCGTGCCGCTCAGGAACGTGTAGGGGTAGTTTTTCGGGATGTTCCGCTCGATGCTGGTGCTGTTCATGGGGAGGATCGCACGAAGCGCCCGATGGGAGTCGAACCCACGTCTTCAGCTTGGAGGGCTGAGGTAATAGCCGTTATACGACGGGCGCGGGACGGGGGCAATGTACGGGGCGTGCGCAGGGGGTGTCAATCCCGCCATGGCGTATTTGCCATGGCGCGGTACGCGCGATTGTTGAGGGTCGGCCCTTCTGCTACAGTCCGGGCCACGGAGCGACCACCATGGGTACCAGGGGCGAGATCTTCACCGCCAAGGCGGACACGAACAAGCGAACCTACTTCTTCAACGTGAAGGAGAACCGGTTCGGCGACCACTTCCTCAACATCGTCGAGTCGCGCCGGCTGGGCGAGGAGACGGACCGGTTCGAGCGCCGGCAGATCATCGTCTTCAAGGAAGACCTCGCCACATTCCTCGAGGGCATGGAGAAGGCCGTCGGCTTCATGCGCCGGCGGTAACCGCGCCGCGAGCGCCATCCCGAGGGCGGCAGTCACGCGAAGCATGACGGGAGCCCATGGCTGCTGGTCGGCCTTACGCGCATCCCTGCGCTCGGCCGACCTTGGGCATCCATGCCCTCGCGCGGTTCAGACATCTTGTCTAGAGCCTGAAGCTGCGCCGGTGGATGGCGCAAGGCCCCAGCCGCGCGATTGCTGCCCGGTGTTCCGCCGTCGGATACCCCTTGTGACGCTCGAATCCGTAGCCCGGTTCGCGTTTCGCGTACGCCACCATCCAGGCGTCCCGGGCGGTCTTCGCCAGGATCGAGGCAGCCATGATCTCGGGCACCGTGGCATCGCCCCTGACGACCGCGCGCCCGGGCACGCCGGTGTCGGGCACGAACAGCCCGTCGACGAGCAGCAGCGACGGCCGCACGGCAAGTCCCTCGACCGCAAGCCGCATCGCCAGCAGCGTGGCGTGGTGGATGTTCAGGATGTCGATCTCGGCGGCCGACGCCCATCCCACGGCCCATGCCGTCGCACGCTCGCGGATGACCCGGACAGCCGCCTCCCGGCGGGCGGGGGAGAGGGCCTTGGAGTCGGCGAGGATGCCGGTCGGGAAGTCGGGCGGCAGAATGACCGCAGCGGCCGTCACCGGCCCGGCAAGGGGACCCCGTCCCGCCTCATCGATCCCGCACACGATCTCAGCCACCGGCTGACGCTCCTTGACCACCCCTTGGCTTGGGTGGTAGACGTTGGAACGGTATTCTACCGAACGGAAACTGGGAGCGGAAGTGTTCCTTAAAACCCTCGAGATATTCGGCTTCAAGAGCTTCGCCGACCGGGTGCGTATCGAGTTCTCCGACGGGGTGGCCGCCCTGCTGGGCCCCAACGGCTGCGGCAAGAGCAATGTCGTCGACGCCGTGAAGTGGGTGCTCGGCGAGCAGTCCTCGAAGTCGCTGCGCGCGGAGCGCATGGAAGACATCATCTTCGCGGGCAGCGAGTCCCGTAAGCCGCTCAACGTGGCCGAGGTCGGCCTCGTGCTGTCGAACGAGAAGGATATCCTCCCGCTCGACCTCCCCGAGATCTCGATCCGCCGGCGGCTGTACCGCTCGGGGGAGAGCGAGTACTTCATCAACAACAACCCCGTGAAGCTCCGCGACGTGCGAGAGCTGTTCTTCGATACGGGCATCGGCAAGTCCGCCTACTCCATCATGGAGCAGGGCCGCATCGACCAGCTGCTGTCCACCAAGCCCGAGGACCGGCGGCTGGTGTTCGAAGAGGCCGCGGGCATCACGCGCTTCCGGGTGCGTGGCCAGGAGGCCGAGCGCAAGCTCGAGCGCACCGAGGAAAACATGCGCCACATCGAGGGCATCCTCGAGGAGGTCCGGCGCAGCTACACCTCGCTGAAGGGACAGGCGGAGAAGGCGGAGTCCTACCGGGCGCTGAAGGAGCAGATCTTCGAGGCCGAGCTCGAGACGCAGCTCGTGCGCCTGAAGGCGCTGATGGACGACCGTCGCCGCCGGGAAGCGCGTCTCGGCGAACGCGAGAAGGGGCGCGACGCCCTTCGCGCGGCCATCGAAAGCATCGCCGACTCGATCACGAAGCAGGTCGACCTCGTCAACTCCATGGAGCGGCAGCTGGTGGAGTCGAACAAGCGCCTGTACCAGCTCGACCTCGAGAAGACCACCCGGGACGGCACGCTGCGCATGGTGCGCGAGCGCATTGCCGAGCTCGGCCGCTCGATCGAGACCGAGGAGGCACGCGAGCGCGCGCTGCAGCGCAAGATAGGCGAGACCGACGCGGACGCGGGCCGCCGTCGGGAGGCGCTCGACGAGCTCGCCCGGCAGGCGGGCGAGACCGAGCGCAACATCGCGGCCTTCAACGCGGACATCGAGGGCTTCGCCGAACGCGTGGGCGCGAACGAGGAGGAGTCCCGCTCGAACGACGCGGAAATCCACGGGTTCGAAGAGGACAGCGAGCACCTTCGGCTCGAGCTGCGCGCCATCACCGAGGACATCGTCACCCAGCTCGACCAGCGGTTGCGGGAGTCGGGCTACTCGTCCACGGAGCGCCTGCGCATCGAGGGCGCCATGTCCGAGGCGCTCGAGCACCTGCGCATCCAGCTCGCGGGCCGGGCGGCGCTGCTCGAAGACGCCTCGGGGGAAACGGTCTCGCAGGCCGACCGCGACCGGGTGCTTGCCGGCACCCTCGCGGCGCTGAAGTCCGGCCTCGAGCGCCTCGCGTCGCTCGCGGGGCTGCTCGAGGAATACCGGCGCTACACGCCCTCGTTCCTCGACGAGTTCGTCGCCCCCGAGGGCATCATCACGAGGAAGCGCGAAATCGACCGCAGCCTGAACGAGATCCTCGACGGAATCGCCCGGCGGCGGCAGCGCAATACCATATTGAAGAAGGAGAACCTCGCCCTGCGCGAGCGCATCGACGAGTACCGCACAACCCTCGAGGCCCTGCGGATCAACCTCGCGCGTCTTCAGACCCAGCGCCTCTCCGTCGAGCAGGAAATAGCGCGGTTGGCCCGTGAACGCACCGAGCAGGAGGAATCGCTCGCGGAGGTGGCCCGGGCCACGGGAGAGACCCGCGAACGGGCCGCCGAGGCGGAAGCCCGCATCACCGCCGTCGAGGAGGAGCAGCGCGAGATCGAGCGCCAGAAAGCGTCAGAACGGTCCGCGATCGCAGGTATCGAGGTCGAGATCGGCAGCCGGAACCGGGAACTGGCCGTGAAGGAGCAGGAGCTCAAGGACAAGAACGGCGAACTCGCGAAGGTGCAGGGCGAGGTCGAGCGGCTGCAGATCGAGGCCGCCGAGATCCGCACGGAGATCCGCGAGCTGTACGCGAACTTCCAGGAACGCTACTCGCGGGACCTCTCCGAGTACGAGACCCGGATCCCCGACCTTGCGCCCCCGGCCGACCTGCGGCCGCGCCTCGCGGAGCTGCGCGAACAGCAGCGGAAGCTGGGGTCGGTCAACCTGATGGCGCCCGAGGAGTTCGCCGAGGTGCGGGAGCGCTTCGAGTTCCTCTCCGCCCAGCTCGGCGACCTCACGAAGGCCCGCGAGGATCTGAAAAAAGTGACGGTGGAGATCCGCAGCGAGAGCACGGAGCTGTTTCTCGACACCTACAACCTGATCAAGCGCAACTTCCACGCGGTATTCCGCCGTCTTTTCGGCGGTGGACGGGCGGAGCTGCGGCTCGATACTCCCGACAAGCCGCTGGAGTCGGGCATTGACATCCTCGCGCAGCCGCCGGGCAAGAAACTCGAGCACATCTCGCTGCTGTCGGGCGGAGAGAAGTCGCTGACGGGTGTGGCGCTGCTGTTCGCCATCTACATGGTGAGGCCGTCTCCGTTCTGCCTGCTCGACGAGATTGACGCCGCCCTGGACGAGGAGAACGTCGGCAGGCTCATCACGCTGCTCAAGGAGTTCTCCGTCAACTCGCAGTTCGTGGTGATCACGCACAACAAGCGCACGGTCGCCGGTGCCGACACGCTCTACGGGGTCACCATGGAGGAGTCGGGCATCTCGAAGATGGTCGCCATCAGGCTGGAAAACCGGGCACGGACAGAGACCGTGGGATCGCTCACCTGATTTGCTGGTCCTGCCAGCCCCGCGTGTGCTATACTGCCGGGGGGGGGAGGGGAATCGATGCGGTACAGGGTGACCGTCCTTTTGCCGGTCGCCGCGGCGCTCGCACTGGCCTCGTGCGCGGGATTCGTCCCGGCCGTGGACCGGGCCCCTGATCTCTACGACATGGACTCCTACCTCATCGCGCGCGGGCGCCTCGGCGACGTTCCCACCTATACCTTTGTCCTGCCGCTGCCCCCGGTGACGGACTCGGTCGGCACCGTCCCAGTTCCTTCCGGCAGCGCGTCCGCTTCCGATGCCGCAGCCGTTATCGCCCCGGCGATGCCCCTTGTCCCCAGCCCTTCGGAGGTGGGTATCGTGATCCGTCCGGCCATCGCTGCCCCGGGCACGCCCATCGCGCTGCCGGCACCCGTCCCGCCCGCGACGACCAGCGCGAGGACGACCGCATCCCAGCCCGCGATCGCCGCGTCGGCAGCCCCCGCCTCCGGTGCTTCGACGGCGACTGCTGCCGCGAAGGCCGCACCGGCAGCCTCGGTCCCGTCGACGCCCCCATCGTCGGCCACGGCCTCGACGAAGAAGGTCCGCGAGGTGTATGCCCGGGTCGGCGACGAGATGGAGATCGGGCTCGACGGCGTCGGATTCCTGTTCCTGGGCTTCGCCGACCGCCAGACCGACAGCATGACCTTCAAGGCCCGGACCGTAAAGGATGGCAAGACCTTCTTCACGTTCAAGGCTTTGAAGCTCGGCACCTGGGACCTGGATTTCCAGCAGCAGGACAACACCACCGGCGCGACCCGCATCGAGAGCGTACGCGTGGCCGTGCTCGAGGAGGCGGACTTCGCGGCAGCCGTGCAGCGGCAGACCGCCAAGGGCGGGGAGACGGTGCCGGAGGCCTTCGAGACCGGCAGGCTCGAGTGGGCGGAAAAACTCGTGGCGCTCGGCAAGGAGAACGCGGCCATCGCCGAGTACCTCAAGGGCTACCGGGAGGGAAACCCCGAGCTGAACGACCGCATCGCGGCGCTCTACACCCGCACGGGCGACGGGGCCGCGGCCGAGAAATACTGGCGCAAGAACGTGGGCGCCGCATCCCCGTGGGGCGATCGGGCGGTGGTTGGCATCACGCGCCTGGCTGTTGCGCGGGGCGACCTGGACGGGTACCTCGCGTGGCACCGGCAGCTGCTCGCCGTGAGCGCCGAACCGATCGACGACGTGCTCGTCGACGCGGCACTCGCCGCCCGCGCGAAGGGCGACGTCGGGCTGGGCATCGACCTGCTGTCCGAGTACGGCCGGCGCTACCCCAAGGGGAAGCGCATGGATGAAGCCGCGTTCGTCACCGCCCAGCTGCTCGAGGCCGAATCGCCGTTCCGCGACCTGAAACGCTCCCGCGACCTCTACGCGGCGCTGCTTCGCGAGTTCCCCGAGAGCGCGCACGCGCCGGAAGCCGTGGAGCGCCTGCGGTACCTGGAGCAGCACTTCTTCACGATTCGCTAGAAGGGAACACCATGGATTCGATAAACCTCTCCGTCCGCCTCGGCCCGCTCACGCTCGCGAACCCGTTCATCGTCGGCTCCGGTCCCACGGTCCGGACCGTCGACCAGATCAGGGCTGCCGAGGACGGTGGCTGGGCCGCGGTGTGCCCGAAGCTGACCGTGGACCCCTCGCCATACCTCAGCCAGCCGCCGCGCTACCGGTGGCTCCGGCGGCAGCGGCTGCACATCTTCACGGCCGAGAGACGGCTGACGCCCCCCGAGGGCCTCAGGCTGTGCGAGGAGGCGCGAAAGGCCACCCGCGGCATCCTCATCATGCCCAACATCACCTACGACGGCGAGGATTACGAGGGATGGGGAAGGCTCGCGAAGCGCTTTGAGGACGCCGGGGCGCACGCCATCGAACTGAACATGTGCTGCCCCAACATGTCCTTCAACCTGTCCACCACGGGAGAGCGCACGGCGAAAGCCACCGGAGCCAGCCTCGGCTCGGACCTCGTGGAGCTGCCGAAGGTCGTGAAGCTCGTGGTCGAGGCCACGCGACTGCCCGTGATCGTGAAGCTCACGCCGGAGGGCGGCCGGATCGCGCAGGCCGCCTTTCAGTCGCTTGCGGCCGGCGCCGCGGCTGTCGGCGGCGTGGCGAACCGGCTCGGCATCCCCGACATCGACATCCGCAACCCCATGGGGACCATCTACCGCCTGCAGGATTCCATAACCCTCGGCTGCCTCTCGGGACCCTGGATCCGGCCCCTGGCCCTGCGGGACACCTACGAAATGCGGGTGTTCCTGGGGAAGGAACCGTTCGTCATCGGGTCGGGCGGAGTGAGCGATCTCACCAGTGCCGTTCAGCAAATCATGGTCGGCGCCGACGCGGTGTGGGTCTGCACCGAGACAATGGTGCGCGGCTTCGCCTGGCTGCCGAAGGTCCTCGACGGGCTTCGGGCGTACATGTCGGAGATGGGGTACTCCCGCATACGGGACTTCCGGGACCTGCTTCTGGGGAACATCAAGTCGGCTTCGGAGCTGCACATCCGGCAGGGGCACGCGGAGGTCGATCTGGCAAAATGCAACGCCTGCGGCGCCTGCTGGAAGGTCGGACACTGCTGCTCCATCACGCACCCCGACGACCGCACGACCATCAACACCGCGACCTGCTTCGGCTGCTCGACCTGCGTGGACGTGTGTCCCCGGGATGCCATCGCCATGGTGGAAGAGCCGGACTGATCCTCCCGAGGGGGCGCACTTGACATCCCGCCCCGTCACCGGTATAGATTTGCCAGCCAAGGATTTACGCGAGACCCGGGATGCTCGAAAAACTCAGCGGCAAGCTCGCCGACCTGGTACGCCAGATCGGTGGGAAGGCCAACATCAGCGAAAAGAACATCCAGGACGCGATCGACGAGATCAAGGTCGCCCTCCTCGAGGCGGACGTCAACCTGCGCGTGGTGCGCCGGTTCGTCAACCAGACCGCGGAGGAAGCCCTTGGAGCGAAGGTCGTGCGCTCGGTCACGCCCGGGCAGCAGTTCATCAAGGTCGTGTACGACCGGCTGGTGGCGCTCCTCGGCGGCGAGCACCAGGCCCTCGCGCTGAAGGGACCCGACGCGGTCTCGGTCGTCCTGATGGCGGGACTGCAGGGGTCGGGCAAGACGACCACCGCGGCGAAGCTGGCGCTGCGTCTGAAGGAGCAGGGCCGCAAGCCCCTGCTGGTCGCCGCCGACCTCGTGCGCCCCGCGGCGGTCGAGCAGCTCGCGGTGCTCGCCGGCAAGGCGGGCGTCGACGTGTATCGCGGAGAGGGCACGGACCCCGTGCGGGTGGTCGAGGGCGCCATGGACTATGCGCGGCGGAGCCTCTACGACACGGTGATCGTGGACACGTCCGGCCGGCTGCAGGTGGATGAAGGGCTGATGGCCGAGCTCGTTCGGATCCGCGACGCGTGCTCGCCCGACGAGACGCTGCTCGTCGCCGATGCGATGACCGGCCAGAACGCGGTCGACATCGCGAAGACCTTCGACGAGCGCATCGCGCTGACCGGGGTGATCCTGAGCAAGTTCGACTCGGACACCCGGGGCGGGGCCGCACTGTCCATCCGGAGCGTCACCGGCCGGCCGGTGAAGTTCATCGGGGTCAGTGAGAAGCTCGACGGCCTCGAGCCGTTCCACCCCGACCGGATCGCCTCGCGGATCCTCGGGATGGGCGACGTGGTGACCCTGGTCGAGAAGGCCCAGAAGACCATGGAGGTCTCCGAGGCCTTCGCGCTGCAGGAGAAGCTGGCCGGCGAAACATTCACGTTCGTCGACCTGCTGGACCAGTACCGGCGGATGCGGAAGATGGGCAGCCTCCGCTCGCTGGTCGAGCTGATACCTGGTCTCGCGGGGGCCGTGGACGAAGGGAAGATCGACGAGGAGGAGATGCGCCACGAGGAGGCGATGATCCTGTCGATGACGCCGTCGGAGCGGCTGAACCACCGCATCATCGGGCCCGGGAGAAGGGCCCGCATCGCGCGGGGCAGCGGCACCTCGGCGTTCGCGGTCAACCGGTTCATCAGGAAGTTCGAGAAGACGTGCCTCGCGATGAAGAAGGCATCGCGCAATCCGAAGTACCAGGCCCGGCTCATGTCGCAGCTCGGGGTCACGGGAAAGAACTAGCGACGGAACTCCAAGGAGGAGACGGTGAGCGTTCGCATCAGGCTCAAGAGGTTCGGGACGAAGCGGAAGCCGTTCTACCGCGTCGTGGTGATGGACTCCCACACCCCGCGCGACGGCCGGGTGCTGGAGGAGGTAGGGATCTACCAGCCCATAGAGAAGAGGGAGAAGCAGGTGTCCCTCAAGGTGGAGCGCGTGCGCGACTGGATGAAGAAGGGCGCGCAGCCATCGGCGGTGGTGCGGCGGCTTCTGAACCGCGTTGAGAAGGTAAAGTAGGCCGGCCGTGGAGAAGGACCTGGTCGAGTACATCGCCAAGATCCTCGTCGACGACCCCACCGGCGTGGTCGTCAACCGGATCGAGGGCGAGAAGGCGACCATCCTCGAGCTCAAGGTCGCCGAAGCCGACGTCGGCAAGGTGATCGGCAAGCACGGCCGGATCGCCAAGGCGATCCGCACGCTGCTCGCCGCCGCATCGACGCGCAGCGGCAAGAGGGTGACGCTCGAGATCCTCGACTGATGGAGCGTCTGGCCGTCGGCGTCGTGCGCACGGCGCACGGCACCGCGGGCGAGGTGCGGGTGCGCAGTTACTCGGGCGAGGCGGACCACCTGCTGCGCCTCGCCGAGGTGGTGCTGCGGCGGGGCGGTGCGGAGCGGACGTTGAAAGTAGAGGCCTGCCGTACGGCGCTGCCCGACGTACTGGTGAAGTTCGCCGGCATCGATCACCGCGAGGCGGCACAGGCGCTCGCGGGCTGGGAGCTCTGCGTGGACCGGTCCCGGGCGGCGCCGCTCGCCGATGGCGAGTACTACGCCACGGACCTGTGCGGGTGCGGCCTGTTCGTGGGCGCCGAGCGGGTGGGGGTGGTGACCGCGGTCTGCGAGACCGGCCACGCCCAGCTGCTGGAGGTCAGGACCGGCGACGGGAGGACCGTCATGGTGCCGTTCAAGGACCACTTCGTGGGTGAGGTGGACGTGGCCGCGGGCCGCGTCGAGCTGCGGGACGCCGAGGTCTTGAGATGACCTTCACCGTCCTGACACTGTTCCCGGGGCTGTTCGCGGGCTTCCTGGGCGAGTCCATACTCGCCCGGGCGATCGAGCGGGGCCTCGTGGCGGTCCGGCTCGTGGACGTGCGGGAC
>JAPLSM010000490.1 GCA_026398635.1 Spirochaetota bacterium | reverse complement strand
CACCGAGGCGAGGAACGCGGCATCCGCGGTGAACGGCGGGAGGTCGGGCTCGGGGAAGTAGCGGTAGTCGTGCGCGCTCTCCTTGGTGCGCATGCTCTCGGTGACGTCGCGGTTCTCGTTCCAGAGGCGCGTCTCCTGCCGTACGGTGCCGCCCCGGTCGAGGATCTCCGTCTGCCGCTCGATCTCGTGGTCGAGGGCCCGGCGCACGAACTTGAAGGAGTTGAGGTTCTTCACCTCGACCTTGCTGCCGAGGCCCTGGCCCGGGAGATTGATCGACACGTTGGCGTCGCAGCGCAGCGACCCCTCCTCCATGTTGCCGTCGGACACGCCGAGCCAGCGCACGAGCCGGCGCAGCTGCTGGAGGAAGACCTCCGCCTCCTCTCCCACCTCGAGGTCCGGCTGGGTGACGATCTCGAGGAGCGACGTGCCGGCCCGGTTGTAGTCCAGGAGGGTGGCGTCGCCGGCGTGGATCATTTTTCCGGCGTCCTCCTCGAGGTGCACCTCCCGGATGCGCACGTGCCGGCGCCGCTTGCGCAGCTCGATCTCCACCTGCCCGTCGACGCCGATCGGCGAGCGGAACTGGGAGATCTGGTAGTTCTTCGGCATGTCCGCGTAGAAGTAGTTCTTCCGCTCGAAGAGGGTGCGGCCGGCGAGCGTGCAACCGAGGGCGCGCGCCACGAGGTAGGCGAGGCGCACCGCTTCCGTGTTCAGCGCGGGAAGCGCCCCGGGGTAGCCGAGGCATACGGGGCACACGTTGGTGTTCGGCTCGTCGCCGAAGGCCGCCCGGCAGCCGCAGAAGCACTTGGTTTTTGTGGCGAGGTGGACGTGGACCTCGAGGCCGACGAACGAGGCGTACATCAGCGTGAGCTCCGGTCCCGGGGGAAGCCCGGCGCGTCAGGGGATGGGAAGATCCCCTCAAGGCCCCGGCAGGCCTCGAAGAGCCGGTCCTCGGCGAAGGGCGGGGCGACGAGCTGCATGCCGATGGGAAGGCCGGACTCGAGGGCTGCGGGGAAGGCGAGCGCGGGCAGGCCGGCGAGGTTCGCCGAGCAGGTGTACACGTCGGCGAGCTTCTGCGCGAACGGGTCGGCCTCTGCGCTGCCGGGAGCGAACGGCGGCACCGGGTACACGGGCATCAGGAGCAGGTCCACGGAATCGAAGACACGCGCGAAGTCCGTGCGGATCGCGGTGCGCACCTTCTGCGCACGCAGGTAGTACTGGTCCTGGAAGCCCGAGCGCAGCACGTACGTGCCGAGAAGTATCCGCAGTTTCACCTCGTCGCCGAAGCCGGCGCTTCGCGAGGCGAGGACCAGCTCCTCTGGATTGACCGCGCCGTCTGCCCTGCGGCCGTAGCGGATGCCGTCGAACCGGGCCAGGTTGGCGCTCGCCTCCGCGGTGGCGATGACGTAGTAGGCTGCCACGACGTGCTCGAGGGTCGGAAGTCCCACCTCGACTACCGGGTGACCGAGCCCGGCGAGCCGCTGCCGCGTGGTCTCCAGCGTGCGCCGCACATCGGGGGCGAGGCCTTCGCCCGCGCACTCGCGCGGAAGGCCGACACGCAGCGCGGCGGGCTTCCCGCGCGCCGCAGGTTTCGCTGCCGCGGGCCGGGCCGCGGGCTTCCAGGCGACCGACGAGTGGTCGTGCGGATCCTCGCCGCGCATGGTCGAAAACACGCGCTCGACGAGGTCAACGCTCTTCGCGAGCACGCCGATCACCTCGAGCGACGACGCGTAGGCCACGAGGCCGTAGCGGGACACGGCGCCGTAGGTGGGTTTCAGGCCGTAGAGGCCGCAGAACGAGGCGGGCTGCCGGACCGAACCGCCCGT
>JAPLSM010000170.1 GCA_026398635.1 Spirochaetota bacterium | reverse complement strand
TTCGACTCCCCCGCTGCGTCGCCTCGCGGGTGGGTGCTGCCGTTCCTGCTCGCGGGCCTTCCCTTCGTGGCGGTGTACTTTTTCCTGGTGGCCCTCCGACGCGGAAGCCCCGGAGCCGGCGACAACCTGATCTCTTAAATGATGGTAGTCGGTCTCGGGAAGGAGATCGCCGCGCGCAGGGACGTCCTGCTGCGCTCGACGCGGATCCGGATCCTGAGCTTCGACGCCGAGGAGGCCGGGCTGCGCGGCGCCTCGGCGTACTTCAGGGCGCACGCAGCCGAGCTGAAGCGCCTCCCCTGCGTCCACCTCAATTTCGATTCCCTCTACCGGCTCGGGGACCTCCAGGTGCTCACGAGCGACATCAATGGAACCGTCAAGCTCTCTCGACCCGTGGTGGACCAGCTCATCGCGTGCGCGAAGGACTGCGGCTTCGAGATGCGGACGTTCGGCATGATCTTCGGTGCCGGAGGAACGGATGCGGCGGAGAGCGCGAGGGCGAGCATACCCTCCACCTCGATCATCGCGATCCCTACGGAGATCGTGCGGGACGGCCTCGTCTACCACACAGCGCGGGACACTTCTTGACACTGCCCGGCGCGGCTCCTACGATGCCGCGATGAAGAACATCTGCGTCATCGGCGCCGGTAACGGCGGGTCGGCCATCGCGGGAGACATGACCCTCGCGGGCCACTCCTGCCGCCTCTTCGAGTTCCCCGAGTACAAGACCAACCTCGAGCCCATCATCGCGAAGGGCGGGATCAAGGTGACGGGTATCGCCCGAACCGGCTTCGCGAAGCTCGCGCTTGCCACCTTCGAACTGGAGCAGGCAGTGCGCGGGGCCGACGTCATCATGGTGGCCACCCAGGCGCTCGCGCACGAGCGCGTTGCCCGTGAACTGGCCCCCCACCTTGCCGCAGGCCAGGCCGTGATCCTGTGGCCGGGCAGCGGCGGCACGCTCGCCGTGCGCAAGGCGTGGGACGAGCTGGGCATGGACAAGCCCGTGCTGCTCGCCGAGGGCGTCACCTTCCCCTACTGCTGCCGCAGGCTCGAGGGTCCGGGCACGGTGAACATCCACCGCATCGACGGGCCACGGATGCTGATCGGCGCGCTTCCCGCCTCGGACACGGCCGCGGTCGTGCGGGCACTCGAGGGCACGTACGACAAGATGGTGAAGCCGGCCGTCAGCATCCTGGAACCCGCACTCTACAATGTTAACATCATCGTGCACCCCGTGGGTGCACTCCTGAACATGGGGCGCATCGAGCACTCCAAGGGCGAGTTCTGGATGTACAAGGAGGGCCTGAGCCCCTCGGTCAAGAAGGTGATTCACGCCATGGACGGCGAGCGCTCGGCGCTGTTCCGGGCCCTCGGGTACAAGCCCTACACCTACGACGAGGTGTTCCAGGACTGCTTCAACATGAGCGTGGAGCAGTTCGCAGCCACCTCGAGCAAGGGTCCGTTCAGCATGCAGGACCGGTACGTGACCGAGGACATCCCCATAGGCGCCAGTCTCTCGGTGTCCCTCGCGCGCAAGGCAGGCGTGCCCACCCCGACCTACGACTGCATGATCCACCTCGCCTCCACGGTGAACGAAACGGACTTCTACCGAGCGGGCCGCACGCTGGAGAACCTCGGCCTGGGGCACCTCAGCGTGTCCCAGTTCGATGCCTACCTGCGAACGGGGCGCAAGCCTTAGGCCGTGAGCCACGAGGCGTGGATCGCCGGCCTCCGCTGGGAAGACCTGCCGGAGCCGGTGCAGCACCAGGCCCGGCGCTGCCTCAAGGACATCGTTGCCACGGCCGCGGGCGCGCTGGCATTGCCTGCCGCGGGGCCCATCGAGCGCCTCGTTGCCGCGCAGTTCGGCGCCGGGCCGGCTCCGATGCTGTTCCGCGGCCCCATGACCACGCTCGCGGGTGCGGCCTTCGGCAACGCGCTGCGCATCGACGGGCTGGACTGCCACGACGGCTTCCGTCTCAACAAGGGGCACGCGGGTGCGACCGTGGTGCCCGTGCTGCTGGCAGCCGCAACGCTCCGCACCGTGAGCGGCGCCGAGCTCCTCGCCGCGCTCGTCGCGGGTTACGAGATCGCCCTGCGTGCGGGGCTCGCGCTGCACGCGACGTACGCGCCCGCTTACCACGGCTCGGGCGCGTGGGCAGCCCTGGGCGCCGCGGCCGCGGGAGCGCACCTCCTGGGCATCCCCGCGGACGAGCTCGACGCGGTGCTCGGCGCCGCGGAGTACCATGGCCCGATGGCGCCCATCCTGCGCTGCACCGTGCACCCGTCGATCGTGAAGGACGGGGCTGGTGCGGGCGCGCTGTCAGCGGGGATGGCGCTGGCCATGCACGCGCAGGGCCTGAGCGGCCTGCCGTCGCTGTTCACCTACGAGCCGAAGGGCAGGAAGCAGGTCTCCTCGCTCGGGAAGGACTGGCTCATCCTCAAGCAGTACTTCAAGCTGTACCCGACCTGCCGCTGGACTCACGCGCCGGTGGAGGGCGTTGCACGCCTCCGCGCTCAGCACGGCTTCACTGCGGCGGACGTGGAGCGCGTGGAGGTCGAATCGTTCGCGGAGACGGCGACGCTCATGACCTTCCCGCCGAAGGATTCCGACGGGGCCCAGTACTGCCTGCCGTGGGCGGTGGCGGCGATGCTCGTCGACGGCGAGCTGGGCGTGGACCAGGTGCTGCCCGGCCGGCTGGGGGATTCGGCCATCGTCGAGATGGGCCGTCGCGTGGTTTTCCGGCAGGCCGACGACCTGCAGGCCCGGTTCCCGGCGGAGTGCCTCGCCCGGGTGCGCGTGTTCTTGAAGAACGGACGCACGCTCGCAGGTCCCACCCTGGGAGCCCGGGGCGATTACACGGACCCCGCATCCGACGGGGAGTTGGACGCCAAGTTCAGCCGGCTGGCGGCGCGCACGCTGGGAGCGGGGCCGGCCCGCGCACTCGGCGAGGTTCTCGACACCCTCAACCGTCGGCCGGCTGCGGACCTGCTCTCGCTGCTAACCCCGGGAGGCCGCGCTTGATCGCTCACCCCCGCGTGTACCTCGACCAGCTCGACCCTGCGCAGGTGGAGGA
>JAPLSM010000263.1 GCA_026398635.1 Spirochaetota bacterium | reverse complement strand
CCGGAGCCGTACCCTTCACCCAGGAGGGCCTATGAGCAACGAGCAGGTGCGCAATGCGTTGCGCCGTCTCAAACCGGTCACGGTGGTGCTGATCGTGGCGGCCGTGGTCGTGCTGTGGTTCGTGTTCTCCAGCTACTACCTGGTCGACCAGAAGGAGGTGGCGGTCCTGCTGACCCTCGGGAAGTACACTCGCTTGGTCGACCCGGGCCTGCACTTCAAGCTGCCGTTCGGCATCCAGAAGAACCTCAACGTGCCGACGCGGCGGATCCTGAAGGAGGAGTTCGGCTTCCGGACCCTGCAGTCCGGTGTCCAGAGCATCTACTCGGATGCCGATTATCCCGAGGAATCCACCATGCTCACCGGCGACCTGAACATCGTGGACGTCGAGTGGATCATCCAGTACCAGATCGTCGACGCGAAGGCCTGGCTGTTCAACGTCCAGGACGAGCAGAAGACCATCCGGGACATCTCCCAGTCCGTCATCAGCCAGCTTGTGGGCGACCGCACGATCTTCGACGTCATCGGCTCCGAGCGGGCCAACATCGAGGGCAGGGGGCTGGAGCTGATGAACGAGCTGTTCACGACGTACGGGCTCGGCATCCGGGTCACGGCCGTGCAGCTGCAGAACATCGTGCCGCCCAAGGGGCAGGTGCAGGACGCCTTCGAGGACGTCAACAAGGCGATCCAGGACCGCAGCCGGCTGATCAACGAGGGCAAGGAAGCGTACAACCAGGCCATCCCGCGCGCCGGCGGCGAGGCCGAGAAGGTCGTTCAGCAGGCCGAGGGCTACGCCACCGAGCGGGTCAACCAGGCCCGCGGCGACGTGTCCCGGTTCCTGGCCGTGCTGGGCGAGTACCAGCAGGCCCCCGAGATCGTCCGCAGCCGGCTGTACTACGAGATGTACGACGAGGTCTTCGGCGCCGCCGGCGCCACGACGGACCTCGTGGACAAGAACCTCGACAACTTCCTGCCCATAAAGAACCTCGGCGTGGCTGGGGTCGTCTCGGGCGCGGCGGGAGGAGGGGACTGATGAAAAAGATCCTCGTCGTGCTGGCCATCGCGGCCGGCGCCATCGTCGTGATCTCCATCGTGAAGCCGTGGTACGTCCTGGTCGAGGGCGAGCAGGCCGTGGTGCTGAAGTTCGGGGAGATCGTCCGGGTGGTGCAGGACGCGGGCCTGAAGCTCAAGGTGCCGTTCGTCGAGAACGTCGACCGGTACTCCAAGAAGATCCAGTCATGGGACGGCGCCGCCACGCGGCTTCCCACCGCGGAGAACCAGTTCATCTGGGTCGACACCACAGCCCGGTGGCGCATCAAGGACCCGAAGAAGTTTTACGAGTCGGTGGGCTCGATGAACCAGGCGCTCGGACGGCTCGACGACATCATCGACTCGTCGGTGCGCAAGATCATCTCGCTGCACCCGATGCGCGAGGCGGTCCGGAACTCCAATGTCATCAGCGAGATCAAGCGGGACAACATGCTCGCGGCGTTCGGCGGGGGCGCCGAAACGTCCGAGGGACTCAGCAGTATCGCCACACTCGTGGACATCACCTACGAGCGCATCGAGCGCGGACGGCGCGCGCTGTCCGACGAGGTGCTCGCGGCCGCGGCACCGACCATCGCCGGCTTCGGGATGGAGCTCATCGACGTGATCATCCGGCAGATCAAGTACTCGGACGACCTGACCCCCTCGGTCTACGAGCGCATGATCAAGGAGCGCAACCAGATCGCCCAGGCCTTCCGGTCCGACGGCGAGGGCGAGAAGGCGAAGTGGATGGGCCAGATGGATCGGGAACTGGCGCAGATCACCAGCGACGCGGAGCGCCGGGCCAAGGAGATCAAGGCGAAGGCTGACGCCGAGGCGCTCGCCATCCGAAACCGGGCCTACGCGCGCGACCCCGATTTCGCCGACTACTGGATGGCCCTCGAGGCGTACAAGGTCCTGCTGCCGAGGTTCAACAAGACCCTCACCACGGACGCGGAGTTCTTCAAGTACCTGTACAACCGGCGGGGACGGTAGCCCGCCGCGCGCGGAGGACCACATGCGGTCCGCCCCCTGAGGGGCGGGCCGCATTCATTGGTACGCGATCGGGATGCCGGGCGCTCTTCAGTCCGGCGACCAGGTCGCCCGGCTGGTGTCCGTTTCGAACACCTCGACCAGGCTGATCGCCGCTTCGGGAACCGCGACCGTCATTCGCTCGCCCACGAACGCCGCGATGCGCTCGGCGCTGGAGTTGCCGTCCGCGAAGGCGGGATGGTCATTCAGGTTCGTGTGGTCGAGCTCGGCGAGGATGCTCTTCAGCGCCTCCTTCAGCACGCCGAAGTCCACGAGCATGCCGCCGTCGTCGAGCGAAGCACCGGAGGCGGTCACCCGGACCCGGTAGTTGTGGCCGTGCAGGC
Source organism: Spirochaetota bacterium (assembly GCA_026398635.1). Classification (GTDB taxonomy): domain Bacteria; phylum Spirochaetota; class Spirochaetia; order SZUA-6; family Fen-1364; genus JAPLSM01. The sequence goes on along the minus strand of JAPLSM010000263.1, from coordinate 3,649 downwards.
GCTCGCATTTGCCATGATAGTGGGCGAGGAAGTGGGCAGCCGCGAAACCGGCCTGGACCCGGACGGTGTACATGCTGCCAGTGTAGCTGAACGGGCGCGGGCCCGGCAACTCGCAGACCCGGCAACCTTGCCCGAGGCGCGGCCGCCGGGGTAGCATGCGCGACATGGCACCCGGAGTTGCGCTCCGCTCCCTTCTCGAAGGCGTCCCCGTACTGGAGATCCGCGGAAACCCGGCGACCCCCGTGACGGGCATCTCCTACGATTCGCGCGACGTGCTGCCCGGCCACCTCTTCGTAGCCATGGAGGGCGTGCACGTGGACGGCCACCGCTTCATCGGAGACGCGCTCGAGCGCGGCGCTGCAGCCGTCCTGCACTCCCAACCGCTGTCCGAAACTCCCACCAGGGTCACGTGCGTACAGGTCTCCGACACGCGCCGTTCGCTCTCTTCCGTCGCGGCGGCGTTCCACGGCAGGCCTTCGCGTCGGCTGAAGGTGATCGGCGTCACGGGCACAGACGGCAAGAGCTCCACCACCTGGTTCATCCACCAGCTGCTCGGTTTCGCGGGCAGGAGATCCGGCTTCCTCTCGACGGTCTCCTTCCAGCCCGGCGACGAGGCGGTGAAGAACCCCTTCCGCCAGTCCACGCCCGAGGCGCCCGAGGTGCACGGCATGCTCGCCGAGATGGCGGCGGGCGGCCGGGAGTTCGCCGTGGTCGAGGCCACCTCCCACGGCCTCTCGGAGCGCACCAACCGGCTCGGCGACGTGCTCTTCGACGCGGGCGTGCTGACGAACGTCACGCACGAGCACCTCGAGTTCCACGGCTCCTTCGCGCAGTACCGGTCGGACAAGGCGAACCTCTTCCGCCGGCTCGGCCGGCCGAAGGACGTGGAGTGTCCCCGGTTCGGCGTGGTGAACGCCTCGGATCCGGCCGCGGACTACTTCCGGGAGGCCGCACCGGTGCCCGTGTACGCGTACAGCGCTGCGCGTCCCGCCGACCTCTTCGCCGCCGACGTCCGGCACGACCTCTCGGGGACGACGTTCCGCCTGTGCTCTGGTGACGATTCGCGCGAGGTGCGGATCGGCTTCCCGGGCCCGTTCTGGGTCGATAATGCGCTGGCTGCCCTGCTCGCCGTCTCCCGGGTGATCGGCGTGGACCCGCTCGAACTCGCCCCGTGGGTGGCGCGCCTCACGTGCGTGACGGGCCGCATGGACTACGTGGCGCTCGGCCAGCCCTTCGACGTCGTCGTGGACTACGCGCACACGCCCGGGGCCTTCGAGCGCCTGTTCCCCTGGGTCCGCTCGGTTTCCCGGGGCAGGATCATCGCGGTGTTCGGGTCGGCAGGCGAGCGGGACCCCGGCAAGCGCCCGATGCAGGGCCGGATCGCCGCGCGCTGGTGCGACGTCGTGGTGGTGACCGACGAGGACCCCCGGGGCGAGAACCGCACGGCGATCCTCGAAGATGTCGCGGCCGGCTGCGAGGGCAAGGTGCGGGGCACGGACCTCTTCCTCGAGCCGGACCGGCCCGCGGCCATCAGACTCGCCTTCGGTCTTGCCCGGCCGGGGGACGCGGTGCTGCTGCTCGGCAAGGGGCACGAGGGCAGCATCATAGGACCCGCGGGCAGCATGGCCTGGGACGAGCGTGCCGAGGCCGAGCGGGCGCTGCGCGCCATGGGGTACGGCGCATGAGCCGGACCCGGATCGCGGTGCTCCTCGCGCTGGCAGCCGCTCTCGCCGGGCCGCTCGCTGCCGGCTCCGCCGCTGTCGCGCGCATCGACCTTGCGGTCTCCATCCCGGCCTCGAGCCGCGACGACACGCTGCAGGAAAAGGCCGTGCTTCGCGGCATCATGGACTTCGCGGTGCGCGCCTGGCCGGCCCTGCTCGAGATCCGGCCCGGCGAGGCCGGCGATGCGTCGGCCCGGGTCACCGTGATCCGCGACGTGAAGGCGATCACGGTGGCAACGGAGCTCCTCGCGGGCTCCGCATCGAAGCGCAGCCTCCGGTCCACGGTCCCCCCGGACTCGGCCAAGTCGGTCGTGCCGACCGCGGCGGCGGACGTCGCGTGGTTGTGGGCAGCAGCCTCAGGATTCCAGGGTCTCGGGCCTGGACCGGCGCCCGGCCTCGCCGCCGTGCTCGAGACCGACTCCCTCGCGGGCCTGACGGGCTGGTCACCGGCCGGTCTCGAGCCGCTCGCAATCGCCTCCTCGGCCGAGGGGCTCACGATCCTCTTCCCCCGGGGCTGGCTGACCCTCGGCCCGCTCTTCCGCATCGGGAAGGAGGCAGCGCGGGATCTTTTGCTGCAGCCACGACAGGACGACCCCGTGTACGCGGGCCTGGCCCGCTCCTCCCGGGGCTCGATCGTCCTGTCCCGGGCAGACGGTGCGGCCCAGCTGGTGGATCCGCTCGTGGCGAGCCGGCAGCCGCTCGCCGCGCCGCCCGGTGCCCGGCTCCTCGCGATCGCCCGGCACGAGGCGGCATTCCTCTCGGGTTCCGAGGCGACCTTCGTGCCGCTCGATTCGGGTGGAACGCCCACCCGCTCCGTGCGGATCGCCGCGGCGTGGATCACCGCCGTGGACGCGGATGCCGCGGGCAACCTCTGGGCCTGGGACGGCCAGGAACGGCGGGTGCGCGTGACGACGCGGGAAGGCCGGGAGATTTCCGCCGTCCGGCCCCTGGTCAGGGCCTCGGACCTGCCTGTGCCGCAGGCGCTCGCGGTGCTGGCCGACGGGTCGTTCCTTCTCGGCGGTTCCGGAGAGCTGTGGCGGTTCGAGGCGTCGGGCATCCCCTCCTGGCGGCTCTCGCGCCTGCCCGGCGTGCCCGGTGGGTCGCTCGCCGCTTCCTTCGCCATCGCCGTGGACCGGTCCTCGGGCGCGGTCTGGCTGCTGGACGGCCCGTCGAGGAGGGTTCTGCAGTTCGGGGGAACCGGGCGTACCATCGACGACAGCCCCGCCGCTGAAGCGTCGCGGGCGCTCTCGGCCCTATTGTCGGAGCTGGACGAGCGGGATGCCGGCGGCCTCGAACGGGCCGGCGCCCTGGCCCTGGCCGCGGACATGCCGCTCGAGGCCGCCCGGTTCGCAACGCGCCTCGCCCGCGGCGGGGCGCCGGGCGCCGCGGACCTCGCGGCCGCGGCGGAGGTGATGGTGCTGCGTGACCACGCGCGCGCGGCGGCCGGCGCAACGGCGGACCTCGCAGCCGGCCTGCTCGCGGAGCGCGCTCTGGCCACCTGCCAGCAGGCGGTCGATCTCGCCCGGGCCTGGCGCGACCGCGATCCGGGCGACCCGGAAGCCGGACGGCTGCTCGAGGATCTCACCGGCAGGCGCCGCGAGCTGCGCGACGCCACGGCGCCGAAAGCGGACGCTCCGACGCTGGCTGCCACCGCCCGCGCCGCCGTATCCGACGGCCAGCGCACCGGGACCGAGCGCGAAACGCGCGCGGTGACGGGACGCGAAACGCGCACGCCGGCCGAGCGCGAAGCGCGCGCGGTGACGGGACGCGAAACGCGCACGATCACCGTGCGGATCGTCCTCCGTGCCCCCGCGGCCGCGGATCTCGCGGGGCTGCGCCTCTCCTTCACGTTCCCCGGCTGGACCCCGGTGCCGGCCACAACGGACGTCGGCGCGCTCGCTGCCGGCGGGGAGCGCACCCTCGAGGTC
>JAPLSM010000034.1 GCA_026398635.1 Spirochaetota bacterium | reverse complement strand
GTTCAGCTACCTCCCTATCGGGAAGGACTTTGTCATCGCAGAGCTCAAGATGCCGGGCGAGTACGTGGGGCGCTCGCTGATCGAGGCCAACCTCAGGCAGTTGCACCGCCTGAACGTCATCGCGCTGAAAGTGGCGCCGGGCACAGAGTACACCTACTTCGACCCCAACTACCGGTTGCACGCCGAGGACGTCATGCTTGTAGCGGCAAAGGAGGAGGATCTCCAATCCTTCGCCCGCGAAGGCTCCCCCGGAAAGGCGGGCATCCCCGGCGTGTTCAGCCGACTCTTCTCCCGCATCCGCCGGTCCTGATGCCGGCAGCGGCGCCGCTCAGCGCCAGAAACTCCGGCGAAGGATCACCACGACCGGGAAGATCTCGAGCCGCGCAACCATCATCAGCAGCGAGAACACCCATTTGCCGACGTGATGTACGCAAGCGTCATTCTTGACCGCCGTGAAGACTATTCTTTCCATGAAATCCACCCTCTTCGCCCGTGCAGCCCCTCCTGGCGTTTGGTATTACTGGAAGGATAGCCGGGACACTTGGTACCGCGTAAACCAAAGTCTGCGGGAGCCGGTCTGAATTGGCTTACGCTACGTGGCTTCCACGATTGGGTAGTGGGTTACGAAGCGTGGGAGGACCGTGCCGTCGCGATCGCGCAGCGGACGACCCGGGCTGGCATGCTGGTCGAGATGACGAACACCCTCGTCCACGCCCTCGCGGACGATGCACTGGACCAGGCCATGCCCGTCGATCTGTCGGGCTTGGTCGGCCCGATGCGTGTTCGGCTAGCCTGCCCGCGGCCGATGACGCCGGCCCGCGGTACGCACGATCACGAGCGGCCGGTCGCAGGATCGCGCGATGTCCCCCGGAAGCGTTGCGGCGACGAGCCGTCGGAACCGGCCTTCCGTCGCACCGAGCACGATAAGGTCCGCCCCGGCTGCCTCCCGGAGGATGACGGCGCGCGGATCGTCCGATGTCACCACCCGGCCGCTGAACCGTTCGCAGGACATCGACGATTCGCGGCACACCTTCGTGATGAGCGCCGCGATGTCGAGCGGCTCGCTGCGGGCGGTGCGCACGTGTAGGGCGGTCACAAGCCCCTTCTTCGGGTCGGCGAGCAAGCCCGCAATTTCCAGCGCCCGTTCGCTGTTCGGACCTCCGGCGACCGGGACCAGCACGTTCAGGAATGGCGCCCGGCCGCTCGATCGGATCACCGCGACATCGCAGGTTGCCCGCTCGAGGACTTGGTCCAGAGTGCTGCCGAACAGGCGCCCAGCCGCCGACGCGCGGCCCCGCCATCCGAGAAGGATGAGGTTGGCCCTGCCCGCCCGCGCCTGGTAGAGAATTCCGCGGGCCGGGTTGCGGCAGTACAGCACGCTGCTGTTCACGAGACGCCGGGCCGGCAAGTACAGGCTGGCCTCCACCTCGCCTTCCGTGCCCGGAGCCGCGTACCGATGGGCATCGGAGAGCGGGACCTGGTCGGGGACCGTGACGAGGTGGACGAGCTCCACCCCGCCGTCCGAGGCTTCGGCGAGCCGGAGCATCAGCGGCACCAGCGGCAGCACTTGGTCAGTGTCCGCCACCGGTACGAGGATCCGGAACCTTCCGTCGGACGGTACGACCGGCGCGTCGACGGCGAAGACCTCCTCCCGGATGGGCAGCGCCCTCCCCCGCGCGTAGAGGAAGTAAATCAGCATCCCCACGGCGATCCAGCCCGGGCCGATCACCCAGGCGAGCCAGCTTACGTTCACGATGAAGATGGCGAGAACGAGCTGGAGGACGATCGCGGCCAGGGGGACCAGCGGGAAGAGGGGCATGAGGTAGCCGTACTGCATCTCCCCGCCAAGGCGCCGGCGCATGCGCAGCACGCAGACATTGGCGAGGAGGAACAGGAAGAGGAACATGATGCTGGCCGCCGAGGCGAGGTCGGTGATGGGCAGGAAGATGCCCGCGACCAGGAGGACGCTCGATGCGGCGAGCGCGACGTGCGGCGTGCTGCGCTTCGCGGAGATCTTCCCGAGCACCCCGGGCAGCATCCGGTCGCGTCCGAGGGCGTAGGAAACCCGGGCCGCGCTGAAGATCGTGGCGTTCAGGGCCGAGGTGGCGGCGAAGAGGACGGTGAGGAACGCCATGTAGCTGCCGAGGGGCATCAGCTTCTGCATCGCCTCGCCGAACCCCTTCTCCCCGAAGCCCGCCAGCCATTCCCACGCCGGCCCCTCCACGCCCCTCACCCCCGCGATCAGGCCGAAGGCGACGAGGACGTAGGTGACCGTGACGATGAGCACCGAGTAGATGATGGCCTTGGGCAGGTTTCGCCGGGGCTGCAGTGCCTCGTCGCCGGCCTCCGCGATCACCTCGTAGCCTTCGAAGGCGATGTACTCGACCCCCATGCAGACGAAGATCCCGCTCCACCCGTGGGGAAGGAACGGCTTGAAGTTTGCGATGCGCGAGGGGTCGAGGAGAAAGACCACGAGCCCGAAGAAGCCGATGAAGACCAGCGTGGCGGTCTGCCCGAGGGTGAGGAAACTGGAGGCCATGCCGGTGGAAGAGACGCCCCGGTAGTTGATGAGGGCGAACAGCGCGGCGCAGGCGACGGCCACGAGCCGGACCGTCCAGTACTCGTCGAGGGGCAGCCAGGCGAGCAGCCCGAGCCGGGCGAGGAGCTCCACCGTGTACTCGGAGAGGATGACCGCGTAGAAGCTGCCCGCGACGGCGGATGCGAACCACGCGATCCACCCCGCGCTGAAGCCCGTGGCCCGGCCGACCGCGATCCGGGCGAAGTTGTAGATGCTCCCCGCCTTCGGTACCGCGGAGCTCATCTCGGCGTAGGCCATGGCGGTGAACAGCGCGACCACCCCGTCGAGCGCGAACGCGACGATCACCCCCCCGGGGCCCGCGGTCTTGACGGAGAGGCCCATGCCGATGACCGCGCCGGCGCCGATCATCATGCCCACGCCCATCATCACGAGCTGGAAGAGGTTCAGCTCGCGCGAGAGCGCGGGGGCCGGCGCCGCGGTCCCCGGGGCGTGACTAGCCACGCCGGTCCCTGCGGATCCGCGATTCGAACGGCCGGGGACCTTCGCGGTTGAAGCGCTCGATGCGCGCGCGGCTCACGACCACCAGTACGATCATGGCGACGAGCACCGCGGCGACGAGGAGCATGCCTCCGATGAACTCGGCGTCCATGATGAGGAGGGTTATAGCAGGTTCCACGGCGTCATGCCATGGGCCGGGTATCGAGTATGGAGGTGGTCGTCGTGTGCGCTGTCGGGCACCCAGCCGGGCCGCCATGAGGCACGCGAGCATGCTAACCTCGTCGGACCGGGTGACCTCGATGAACAGGTCCGCGTCGGCTGCCCCCGCCATGGCGAGGGTTTCGCGGCTGGTGGCGCTGCCGGCGAGCACCGCCGGGCGAGGGAAAAACCGATGCCGCCGGCCCCGGTGATGATGTTCTTCATGCTTGTCCCGTGAAGGATACACGCTATCGGCAGGGGCCCCGGCTGTCAACGAACGGCGGGGTACCTTATACTAGCGACCGCATGGGATCAAGAATGCGGCATGTCCGACCAGACGGACACCGGTTCATCGACCTCGTCACCGCCGCCTTCGTCACCGTGCTCCTCGTGAGCAATGTGGCTTCCTCGGCCAAGATCGTCGACTGGGGGGTGAGCCTGTTCGGGGTGCGCCTCGCCTTCGACGCGGGCACGCTGCTTTTCCCCGTGAGTTACGTCTTCGGCGACGTACTGACCGAGGTCTACGGGTATCGGCGGTCGCGGCGGGTCATCTGGACGGGATTCGTCTGCCTCGCGGTCTCGGCGCTCGTGCTGTGGTTGGTGCGCGTCCTGCCCGGCGAGGCGGGGTGGCAGTCGGCCGTGGGCCAGGCCGCGTACGTGGGCGTGCTGGGCGGGATGAGCTCCGGCGGCATCGTGCTGGCGAGCCTGGTCGCCTACCTCACCGGCGAGTTTAGCAACTCCGTGGTGCTCGCGCGCCTGAAGGTGGCCACCCGCGGTCGCTGGCTGTGGCTGCGGACCATCGGCAGCACGCTCGTCGGCGAGGGCTTGGACACCGTGATCTTCGTGGCGATCGCGTCGCTCGCGCGTGTGTTCCCCTGGGCGGCTTTTACCAGCCTCGTGCTGACGAACTACCTCTTCAAGGTAGGGGTCGAGGTGGCGATGACGCCCGTCACCTACCGGGTCACCGCCGCGCTGAAGCGGGCGGAGGGCGTGGACTGGTACGATACGGACACGAACTTCAACCCATTCACGGTTTGGCGGGACCGGACGCGAGCGCCTTCTCGACGGTCTCGCGGCGGACCTCCCAGTGGCTCCAGGAGCGCACGGCCTTCCCGCCCCTGACGAGGATCAGCTGCGGCGACTGGTGGATCACCGCATACTCGGCCGCGAACCAGTTCGAGAGATCGCGCTGCTCGCGCACGTTGACCTGGTAGACGGGAAGATCCGTCGCGAGCCCGGCCACCTCGCGGGCCGCCTCGGCGGACACCGGGCAGGCGGTGGAGTGCTTGTAGACCAGGCAGTCGGCGGGCAGGCTCTGTTCGACCAGCGGGATAACGGTGCTCACGTCGATGTCGCTCCTCTAAGGCGGCAGTCGCGCGTTTTCGCGCGACGGGAGCCTCGCCGCGCAGGGTACCGGC
>JAPLSM010000452.1 GCA_026398635.1 Spirochaetota bacterium | reverse complement strand
AGGTCCTCGCTCACCAGCAGCACGGCCTTGCCCCGTTCGCGCAGGGCGAGCAGCTGCCGGCGCACGTACTCCGTGGCCCCCACGTCGAGCCCGTAGGTGGGGTGCGAGGCGACGAGCAGCGCGTGCTCGTCGGCGGTCTCGCGTCCGAGGATGAGCTTCTGGATGTTGCCGCCCGACAGGTGCTTCACGGGGACCTCGATCGACGGGGCGGCCACCTGGTGCGAGGCCACGATCTCGGCGGCCCTGCCCCGGATGGCCCGGTAGTCGAGGAACACCGAGCGCGAGAACAGCCGGCTGCGGTGCTGCTTCAGCACCGCGTTCTCGAAGACGAACAGGTTCGGCACGACGCCGAACCGGATGCGCTCCTCGGGCACGTGGGAGATGCCGAGGTCGCTGACCGTTCGGGCCGACGCGTTGGTGATGTCCCGGCCCGCAAGGCGCACGGCACCCCGCGACGAGCGGCGCAGGCCGGTGACCGCCTCGACCAGCTCACGCTGGCCGTTGCCCGACACGCCCGCGATGCCGAGTATCTCGCCCTGCCGCACGGTGAACGAGACGCCCGAGACGGCCTCTCGTCCACGGTCGCCGGGCACGGACAGGCCATGCACCTCCAGCACCACCTCGCCGGGGGCGACCGCGGCGCGCTCGAGGCTGAAGAGCACCTCGCGACCCACCATCATGCCCGCGAGGCTCGCACGGTCCACCGCCCGGGGATCGGCCTCTCCCGCCACCGCGCCGCGGCGCAGCACCACGATGCGCGTGCAGATCGAGAGGACCTCCTCGAGCTTGTGGCTGATGAAGATGACGGAGTGGCCCTCCGCGCACATGCGCCGCACGACGGCGAAGAGCTCGGCGGCCTCGGCGGGGGTGAGCACGGAGGTCGGCTCGTCGAGGATCAGCAGGTCGGCGCCCTGCAGCAGCGCCTTCACGATTTCGACCTTCTGCTGCTCGCCCGCCGACAGCTGCCACACCCGGCGCGCGGGGTCGACGGTGAGGCCGTAGCGCCGCGAGAACTCTGCAAGCGTGCCCGCCACACGGGCGGCAGGGAACAGGAACGGCGCGTGCTCGTCGGCGAGCGCCACGTTCTCTGCCACGGTGTGCTTCTGCACGAGCATGAAGTGCTGGTGCACCATGCCGATGCCCGCGCGGATCGCGTCCCGCGGCGACGAGAAGCGCACGGAGCGGCCGCTCAACAGGATCTCGCCCGCGTCCGCGGCGTACAGGCCGTAGAGCACGTTCATCAGCGTGGTCTTGCCCGCTCCGTTCTCGCCGAGGAGCCCTATCACCTCGCCGGCGTCCACGCGCAGGTTCACGTCCCGGTTGGCGACGGTCGCGCCGAACCGTTTCGTGATGCCGCGCATCTCGAGGGTCTGGATCCTGGCCATGCCGCAGCGCCTAAAAAAGCGGGGAGGGAGCCCGCGGAGCCGAAGCCCCCGACCCCCTCCCCGGTGTCTCCCGACCCGCGATCAGGAGCTGGGAACGTCGCCGACGACGTTCGCGGGATACCAGAGGATGTCGGTGCCGAGCACGTACTCCTTGGTCGCCAGCGTCCCCTCGGGGATGCGCACGGCGCCCTTGTTGTCCTTGATCGGCCCGACGAAGCAGTCGAAGGTCTCGCGGCCCTGCTTCATCTGCTCGTAGCGCTTCATGACCAGGTCGTACACGGACAGCTCGCCGAGGTCGGCGGTCTTCGCGGTCTTCGCCTTGAGCGCATCGACGAACTTCGGGTTGACCGGCACGCCGAACGCTCCGCCGAGCTCCGCGGCCTTGTCGCCCGTGAGCCACCACATGTCGGCGTTGGTCCACTTGCCGGCCTTGATGTCCTCGAAGATCTTCACGTACATGACGCCCCAGTCCACGAGCTGGCCCGACACGCAGGAGTCCTCGCCATACTTCTGCATGGGGCTGTAGTGGCTGAAGGTGTAGATCTGCTTGCCGGCCTTGGTGTGCTCCTCGCCGACCTGTACCACGCTCTGGGTGTCCTCGGTGAACGCCAGGCAGTCGACGCCGGCTGCCACGAGCGCCTCGGCGGCCTCCTTGGCCTTCTGGGGGTCGAACCAGGAGTAGATCCACCGGACCTCGACCCTGGCCTTCGGGTTCGTCGCCATCACGCCGAGGGCGTAGGCGTCGATGTGCCGCACGACCTCGGGGGTGGGGAACGCACCGACGTAGCCGATCTTGTTGCTCTTGGTGAGGGCGCCGGCCATCATGCCGTCGAGGTAGTACATCTGGTAGAGGTCGGCGAAGTAGGTGCCGACGTTCGCCGCCTGCTTGTACCCCGAGCAGTGCATGAAGAGCTTGTTCGGGTACTTCTCGCCGGCCTTCACCGTGTCATCCATGAAGCCGTAGCTGCACGTGAGGACCACGTCGCACTTCTCCTCCTGGATGAGCCGGTCGATGAACCGGGCCGCGTCGCCCTCGGGCACGCTCTCGACGTAGACGGTCTTCAGCCAGGGCAGCTGCTTCTCGGCGTAGAGGCGGCCCACGTCGTGGGCATTGGTGAAGCCGAGGTCGCCGATCGGGCCGACGTACACGAAGCCGGCCTTCAGGGTCTTCTGGCCGCCGGCGGACACGGGTTTCTCCTTCGCGCAGCCCGCGATCGTGAGCGCGAGCGCTGCGGCGAGGAGCACCGACAGGACGAGGAAACGGTTCCGTTTCACCTGGGTCTCCTTTCGAACAGGAACGGCTGGGGGTGGATGATGAGCCGATCGTACCCCGGGCGCCCGGGGGGCTGTCAAGGAGAGTCTGGCGATGGTAGCG
>JAPLSM010000349.1 GCA_026398635.1 Spirochaetota bacterium | reverse complement strand
ACCCTGAAGATCGACCTCTGCTTCATCGGCGCGGACGCGGTCGCCCTGGACGGCCAGTGCCTGGTGACCACACCCGAGGAGGCGAGCCTCACGAGAACGATGCTGCGACGGGCCGGCCGCCGGGTGCTGCTGGCCGACCACACCAAGGTCGATGCCGGGGGACCGGGCGCGGCCTACGGCGGCCTCGGCGACTTCCATCTCTGGATCACGACCCCGGGCATCGACCCGGGGAAACTCGATACGCTTCGGCGGTTCGTCACGATCAAGGAGGCGACGACATGAGCTACGACATCGGCTGGGCGAAGGTAGACCTGAAGAAGGTGCCCCACCTCGCGACGAAGGAGATCCCGGGCCCGAAATCCCGGGAGCAGCACGCCCGGGCCACGCGGATCATGAAGGGGCTCTCGAGCCAGGTGAAGCTGTTCCCCGTGGTGTTCGAGAGCGGCCGCGGGTGCACGCTGACCGACGTGGACGGCAACGTGTACCTCGACTTTTCCTCGGGCATCTACGTCACCACGCTCGGCCACTGCCACCCGAAGGTGAGCGAGGCGGTCGCGAAGTACGCGAAGCAGCTGATGAACGCCCACGACTTCACCACCCCGATCAAGGTGAAGCTGCTCGAGAAGATGACCGAGATCCTGCCGAAGGGCATGAACGCGGTCCTGCTCTACGACAGCGGCACCACCGCGGTCGAGGCCGGCCTGCGCGTGTGCCGGGCCGTGTCGAAGAAGCACGAGTTCCTCTCCTGCTACGGGGATTTCCACGGCAAGAGCGGCCACAGCGCGAGCCTCGCGCGCATGAACTACACCAATGGCGCGGGACGGGCCCAGGGCTTCTACCTCCTGCCGCGCCCCAACCCCTACCGGCCGCTGTTCAAGAAGGCGGACGGCACGATCGACACCGACGCCTACATCAGTTTCTACAGCGAGTTCCTCGCCGAGGCGACCACCGGGCAGGTGGCGGCGATCGTGCTCGAGCCCATCCAGGGCTGGGCCGGTTCCGTGTTCCCACCCGACGACTTCTTCCCGAAGCTGCGGAAGTGGTGCGACGATCGGAAGATCCTCCTCTTCGCCGACGAGGTCCTCACCTCCATCGGCCGCACGGGCACCTGGCTCGCCATGGAGCACTGGAACACCGTCCCCGACGTGGTCACCCTCGGCAAGGGGTTCGGCAACGGCTTCCCCGTGACGGCTATGGTGGCGAAGGCGGAGTACGGAGAGGCCTTCGAGACCATCAGCGCCTCGACCAGCTACGGCGGCAACCCCATGGCGTGCGCCGCGGCGCTCGCCTCGATCGAGGCCATCCAGGAGGAGGGCCTGCTCGAGAACGCGAAGCGCCTGGAGGGGTACTTCGTGAAGCGGCTCGCAGAGATGAAGGCAGGGCACAAGATCATCGGTGACGTACGGTGCAAGGGCTGCCTCATGGGCGTGGAGCTCGTGAAGGACAAGACCACGAAGGAGCCGTTCGCTGAGGCGGGCAAGCTGGTCTACCAGGGCGCCTTCCGCAAGGGCCTCGCGTGGATCCCGGCCGGCCACATCCTGCGCATGAGCCCGCCGATCGTCATGGACCTCGACGTGGCGGCGAAGTGCATGGACCTCATCGACGAGAGCATCGGCGAGGTGGAGAAGCAGTTCGGGTTCTGAGCCGCGCGGCATCCCGCCGTCGCTCGCGCGCGATGAGCCGCCCGATCGCGGCCGCCTTGCGCCGGCAGATCGGGCTCCTCGCCCCCAGGAGCTTGCGGACCGCCCCCGGTTGCCAGTCGCACCATAGGCACACCGCGAAGGTTTCGGCGATATCCTCGGCCGGATGGGTCATTGCGTACCGGGACACGTAGTCGGGGCCGCACCGGCGAGGCTTCGGCGCCCTTCGATACGGCGCATCGTAGTTCCCGAAGAGCGGTTCGAGCCGCTTCCGGTCCCGTTTCCCCAGGCGCGTCTCCACGAAGTGGTGACCGAGCTCGTGGATCAGGAGGTAGGCCCTGCGGTGGAACGCCGCGAACGGCCGCCGCACGTCGCGGGGGTTGAGGCCGATCGTGAGGGTCCGCACGTCGTGAAACGACTCCTGCCGGACCGCGCGGATGCCGCGCACGCTTCGGAACAGGCGGCCCAGCCCAACGCGATCGAAATACCCGCCGACCTGCAGAATCGAGCGGTCGAACAC
>JAPLSM010000437.1 GCA_026398635.1 Spirochaetota bacterium | reverse complement strand
CCTGTCTAGGGATATATCCTCGAGATCGTCCGCGGGAAGGGGATGCACTCCCGGATGTGCTGCACGCCGCAGATCCACGCGAGCGTGCGCTCCAGGCCGATTCCGTAGCCGGAGTGCGGCACGGACCCGAACTTTCTCAGGTCGAGGTACCACCCGTAGGACTCCTCGGGCAGCTTCTCCTCGCGGATCCGGGCGAGGAGCTTCTCGAGCACGTCCTCGCGCTGCGAGCCGCCGATGATCTCCCCGTAGCCCTCGGGTGCGAGCAGGTCCGAGCAGAGCACCGTGTCGGGGTTGGCGGGGTTCTCCTTCATGTAGAAGGCCTTGGCCTTCTTCGGGTAGTTGGTCACGAACACCGGCCGCTCGTGCATCTTCGTGAGGACGGTCTCGTCCTCGCCGCCGAGGTCGTCGCCCCACTGGATCGCGCTGCCCTTCGCCTGCAGCGCCTTCACCGCGTCGCCGTAGTCCTGCCGGTCGAACGGCACCGTCACCTTCTCGAGGGGGGTCGTGTCGCGCTCGAGCACCGCGAGGTCGTCGCGGTGGCCGGCGAGCACCGCGGTCACCACCGCGCTCACCATGCGCTCCTGCAGCCGCATGTTGTCCTCGTTGTCCGCGTACGCGACCTCCGCCTCGAGCATCCAGAACTCTGTCAGGTGCCGGCGCGTCTTGGACTTTTCGGCCCGGAAGGTCGGCCCGAAATTGTAGACCCGGCCGTACGCCGCGCAGGCGGCCTCGAGGTACAGCTGCCCGGTCTGGGCGAGGTACGCGGTGCCCAGGTCGAAGTAGGGAACCTCGAAGAGGGTGCCGGCACTCTCGCCGATGGAGCCGGTGAGGATCGGGGTGTCGATCAGCAGGAACCCCTCCTCGTGGAAGAACAGCCGGAAGGCCATGATGGCGGTGTCGCGGATGCGCATCATCGCGTGAGGCCGGGAGGAGCGCAGCCAGAGGTGCCGGTTCTCGAGCAGGAAGTCGATGCCGTGCTCCTTCTTGGCGATCGGGTAGTCCAGATCCGGATTCTGCACGACTTCCACGTCCGCCACGGTCAGCTCGAACCCCGTGGGCGCGCGCTCGTCGCGCCGCACCCGGCCCCGCACCTTCACCGAGGCCTCCATCTTCAGGCCCCGGATCGCCTCCGCGTACGCCGGGCCGACCGTGTTCTCCTCGGCCACGCCCTGGATCCGGCCCGAGCCGTCGCGCAGCTGGAGGAAGTGCAGCTTTCCCTTCGACCGGATGTTGTAGAGCCAGCCGCGGATCTCGACGTCCCGGTCGACGTGGCTGCCAATGTCGGCGATGAGGACCCGTTCCATGTATTCTCCTTGCGCTCGGTCAGACGTACTCTTCGTTCTCACGGACGATCGTGAGCTCGCCCTTCTGCTCGAGCAGCTGCAGGTAGCCGAGGAAGTCGCTGACGGCCGTCTCGGCCTCGCTGCGCCGCACCCCGCCGAGGGCGTCCATCTCGAGTCGGATGAAGTCGCGACGGCGCTCCGAGACGGAGCCGAGGATGCGCTCGCGCACCGGATCCTCCACGGCCTTCAGCATGAGGGCGATCTCCCGGTCCGCGTAGTCGCGAAGCACCGTCTGCAGCTCCTTGTCGGGGATGCGCAGGACCATGTCGATGGTGTAGAGCTGCTTGCGGATCTCGGCTGCCGTGTTCGGGTCGAGCCCCTCGAGCACCGCCTGCTCCTTCGCCGGGTCCATGAAGCGCAGGATCCGGGTCAGGGCCTCCTGTCCATCGATCTCCTGCGTCACCACCCGGCCCTGGCTGCGCACCTTGCGGCGCAGCGCCTCCTCGGTGCGGCGCACGACCTCGGGGTCGACCTTCCCCATGCGCGCGATGCGCAGTGCGACCTCGCGCTGGTTGTCGGCGGCGAGCACCGCGAAGATGCGCGCCGCCAGGCGCGGCTCCAGGTGCGCGAGGATGAGCGACACCACCGGCGGCGACTCTTCCCGGACCATGGCGGTAGCCTGGTGGATGTCGATATCTTGTAGAAAGGAGAACGGCGGCGGAGCCATCTCCCGGTGCACCTTCTCGAGGATGCGTTCGGCCTTCTCGGCGGGCAGCGAAGCGAGCAGCATCTCCTTCGCCTTCTCGAGACCGCCAATGGCGATGAGATCCCGGGTCTCGCGGATGTAGCCGAACTCCTCGAGGATCTTCGCGGCCTCCCGGCTTTCGATGTGCTCGATGCGGGCGATCTCGAGGGCGATGCCCTCGACCTCCTCGGGGGCGAGGTGCCGCAGCACCTTCGCGGCCTCGTCCTTGCCGAGGATCACGAGGAACTGGGCGGCCTTGCGGTAGCCGGCGTCCCTGCCGGTCTTCTTAATGAACCCGTCGAGGTTCGGATCCCGGGGCTGCTTCGCGTCGCCGGCCTTCGGCTCGAGCATGGAGCGATCATAGCCGCACGGTCGGTGAGGGGTCAACACCGGCACGCCCGCCGCGGGCGTGCCGGAGCTGCATCGCTCGAGTGACGGGGCGGCGGGGCCGGCTGCGCCGGAGGGGGGGGTCAGCGCCCCGCGTCGAAGCGTCGGTACATCCCGTCGAGGATCTCCCGCAGCGGGAAGGGATCGGAGAACTGCAGCGTGCACGGCTCACGGCCCGTGTCGAGGCTGAGGTTGCCGATCGCACCGGCGACCGCATCGAGTGGCACCCGGCCGGCGAGCGCATCGTGCACGAGCCGGGTGGTTCGCACACTCTCCGCGAGGGCTTGTTCGTACAGCTCGAGGAAGCCTGCGTGCGAGACCGCCTCCTCGTCGCAGGGGTGGCACCACGCCCGGCCCTGCCGGTTGAGGAAGTCCGGGCCCGCCGGCACCTCCTGCGGGTGCAGCAGGCCCATGCGACGCTGGCGGAACCCGTCCTTACGGTCCTTCTTCCACGCCAGGCGCGGCAGCTCGACGTTCAGGTGGTTGGTCAGCTTGTAGAAGAAGATCGTGTCGTGGTAGGCGTTCTCGATCCGCTTGCGGTCGAGCGACTTGCGGCCGAACGACGGGTAGGTGGCGTGCAGCCCTTTCACGAGCGCCTTCAACACGGGGTAGGGCAGCCCGTGGGCGCAGCGCACGAGCGGCAGGAAGTCGAACCCGGACGCCTCGATCCCCCGATGCTCGCGCAGCACCAGCAGGTCGAGGATGCGCTCGAGGAAGGGGTGGCAGTGGTACATCCGGTTCGCGCCCGGCTGGCCGGGGTCGTCCCATCCCGCGAAGTAGATGATGTAGGGGTGGGTGTGCCGGTCGAGGATCGCGTGCGTGGCGAAGCCCAGGGTGAAGGCGCCCAGCTCTGTCGCGGGCCCCATGCCGAGGCGCAGCGCCTCGCCGACGAGGTGACCGACCATCGTCCCGTACCCGTGCTTGTGCAGCGCCACGCCGTAGCGCAGGCCGGTCGGCATGGTGCGCTGGTTGTGGTAGAAGATGTCGGGACCCTGCGCGGCGAAGCGCAGGAGATTACCGTGGGTCCGGAGGATGGGCGTAGCCGCGTCGCCAAGAGCCCGGCTCATCGCTTCCTCGGCGAAGACGAGATGCGTGAAGTGCGAGGGCATCGGTTGAGGAGAACATACTGTCGGGGATCGTGCGGGGCAAGGGGGCGCGCGATTTCCTGCCCCTTGACCAGTTCCGTCTCCGCCAGTAGGATGCCGGAAATTCGCCGCTGTAGCTCAGGTGGTAGAGCAGTGGACTGAAAATCCACGTGTCATCAGTTCGACTCTGATCGGCGGCAGACGAGGGGCCCCGTGCACGCGGGGCCTTTTTCGCGTCCGGGGCCCCCTACGGTTCGCCGCCCCTCACAGCGCCGCGAGGATGCCGTGCGCGGCCCGGATGCCGCTCGCCCAGGCCGCGGTGATGCCGCGGCTCGTGCCCGCGCCGTCGCCGATCAGCCAGATGCCGGGCGCGGCCTGGAAGCTGTCGTCGATGAAGCACGGCCGGTTCGCATAGAGCTTGATCTCGGGCCAGTACATGATGGTCGAGGGGTGCAGCACCCCCGGCACGATGGTGTCGAGGAGCTTCATCGACTTCCAGATGGCCCTCAATATCTTCGCGGGCATGGCGAGACTCACGTCGCCGGGCGTGCAGGACGCGAGCGTCGGGGCGAAGTCGTAGAGGTCTCCGGTGAAGGTTTCCGCGCGCGATCGCTTCCCCAGACGGAAGTCGCCGACGCGCTGCATCAGCGGTTGGCCGCCGCCCATCACCATGGCGAGCTGGCCGAGCATCTCGGCGTACTCCTGCCCGCTCGCGAGCGGTGCGGTGAGGCGCACGGTCTTCAGGACGGCGAAGTTCACCAGGCCGGTGCCCGTCCCGCGTCCGGAGGAGAAGGCGTGGCCGTTCAGGCTGAACCACTCCCGGCCCTCCCGGCCCGCGTATTTCTCCTTCACAACGTGCGCGTCGCCCGAGTTGGTGCAGAAGGTCCGGACCCGGTCGGGGAACAGGAACTTGGGGTCGTAGTAGTCGCGAACGACTGGGTAGTTCGCCTCGCGCGTCTCGAGGCGCAGGCCAATGTCCACCACGTTGTCCACGTAGGGGATGCCGGTGCGGTCCATCAGCGACTGGAGGAATGCGAAACCCCTGCGGCCGGGCGCCACCACGAGCGCCTTGTAGGGGATCTCGCGCCGGTCGGTAACGGCCACGCGCTCACCGGCACGCACGTCGAGCAGCGTCTCGTGCAGCGACACGGCCGCCCCCAGGTCCTCGACGGCCTTCACCAGCTCGTGCGCGAGGTGCACGCCGCCGTCGGTGCCGAGGTGGGACTGTCGCACCTCCAGCAGCCGCACGCCGAGCCGCTCGGCCCGCCGCGTGTATACTGCCACGTCGCGGGTCGGCAGGATGCTCGGCACCAGGTGCGAGGCCGTCTCGCCCAGGAGAGGAGCAGCCTGCTCGGCGGTCCAGTACTCCTCGGGGAATCCGACGGGGAACGTGAAGTTCATCTTGCAGTCGTTGCACAGGCCGCCGGTGCTGACCCCCGAGCTGTCGATAGCCGCGACGGAGAGGTCGTGGCGGGCGGCAAGCAGCGAGAAGACGGCACTCAGCCCCGCGGGACCGGTGCCGACCACGAGGACATCGACGCGGTCTGTCATGGTACTGCGGTTCCCCTCGGCTCAGGCCCGCGAGAACCGGTGCACGGTGAGATGGTGCCAGACCGAGCCCGGTCGCAGGATGCACGAGGGAAAGTGCGGGACGTTGACGCAGTTCGGGAAGAACTCCGGCTCGATGCAGAATGCCGCATGCCGCTCGAACACCCGGCCGCCCGCGCCCTTCCGGCCGTCGAGGAAGTTGCCGCTGTAGAACTGGAAGGCCGGCAGCGTGGTCCACACCTCCATGCTCCTGCCCGACCGGGGATCGGCGGCCCGGCAGGCGAGGGCCAGGCACTCATCCTTGCGGTCCACGATCAGGCAGTGATCGTACCCGCCCTCGACCTTCCCGATGTGCCGGCCGATCGGCTTGGCCGTGGTGAAGTCCAGGGGCGTTCCCTTCACGGCCACCACCTCGCCTGTGGGGATGAGCGCCGGGTTTACCGGCAGGTAGAACCGGCCGGGGGAGGACAGCACGTGGTCCTCGACGAGACCCTCGCCGGTCAGGTTCCAGTAGGCATGGTTGGTCAGATTGACGGGCGTGGGCTTGTCCGTAGTGGCCCGGTACTCGAGGGAGAGTTCGCTGTCATCTGTCAGAGAGTAGACGACCGTGGCCTTGACCGTGCCTGGGTAACCTTCTTCGCCGTCGCGGCTCACGTAGTCGAACCGGACGCCCGCCGCGTTTTTCCCGCGGAAGGCCCGGGCCTTCCAGAGGACCTTGTCGAACCCATTGACGCCGCCGTGCAGGTGGTGGCCGTTCGAGTTGCAGGCCAGCCGGTACTCCCGGCCGTCGAGAGTGAACTTCCCGGCCTCGATCCGGTTCGCGAACCTGCCCACCACCGCGCCACAGAACATGGGCCGGTCCTGGTACCCCTCGAACCCGTCGAAGGAGAGGATGACGTTCACCGCCTTGCCATCCCGGTCGGGCACGTCGACCCGTGTCAGCGTGCACCCGAAATCGATCATCGAGACGCTCGTGCCCGAGGCGTTCGACACCGTGAAGCGCGTCACGCGCCGTCCGTCGGCGAGGGTTCCGTACGGTTCGCGTTCGATGGTCATGGTATCCTCCTCACTTCCCGTCGACGATCGCGGTGATGCCCAAGAGGCGGCAGAGGTCCACCAGCTCCGCCGTCCAGTCGCCGTAGCTCATGGCGAAGTGCTGGGATTGCACGTGATCCAGGATGCGGCGCACCGGGGCGTCGGGGTGGAACTTCACGCTCGGCCAT
This sequence comes from Spirochaetota bacterium, assembly GCA_026398635.1. GTDB lineage: Bacteria > Spirochaetota > Spirochaetia > SZUA-6 > Fen-1364 > JAPLSM01. The sequence continues at coordinate 10,858 of JAPLSM010000437.1, read as the reverse complement.
GAGGGCAGCGGCACCCCCATCTCCACCCACCGGGGAGGCGTGCGGCCCTCGCCGGTCGCGATGTGCATCCGGTAGCCCGCGTCATCCTCGGCGAGGCAGGCCAGGGTCATGCGTCCGGTTTTCAGGCGCGAGCAGTGTGCGAGGCCACCGAGCAGAGCCGTGGACACGCTCTTGATCTGCGGCCGGCCGTCGATGAAGGCGTCGGGGATGTAGCCGTCCTCGCCGAGCAGGATCCACTCCGGGTGGTGGTCGTAATGCTCGAGGAACATCACGGGCTGGCCCGACACGTAGTGGAGCATCATCTCCGCCACGAGGTTGCCCACGTCGTTCTCGTCGATGTACGGGAAACCTGCCGAGGCGACGAGCGAAGAGGGCACGGCGTGCGTGAGGCCCATCTCCCGATCCACGCCGTCCACGCACTTGTACGAGAAGCCGGCAAAGCCCTTCTCGCGGCAGAGATCCACGGTTGCGAGGTAGATGCGCATGACCCGGTCCACCGCCTCGGCCGACGGCTTCGCCAGCGGGTACTCCCAGGCCGCCGTGACGCGCCGGGTCTCGGCAGCCACGGTGCCGGCATCGAGGGCCTGCATCCGGCGCTCGAGCTGGAGCATGTCCACGCTCTCGACCTCGCAGCCGATCCGGTCGCGCAGCTTCACCACTGAGAAGTCGGTGGTGAACAGCCCCATGTCGTTCCACCCGATCATGCCGAGGCGTGTCTTCTTTAGTAGGCGTTCGGCGCGCGCTGCACGGGCGAAGGCGAGAATGCCCGGGATGTCCATGGGCTGGTCGGGGCCGTTGAAGAGATGCTTGAACCGGAACCCCATGCGCTCGATCGGCCAGCGCATGGCGGTCACCCCGGCACCCGCGGCGGGGCAGATCAGCGTTCCGTTCTCGGTGAAGCCGCCGAGGCTGTAGAGGAGCACGGGCAGGTGCCGGAACGCGAGCAGCACCCGGATCACGCCGCGCACCTCGATCCAGTTCACGATGTTCGCGAACAGGAAGTCGAAGTCGCCGGCCGCGAGCTCGCGGATTGCGCGATCGGGTTCCGGCCCCTCGCCGAAGACCGGGTCGGTGCGCACGAGCTCGATGCCCGCGGCAGCGAGCTGACTTTCGGCCCGGGCGCTGATCATGGCCAGGTTCTTCGGCTCGTAGTACTGGGTGCCGAAGGAAACGTAGCCTGCCTTCAGTGATACCATGCGGCTCCTCCGTGGTCAGTGCGCGTAGCGCCGGAAGACGGGCGCGAGCGCCGTGTAGAGATCGTTGTACAGGGCGTAGCCCCGGGCGTACGCCGCGGCGGCGGACGGGTCAGGCTCGAACCGCCTGCCGAGCCGGACCATCGCCTTCGCCGCGGCGGTGGTGTCGGGGAAGTCGCCACAGCGCACGGCCGCGAGCATCGCCGCCCCGAGGGTGGAGGTTTCCTCCTCCTCCATGCGCACGATCGGCAGGCCCGTGACGTCGGCCTTGATCTGCAGCCACAGGTCGGACCTCGCGCCGCCGCCCATCGAGCGCACCTCGGAGAAGGTCGAGCCTGAACGGCTGAAGTCCGCGAGGATTTTCTTCAACAGATACGCGATCGACTCCTGGATGGCCCGTGCGCAGTGTCCGCGGCCATGCTTGAGCGTCAGGCCGTGGAACACGCCGCGGGCATCGGGGTCGTTCTCGGGCGTGCCCGCGCCGGCGAGGAAGGGCAGGAAGATGAGTCCTTCCGACCCCGCGGGCACCGTGGCGGCCAGCCGGTTCATGAACCCGTACGCGGCCTCGAGGTCGCCGTCTGCCTCCGCGATCTCCGTCGGGGAGAATTGGTCGCGCCACCACTTGTAGGCGCTGCCCGCGGTCTGCACGTAGGGCAGGTACAGGTACCCGGGCACCACGTGGGGCTGGTAGGGCAGGCGCACGGCCGCGGCCGGGTCCGCCGTCAGGCTCGTGACCCCGATGGCCATCACCGAGCCCGTCGTCTCGGTCACGATGCCCGGCCGGATGTTGCCGGCTCCGAGGGCGCTCGCGGCCTGGTCCATCGAGCCCTTCACCACGAGCGTTTTCTGCGAGAGCCCCAGCTCGGCTGCGACCCGGGGCACAATCGTCCCCACGACGTCGCCGGGCTCGAGGATCTCGGGCAGTCGGCCGTCCATCCCGACCGCGGTCACCGTCTTCGGCCAGTAGTGCTTCGTATGCACGTCCACGAAGAGGCTCGAGGACAGGAGGTTGGCGGTGGAGCAGGCCCGGCCCGTGAGACGGAACGTGATCCAGTCCTCGACCCAGAGCACGCGTCGTATGGACCGGAACACGTCGGGCTCGTTGTGGCGCACCCACAGCAGCTTTGGTCCCGTCCACGTGGGGTCCATGTCCGTGAGCCCCGTCACCCGGTAGAGCTCGTCGTTCGGGACGAGGCGGGAGAGTTCCGTAACTTCGTCCCGGGCCCGCTGGTCGAGCCAGACGATGGCCCGGCGGACCGGCCGGTCGTCCTTCCCGAGCAGGACAACGGTCTCGCCCTGGCTGCAGCCCGACACGGTGCGAACCTCCGCGGGGTCGGCCCCGGACAGGCGCATCACCTCTCGGGTGCCCTCAGCCACGGCGTTCCAGTACAGCTCGGGGTCCGCCTCGTAGCGGTTCACGCCCGGAGTCTCGAGCTGGTAGTTCACGATGGACTTGCGCACCAGCCGTCCCTGCCGGTCGAAGAGCGCGACCTTCACGGACGTGGTGCCGACGTCGAAGGCGAGGTACACCGGATCAGCCCCCTTCGGTTCGAGTCGGCTTGCGCGCAGGCGCCGGCACGACCTCGATGGCGGCCCCGGCCGCCCGGAACTCCTGGAGCACGGGCTCGGCGAGCGACCCGTCGCTCAGCACCCGGTCCACGCCGTCGAGCGGCGCGTAGCTGATGAACGAGTCCCGGTTGAACTTCTCGGAGTCGGCGAGCACGCACGACGAGCCGGCCGAGCGCAGCACGATCCGGTTCAGCATGGCCGTGCGCTCGTCGGTGGTCATGAACCCGCTCGCGAGGTGGATCGCGTCCGCGCCGAGAAAGGCCCTGGTGACGTGGAAGAGGTTAAGCGTCTCCTCGGAGATGGGTCCGCACAGGTCGCGCCGCTCGGTGCGCACCTCGCCGCCGACGAGGATCACCTTGCACCAACGGGCGAGGGCTTCAACGAGCACGAGCGAGTTGGTCAGCACGACCACGTCCGCGACCTGGCCGGCCTGGAGGCGCAGCGCCAGGGCTTCGGCTAGCTTCAGCACGGTGGTGCCCGAGTCGAGGTACAGCCGGTCGCCGGCGGCGACGAGCTCGGCCGCAGCCCTGCCGATGAGCGTCTTTTCCCGGTTCCGGTGCGTGGCGGAGAGGTAGTAGGAGTAGTCCATGCCGAGGTGCGGGGCGAGGCGCACGCCGCCGTGCGTGCGGATCACCTTTCCCTCGCCGTCGAGGCGCGCGAAGAGGCGCCGCACCGTGGCCTCCGAGATGCCAAGCGACTCGGAGACGGTCCTCACGTCGAGCCGCCGATTGAGCTGGAGCATCTCGAGCAGGCGCGAGGATCGCGCTTCGCTTTTTTTCATGGCAGCAAGAGGATATGCGCGGGTCTCGATCAGGTCAAGGGCAAAATGATTGAAACGCGCATTCCTCCCTTGACCTGGGACGTATTTCCGCGCAAGGATGCGGCTGTGAAGATCACGAGCCCGCGCCTGTCGCTGACCGACCTGCTCGGCGAGCCGTACATCGACGCCGTATGCGCTGCACGCGCCTTCGTCGAGGGCGCTGACCGCAGGGCGCTCAGGAAGACGGCCGACGAGAAGGTCGACCTCTACCCCGCGGCGTTCGAGCGCCGGGTCGACGACCTCGTGCCCATGGTGGGGAAGAAGGTCTGCGACGGCCTCGCTGCGAGTGCGCGCGGCGCGGGATCGCGAGCGTTCCGCGAGGCGACGAAGACCGCTGCAGCGCCCCTGACCGGCCTGGGGTTCCTGCGTGTCGGCGAGGACGGCCGGCTCTACCTCACCTCAAAGGCCGAACACTACCACCTGTCCGTCGGTCACGCGTTCCCGGGCTACCGGCTGCTGGAGATCGCCCGCCGGATCGGCATCACGAACACCACGCACAACAACACGCGCGGCCACGTGACCCGGCTCGCCGAGCGCGAGCTGGTGGCAGCGGCCAACGGCCTCACCCGTGCCGACGAGGCGGAGCTCGACCGGGTCATCTGCTCTCCCGATCCCCGCACCCTCAACCGGGTCATCAACCTCGAGACCGGCAGCCTCGTGGTGGAGGCTGCCCTGAAGATGGTGCTCGCCCGGTTCCACCGGTCCGAGAAATCCTCGGCCGAGCCTCCGTACGCCGGCCGCAGGCCGGTTCTGCTCGTGATGGGCGATCTCGAGGGCGGCATCGAGGCCAACTACCACGGCACCACCACGCTGACGCAGGTGATGCGGGGCCTGTGGCCCGGCCTGGGCGCGAAGCTGGAGGAGAGCGGCGCGATGCTCGTGCGGCCGGTGCGGATCAACGACCCCGCCGATTTCGAGCGCGCCCTCCGGCAGTGGGACGCGCCGCCGTACAAGGTCGCCGCGTTCTTCCACGAGATCGTGCTGATGAACTACGGCGCCGTGCGCCTGGAGGAGGCGTACCTGCGCCGGGCTTACGCGCTGTGCCGGGAGCACGACGTGCCGGCGGTGGCCGACGAGATCCAGTCCTGCGCGTGGTCGCCCGAGCTCTTCCTGTTCCGCGAGTACGGCATCGCGCCGGACCTCGTATCCGTGGGCAAGGGCTTCCCCGGCGGCGAGTATCCCGCAGCCCGGGTGATCGGCTGCCCCGGCGTCGACACCCTCGGCCTGTTCGGGGCCCTGGTCACCAACGGGCAGGAGGAGATCGCCTCGCTCGCCTACCTCGTCACCGCGGCCTTCGTGCGCGCGAATGCGGGCTGGGTGCGCGACGTGGGAAAGCTCTACGAGGCAGCGCTCGACGACCTCGTCGCCCGGCATCCCGGACTCCTCGCGCGCCGGGAGGGCCTGCGGCACCTCTCGTCGCTGTTCTTCCATGACGCCGCCAAGGCGACCGCATTCGCAGCCGCCCTCAATGCCGAGGGCATCGACATCAGCGTGCAGAGCTACAAGGCCAACTGCCCATCGTCGTGCCTCACCAAGCTGCCGCTCACCGTCACCCCCAGGGCCGTCGAGTTCCTGGCCGGGCGGATGGACGCAGCGCTGCGCACATTGTAATACGGGAGGAGAACGTATGGCTGCCCGCAGGAAGGTGCGGTTCGGGATCATCGGGCTCGGCCTCATGGGCCGGGAGTTCGGCAGCGCCATCGCGCGCTGGTGCCACCTGCTGTTCGACGGCCCGGTGCCAGAGCTGGCCGGCATCTGCGACACCAACCCGGCGTCGCACGCGTGGTTCAAGGAGAACTTCCCGACCATCCGGGTGGTCACCACCCGATACGAGGACCTGCTCGCCTCGAGCGACATCGAGGCGGTCTACTGCGCGGTGCCTCACAACCTACACCGCACGCTGTACGTGGACATCATCTCGGCGGGCAAGCACCTGATGGGCGAGAAGCCTTTCGGCATCGACAAGCCCGCCAACGACGCGATCCTCGCGGCCATTGCGGCCAACCCGAAGGTCTTCGTGCGCTGCAGCTCCGAGTTCCCCTACTTCCCCGCGGTGCAGCGCATCATCTCGTGGATCACGGCCGGGAAGCTCGGCCGGATCATGGAGGTCCGGTCGGGGTTCCACCACTCCAGCGACATGGACGTCGCCAAGCCCATCAACTGGAAGCGTATGGTCGAGGTGAACGGGGAGTACGGGTGCCTGGGCGACCTCGGCATCCACACCCAGCACGTGCCGTTCCGCATGGGCTGGATCCCGAAGACCGTGCACGCGACGCTCTCGAAGATCGTGACCGAGCGGCCCGACGGGAAGGGCGGCATGGCGCCGTGCCGCACGTGGGACAACGCCACCCTCTCGTGCGCGGTCGATCACCCCGACGGCTACCGGTTCCCCCTGTTCCTCGAGACCAAGCGCATGGCCCCGGGTCAGACCAACACCTGGTACCTCGAGGTGGATGGCCTCGCGGCCTCGGTCCGCTTCACCACCCGGGACCCGAAATCCTTCTACTACTCCATGGCGGGCGAGAAGGAGCAGTCCTGGAGCCGGCTCGACCTCGGATGGACCCCGGCCGTGCCCGGCATCACGGGAAGCATCTTCGAGTTCGGGTTCTCGGACTCGCTGCTGCAGATGTGGGCCGCGTTCCTGCTCGAGCTCGACAAGGGCAAGCCGCCGGTGTTCGGCTGCTTCACCCCCGAGGAGACACGCATCTCCCACGCCCTGCACACGGCGGCGCTCGAGTCGAACCGGAAACAGAGCGTCGAGCCGGTGAAGGTGTAGCGCGGCGCGGCCCGCCGCATCATGTTCGGGCGCGTCTATCGGATGATCGCAGGGAAATGAACACCCTGATCAGCCCGTCGGTCCACGAGGCGGGAAGCTTTCCGAGTATCGCCCGGAAAGGATCATTACCCACCCGGTAGATCGCCCGGGGCTTTCGCGAGTGCAATGCGCGCACCACCACGCGCGCCACGTCCGCCGGCTCCATGCCGGTCTCCCATTCGCGGGAGAGCATCCGCCGCATCACGTCGAACTGGGCGGGGAACAGCGTCCGGTCCTTCCTGCCTTCCATCGTCGAGCAGGCGCTGCTCAGAAGCGCTGTCCGAATGGCGCCGGGCTGCAGGGCGACCACGTGCATCCCGATGAACATCAGCTCCCGGCGCAGCGCGTCCGCGTAGGCCTGGAGCGCGCACTTGCTGACCGTGTACGGCCCGTTGAACGGCATGGCGCAGTGCGACAGCTCCGAGCCGACCAGCACCACCGTCCCGCTGCGCTTCGTTAAAAGCGGAAAGAACGCCTGGACAGTTCGAAAGGCCCCCATCACGTTGATGTCGAGGGCTCTCTCCATCTCTTTCTCATCAGCTTCGATGAGGGCGCCGGCCTGGAAAATTCCGGCGCAGCAGACGAGCCCATCCAGGCCGTCCGTCATGGCCTCGATCTTTTTCCGCGCGCGCGCCACGTCCCCGGAAGCCGTCACATCCATGCGGAGAGGAACGACACCGAGCCTGCCCTTCAGAGCCCGCAGGGCGTCCGGGTCCCGGTCGGTCGCGAACACCGTGTCGCCCGAGGCCGCGAGCTGATCGCACACACCGGCGCCAAGGCCGCCGCCTGCACCCGTGACGAGAACATGCCGTATGGATGAGCACGGATACCGGTTGCTTCGCACGGTCATAAAAAAGCCGGCTGCTGCCGGCTTTATGAAATCCGCTCGATAATCTGCTCATGGCAGCTTCGATCGCGGATTCAGGTGGTGTAAGAGGGACAAGCCCTCCTTACATTTCCAATGATAGCTCACGTCCCGCGGGCCGTCAAATTGGGGTGCTGCCGCCTCACACTTCCACGAAGCCGATCCCCATCATCCGGGCTGTCGTCGCCGCCTCGGCGACCAGGTCGCCGTAGGCTGCCGCGTGGTGGTGAGAGGGGGCCGCGCGTAGCCAGCGCTCGCTGAACTCCGTGGCGCTGCCGCCCTTCCACCGGAAAAACGTCTGGGGAGCGGCGATGTCCCGGGGCTTCATCTCCTCGAACGTTCCCCGGGAGGCAATGAGCTGGAACCGGCCTCCGCCTACGCTGCCGATGGACAGCAGCGTGACGTCGCCTGGCTTGTAGCTGTAGCTGAACGACGCGCCGAACCCGTGAACCCCCTGGTAGTAGATCGTGGGCACGATGCGTACCCCGTGCCGGCCATCGGCCAGCGCGGGGTTGCCGTGGCCGTCGTGGCTTTCGAACACCCGGTCGCGCTTGTGGTCGAGGATGTAGTGCTCGAGGAACGTAGCATGCCCGGCTAGTTCCTCCAGCACCAGCATCGCCGCTGCCCGCAGCACGTCTGCCTCGCAGGTGAACGGTACGTGGCGCTCGACCATCCGCGAAGTGCCATAGAAGGGGATGATGCCCACGCGCTCCTCGGCCAGCCACGCCTGGTCGAACTCGGCCACCGCGTCGTAGCCGCCCGCCTTCACCACGCTCTCGAGGGCCAGGGCGAGCCGTGCCGAGCGCAGCATGAGCGGCGCCTCCACCTCGATCTTCCGGCCCTTCGCGCGCTCCTCCTCGACGAGGCGCCCGGCGTCCTTCTCGGTCGCGGCGAGGAAGGCGTCGGTCACCTCGTCGGGTTGGATCGGCCAGCAGGTGGCGCCGAGGGTCTCCATGACCGCGAAGTTGTCCTGCATCAGGTCGGTCATGCCCTCGTAGGGGTGGCCGATAATGCCGATCCGGCTGTTGCGCAGGCGCGCGGCCGCCTTCGCGGCCCGCAGGACCCGGCCGAGCCGGTCCATCGTGGCCGGGTCGTCGATGCAGCCCGTGACGAGGTGGAAATCCCGTCCTGCCCTGATGAGCGCGCTCGTGAGCTCGGGCAGACCAGCCATGCCCGAGTTCACCATGATCAGGTCGAAGTTCGCGTCCTCGGCGAACTCGTCCACGAGTTGCGCGTTCCACACGATGATCGGCACCCGCAGCTCGCGCAGCGCCCGCATGGGGATGAGGCCCTTCTGGTAGGCCAGCTCCACGACCACCACGCAGTCCACGGCCTTCGCGGCCAGCTCCCGGGCTGCCCGGGCTGCCTCGTCCTCGTACTCGAAGAAACCGGGATTGACGACCGTGCCGAACCGGCCGAGCTTTTCCGCGTACCGGGCAGCGACCCGGCGGGCCTCGTCGCGCATGTGCCCGGTCTTGTTGTACCGGTCCTCGAGCAGCGCGGTCACGAGCAGGCCGATGGTGAAATCCTTCTCTACGATGGGCATGTGCGGCTCCTTGGGTCGATGGTCGGGGCGGATTGTAGCGGCGACCCGCCCGCGGGGCAAGATGCGCCGGGCCGCGGGCGTCATGCATCCGGCGCCCGCTGCGTTGGCAACCATCGGGGATTCGGGTATACCACGGCCCATGAAGCGCAAAGCGCTGGTCGCCCAGTCCGGCGGTCCCTCGCCGGTCATCAACGCGTCGCTCCTCGGCGTCATCGAGGGGTGCCGGGCCTTCCCCGACCGGATCGGCGGCATCCTCGGTGCGTGGCACGGCATCGAGGGTGTTCTGCTCGAGCAGCTCGTGGACCTCGAGCGGCAGCCGGCCGCGGAGCTGGCACTGCTGCGCACCACGCCTGCCGCCGGCGCCATCGGCACCTGCCGGTACAAGCTCACCGACGGGCAGCAGGAGGACTTCGAACGCATCGTGGAGGTCATGCGGGCCCACGACGTGGGGTACTTCTTCTACATCGGGGGCAACGATTCCATGGACACGGCCGCGAAGGTCTCGGCCCTCGCCCGCAAGCGCGGGGTGGATCTCGTGGTGGCCGGCATCCCCAAGACCATCGACAACGACGTGGGCGACCAGGAGTTCCGGATGGTGGACCACACCCCGGGCTACGGCAGCGCGGCCCGGTACTGGGCGCACCTGATCCAGAACGTGGAGGAGGAGAACCGGGGCATGTGCGTGTCGGAGCCCGTTGCCGTGCTGCAGGCCATGGGCCGGAAGTCGGGCTTCATCACGGCGGCCTCGCGCCTCGCGGACCCGGACCGCAGGATGCCGCTGCAGCTGTACTTCGCTGAATCGCACCACACCCTCGAGAGCCTGCGCGAGAACGTCAACCGGGAGCTGGGCGCGAGCGGCCGGTGCATCGTGGTGGTGAACGAGGGCTTCGACGTCGGCGGGGTGGGGGAGCGCCACGACGGATTCGGCCACGTCGAGTACGGCGCCAGCCGCACCACCGCGGCGCAGGCCGTGGTGAACTACCTCAACGAGAAGGGACTCGCCGTGCGCGGCCGGGCTACAGGGCAGGTGCCGGGCGTGATCCAGCGATCGGTGTCCGTGCACGCCTCCACGGTGGACATCGAGGAGGCGTACGAGGTCGGCCGGCACGCCGTGCGCCTCGCGTGCACGGAGGGCACCGGCTGGATGGCGACCATCGTGCGACGGCCGGGTCCCCGGTACGCCGCGGGCTACGACAGGATCGATCTCGAGACCGTGGCCAACTCGGCCCGGTTCCTGCCGAAATCGTGGATCGCTGCCGACGGCGTGGACGTGACCGACGACTTCGTGCGCTACGCGGCACCGCTGATCGGCGAGGCATCCCCCCCGGTGCCGCTGGAGAGAGGGCTGCAGCGCTTCGCGCGCCTGGACATCCGGTTCGTGGAAACGAAGCTGCCGGCCTACCGGCCGGTGAGGTTCAGAGGCTGAGCGGCGAGCCGGGCGGGCAGCGCCTCGGGGAGCGGCCCCGGCTAGCTCAGCTTCGCTTCGGCTTCGGACGCACCCGGAAAATCGTCGTGGAGTCCGGGTCGACCTCGCCGTGGATCAGGAATATCAGGATCTCTTCGGTGAACCCCAGTATGTAGATGGCAATGATCACGGTCACGAAGACCGTGGTGTCGAGGAACGAGGAGAGGATGATCGCCACGTAGACCAGCACGGCGACCAGCCTCAGCAGAAAGGTGTGCATCAGGATCGGCTTTCTGCACTTGATGGCCGACACGACGAAGGAAAGCCCTAAGATGCCGAAAAAGATGTACAGCAGCAGCAAGTTGGGCTTCAGGTACTGCATGTGGAGCCAGGACATGAAGAAGGCGGAGGACAGGTAGAAAGGGAGGTCCGCAATGGAATCCAGGGTCTTACCAAACGCCGAAGTCTGGTTGAGGCGGCGAGCGAGAAAACCGTCTAAGCAGTCGGTCGCCCCGATCAGCGCATACGCGATCACGAAGGCGACCTCCATTCGGGTCAAAGCGAACACGTAGAGCAGGGGAAGCAGGACAAGCCGTGAGGCGGAAAGTGCGTTCGGGATTGTGATGTATTTAGCAATGGTCATGC
>JAPLSM010000470.1 GCA_026398635.1 Spirochaetota bacterium | reverse complement strand
GGCACCCGGTGGAGCTGGAACCGGCCGGTCTCGATCGCCGTGAGGCTCAGCAGCTCGTTCACCATCGCGCGCAGCGTGCGCATCCGCACCATGGCGCGCTCGAGCATCCGGCGCTCCTCGTCACGGTCGACCTTCGCCGCGCCCGTGAGCACCAGGTTGAGCCACCCTTCCGCCGCGGCGAGCGGATTCTTCACCTCGTGGGCGACCATGGAGACGAACATGCTTTTGGCGGTCTCGAGCTTCTTGATGCTCGTGATGTCGCTGAACACGGCCACCGCGCCCGAGGTCGCGCCATCGGGCTCGAGGACCGGGCTGACGTTCACCATGAAGACCTGATCGCCGAGCCGGATCTCGCGCGAAAGGATCATGAACCCGCCGGGCGCGTCCAGCACCACCGAGACGATCTCGCCCACGTCGGGGCTGGCCAGCTCGGCCATCGGGAAGGGAGGCTCGCGCGCCGCGCACTCCGGCATGATCCGGGCCGCGGCGGCATTGCGCAGCACCACGAGGCGCTCCGCGTTGATCACGAGTACCCCGTCGGTCATGGCCGTGATGATCGTGGTGCTGCGCGAACGCTCCGAGGCGAGCTCGAGCATCCGGCGCTCGCGCTCCGCCCGGAGGCGACGGGCCTCGAGCGCGAGCGCCCGGCGCTCCAGTCCGTTCTTGATGGCCAGGAGCAGCTCGTCGGCGGTGAACGGCTTCGGGATGTAGCTCCAGGCGCCCTGCCGGGTGCCCTCGACCGCGGTGTCGATGGTGGCGTGGGCGGTTACGATGATGGGTACGAGATCGGGGTCGCGCTCGTGCACCGCGCGCATCAGCTCGAGGCCGCTCATGCGCGGCATCATCAGGTCGACCAGGAGCACCGCGAACGGGCCCTCCGCCTCGAAGCGCTCGAGTCCGGCCCGGCCGTCCTCGGCCACCACAACGCCGTAGCCCTCGGCGCTCAGGATCTTCCGGCAGCCCTCGCGTACGCCGGGCTCGTCGTCGACCACGAGGATGCGGGGAGCGGAGGCCGTCACCGCGGGCTGCGCCGCCGCGGGCGCGATCGCTGTCGGAGCGGCCGGCCCATCGGTCGGCGCGCTCGCAGGGTCGCTCACGCGAGCAGCTCCTCGACCCGGGCCGTCAGGGCCACGGGATCGACGGGCTTGTCGAAGTAGGCATCCGCGTGCATGGCTGCCAGGTCGACCTCCCCCCGGGGCCGGAAGTCGAAACCCCGCTGCATCGACACGGCGGTGACGAGGATGACGGGAAGGCCCGCGAAGCGCTCCTTCAGGGTGCGAGCGAGGGAGAAGCCCGCGTCGAGCCGGTCCATCATGAGGTCGGTCACCACGAGGTCGGGCCGCTCGTTCTCGGCAGCGGCCAACGCGGCCGTGGGGTCGGCCGCGCAGCGCACCCGGTAGCCGCGCGCCTCCAGCACGCCCTGGTTCATCTCGAGGAAGTCCCGGTCGTCGTCGACGAGCAGGATCGAGCGCGCCATCAGGCGGTCCCCCCGCAGATGCGCTGCACTACGCTCAGCAGCAGCAGCGGGTCGACCGGCTTCTCGATCAGGGCGTCGACGGGCAGCCACGTGCGGTCGGGCTCGATGCGGAAGGGGATGGCGTCGTTGACCGACGTGATCATCACGAGCGGAATGCCCTTGGTGTACTCGGAGTTCCTGAGCTCGCGCGACACGTCGAAGCCTTCGGTCGCCTCCCCCATCACCATGTCGAGGATGATCAGGTCGGGCCGGCGCTCCTCCACCGCGGCGAGGCACTGCTTCCCGCTCGCGGCGGTGCGCACCTCGTAGCCGTTCGCCTCCAGCAGCAGCCGGTTCTGCTCGAGGAAATCCGGGTCGTCGTCGACGAGCAGGATGGACTTCGTCATAGGGCGCCTCCCTCAGTTCGGGCCGGATGCCCGCTCCAGCGGCAGCCGGATGTGGAACGTGGTGCCCGAGCCCGGGGAGCTCTCGACCGAGATGTCACCCGCGTGCATCTTCACCACGCCGTAGACAATGCTCATGCCCATGCCGGTGCCCTTGCCGAGCTGCTTGGTGGTGTAGAAGGGCGTGAAGATCTGCGACTGGACCTCGGGCGGCATGCCGCAGCCGGTGTCGCGCACCCGGATGACCACCGACTGCCCGTCGGCGCCCAGGCCCGCGCTCACCGTCACCTCGCCCCGGCCGCTGCACGCGTCGAGGCCGTTCTGCACGAGGTTGCTGAGCATCTGCCGGATCTGCTCGGCGTCGAGCATCGCCTCGGGCAGGTCGTCCGCCACCTCGGCGCGCACGGCCATGCCGGTCCCCTGCACCTTCAGGCTGAAATCGGCGGCTACCGCCCGCATCACCGCGCCGAGGTCCGTGGACGCCTTCACGACGCGCGACTGCCGGGCGAAGTCGAGCAGGCCGCGCATGATCGAGCGGCACCGGGTAGCCTCCGAGAGGATCATCTGGATGTCCTCGGCCTCGGGGTCGCCCTCGCGGTGGCGCTTCAGCAGCAGGTGCGTGTACAACAGGATCGTGCTGAGCGGGTTGTTGATCTCGTGGGCCACCCCCGCGGAGATCTGCCCCATCGAGGCGAGGCGCTCGGTCTGCACGAGCCGGTCCTGGGTGCTCTCCAGCTCCCGGTCCGAGCGCTGCAGGCGCGCCACCGTGGCCTCCAGTTCCTCCACCATGAAGGGGAGGCACATGTCGATCTCGGCGAAGCCCTGGCGCACCGCGATGGCCTTCTCCCGGCACGACGCGTAGCCGCAGGAGCCGCAGTTAAGCTGGTCCGCGGGCGTGAACTTCCGCATCTGCTTGAGCGTCTCCGCGATCTCCTCCTCGGTCGGCTGGGGCAGCACCACGGTGTCCCGTTCGAATTTCCGCGAGAGGTCGAGGCGGTCGAAGGCGGCCAGGCTCTCGGCCAGCTCCTTGCGCACCGTGTAGCGGTTGTGCTCGTGGATCCAGTCGATGAGCGCCTCCTTGCGGGCCACGGCGCTCGCGGGGGCCGGCATCTTCGGGCCGTTGATGCACCCCTCGCAGAACAGCATGTCGAAGAGGCGCGCACGGCCCGAACCGGCGGCGAGTTCCCGCAGAGCGGGCAGGGCGCGGTCCTTCCCCTCGGTCACCAGCACGCTGTTCTCGAGGATGTCCGCGTGGAACCCCGCGGTCCGCAGCAGGCCACCCGAGATGGGAAGCGATCGGCCGAGGTAGCAGAGCGGGCCGTCGAAGCGCGAGGGCTGCTCCTTCGCCGGATCGATCGCGGCCTCCGCGAGCATAGTGCTAAGCTCGTCGTAGGTGAGCGCGGCGTCCACGATGCCCCGGACCTCGCTTTCGCAGACCTCCGCCTTCTTGGCGATGCACGGCCCGATGAACACCACGCGCACACCGGCATCGAACTGCTGCTTGATCGCGCGCGCCACCGCGACCATGGGCGAGACCACCGGCGCGAGTGCGTCGGTTAGGGCCGGCAGGTACTTGGTGACGTACGAGACGATGGCCGGGCAGGCCGTCGAGATTACCGGCCGGCCGTCCTGCATCGCCTTCCGCGCGAGCTTCGCGTACTCCCGTGCGATGAGCTCGGCGCCGAAGGCCACCTCCCACACCTCGGCGAAGCCGAGCCTCCGCAGCGCGGAGATGACCCGGCCGGGGTCGACACCGGGGAAGGCGACGGGGAAGGATGGCGCGAGGCACGCGATCACGCTGCCGCCGGACAACAATAGGTGCCGAACGGGCGTGACCGCGTCCTCGACCCGCTTGGCCCCCTGCGTGCAGAGGCGCACGCAGTGGCCGCAGGCCACGCACAGCTCCGCGATCACCATGGCCTGGCCGTGGATCACCTTGATCGCGCGGGCCGGGCACTCGCGTACGCAGCTGTAGCAGTGCTTGCACTTCTCGGGAATCGTGGCGACGATGCCCACGCTCCGCTCCTCCCCCCGCTCCCCCTACACCCGCGACCTCGCGGTGTAGCGGGTGTGCAGGAGGTGGTGCGACTTCTCCCCGAGCGGCTTCGACAGGAAGTCCTCGTAGATTTTCGCCACCTCGGGGTTCAGGTGCGACTTGCGGACCGTCTTACCCTCGTCCTCCTTGTAGATCGCCTTGATACGCGCGAGGCGCACCTCGTTCGTGGTGATCCGTGGCTGGCCGCCGCCGCCGATGCACCCGCCGGGGCAGGTCATGATCTCCACGAAGTGGTAGGTGTCGCCGGCCTTGATGCGCTCGATCAGCATCCGGGCGTTGCCGAGTCCGTGCGCCACGGCGACCTTCAGCTCCACCCCCTCGAGGAACGACCACTCGGGCAGCGCGCCGGTGATCCGGGCGCTCGCCGTCTTGATGCCGTCCAGGCCCGCGATGGGCTTCACTTGCAGGTTCTCGAACGGCAGCGGCTTGCCCGTCACGATCTCCCACGCCGTCCGCAGCGCGGCTTCCATGACGCCGCCGGTGTTGGCGAAGATGTCCGCCGCCCCCGAGGAATCCCCGAGGATGCTGTCCATCTTCCCGTCGTGCAGGTTCGCGAATTCGATGCCCGCCATGGTGATCATGCGGCCGAGCTCACGGGTGGTCAGGACCACGTCCACGTCGCGTACGCCGCTCGCGGTCATCTCGGGCCGCTGCGCCTCGTACTTCTTCGCGGTGCACGGCATCACCGAGACCACGAAAAGGTCCTCGGGCCGCTTGCCGATCTTCTCGGCGAAGTACGTCTTGGCCACGGCGCCGAACATCTGCTGCGGCGATTTGCACGTGGAGATGTTGGGAAGAATTTCAGGATAGAAGTGCTCGGCGTAGCGAATCCAGCCCGGCGAGCAGCTCGTGAACATCGGGAGGGCTACGGGTGCCTTGTCCACGAGCGCCTTCCTGAGCCGGGTCAGCAGTTCCGTGCCCTCCTCCATGATCGTGAGGTCCGCGGTGAAGTTCGTGTCGAACACCCGGTCGAAGCCGAGGTGGCGCAGCGCGGTCACCATCTTGCCGGTCACCAGGGTGCCGGGCGGGTAGCCGAAGCACTCGCCGAGGGCCGCCCGGATGGCCGGGGCGGTCTGCACGACCACCGTCTTCGTCGGGTCGTCGAGCGCCTTCCACACCTCCGCGATCTGGTCGCGCTCGCCGATGGCGCCCACGGGGCACACGGCCGCGCACTGCCCGCACTGCACGCAAACCACGTCGGAGAGGTTCGACGCGAAGGCCGGGCCGATCACCGACTGGAACCCGCGCCGCTGCGGGAAGATGGCGGCCACGCCCTGCGTCTGGCCGCACACCGTGACGCAGCGCCGGCAGAGGATGCACTTCGCCGTGTCCCGCACGAGGGCCGGGGTGCTGGCGTCGGTCATCCGCTTCGACTTCGCGCCCTTCCAGGTGATCTCCCGGATGCCGAGGTCCCGGGCCACCGCCTGCAGCTCGCAGTCGCCGTTCCTGTCGCAGGTCTGGCAGTCGCCCTCGTGGTCGCTCAGGATGAGGTCCACCACGGTCCGGCGCGCCTGCCGGACCTTGGGCGAGTTGGTGTGCACCTTCATGCCCTCGGAGACCGGGGTCACGCAGGAGGCCACGAGCGTTTTCGCGCCCTCGACCTCCACGATGCAGACCCGGCACGAGCCCACGGCCTGCACATCCCGTAGAAAGCAGAGGCTCGGCACGTGGACCCCGGCCTGCCGGCTCGCATCCAGCAGGGTGGTGCCCTCGGCCACCTCGATCTTCCGGTTGTCTATGGTAAGCGTTGGCATCTCGTTCTCCTTAATTCCGTGCCGTCTGCTTCGCGCCGGCCGTCGCTGCTTCATCGCGCCAGTCGCAGCGCAGGCAGCGCCGCGACTCGCCGAGGGCCGTCTTCGATGCCCAGGTGCACTCAACCTCGGCGAAACCCGCGCGCTTCGCGGCCGGAAGCAGCTTCAGCGCCGCCCGGCCGGTCATCTCGGGGTCCGCGTCGGGGTCATAGGCCGTGTCCACCAGACGATCCTCGCGCCACGGCGCCACGGTCTCGCCGGTCAGCAGCCGGTTGATGCCGACCGCCGCCCGCTCGCCCGCCGCCACCGCCTCGATCACCGACGAGGGACCCGTCGCCGCATCTCCTCCGGCGAAGATCCACTCCACCGAGGTCTGTCCCGTGGTCGCTTCGACCGCGATGTACTCGCGCTCGGACAGCTTCACGCTGGTACCGTCGAAGAGCTCCGATGGTGCGAGCGCCTGGCCGATGGCCGCGATCAGCAGGTCCGCCTCGAGCGTGAACTCCGCGCCGGCCTTCGCCACCGGGCGCCGTCGGCCGCTCTTGTCGAACTCGCCGAGCTCCATCCGCCGGAAGGTCGCCGCCGCCAGCGTCCCGGACTTCACCTCGAGGGAGAGAGGAGCTGCGAGGAACTCGAACCGCACGCCCTCCCGCTCGGCCTCCTCGACCTCCTCGGCGTAGGCGGGCATCTCGCTCCTCGTGCGCCGGTAGACCACCGTGACCTTGGCAGCGCCGAGCCGCAGGGCCGTGCGGGCCGCGTCGACGGCCGCGTTGCCGCCGCCGACCACGACGACCTCAGCGCCCTTGGGCGCGTGACCCGTCAGGTTGTACGTGCGCAGGTACTCGATGGCCTCGACCACGCCCTTCGCGTCCTCGCCCTTCA
>JAPLSM010000252.1 GCA_026398635.1 Spirochaetota bacterium | reverse complement strand
CCGCCGGTTGGCGGCCCGGGGTTCCGTCCACGACGTTTTCTCCTCCTGCTTCAGGCCCGATTTTTTCCGGTGGTCACTCCCCTTCCCCCCGTCCTGCTGCCCCCTGCGGCGATACCGCACGGCTCACCCCTTGATCCCGCTGGTGGCGATGCCCTGCACGAAGTACCGCTGGGTGAAGGTGAAGAGGATCACCGTCGGGATCACCGCGAAGGTGGCCCCCGCCATCTGCAGGGCGTAGTTCGCACCCTCCCGTGCCTGGAAGAACTGCAGCCCGGTCGTGATCATCTGCTTGCGCATCGAGTTGATAAACACGAAGGGGTTCACGTAGTCGTTCCAGATCCAGATGAAGGTGAAGAGCACCATCGTCACGAGGGCCGGTTTCGACAGCGGCAGGACGATGCGGTAGTAGATGAAGAAGTGGCCGTAGCCGTCGATGAAGGCTGCCTCGGACAGCTCCCGCGGAACGGTTGCGAAGAACTGCCGCAGCATGAAGAGGAAGAACACGTCGAAGACCGCCGGCACGATGATCGCCCATTGCGTGTCAATCAGGCCCATGCCCTTGTACATGAGATAGCGCGGCACGATGGTCGCCTCGGGGGTGATCATCATCGTGGCCATGAAGAGCAGGAACAGGGCATTCCTCCCCCGGAACCGAAGGCGGGCGAAGGCGTAGGCGGCAAGGGACACGAGAAAGGCGCGCACCGGCATCGTGATGAGGGTGACGCGGATCGAGTTCCAGTACCACACCGGGTAGAGGGGATCGACGAAGATCCGCCGAAAGTTGTCCAGGAAGAGGTTCTTCGGAACGATCCTGAGCGGCTCCACGAACACCAGTCCGTTGGGCTTGAACGCGGCGGAGAGCATGAACACGAACGGCGTGATCATGAAGAGGCCGGCCGCGAAGACCAGCACGGAAAGCGCTGCCTGGACCGCGACCTCGCGCCGCCGGCGCGGCCCCGCCATTCGCGACGGCATCAGGAGTGCACCCATCGCTTCTGCGCCTTCCACTGCAGCAGCGTCACCGCCAGAATGAACAGGAACAGCAGGCACGCGAGGGCGTTGGCGTAGCTGTAGTAGGAGTACTTGGCAGCCTGCTCGTAGATGAAGAGGGTGATGATCCGGGAGGCGCTGCCGGGGCCGCCGTTGGTGAGGGATTTCACCAGCGCGAGGCTGTTGAACGACCCGATGATCGTGACGACCACCAGGAAGAAGGTCGTCGGGGAAATCAGGGGCAGGGTGATCATCAAGAGCTTGCGCCAGCCGGTGGCGCCGTCGATCTCGGCGCACTCGTACAGCTCCCGCGGAACGTCCTGGAGCGCGGCGAGAAAGACGATGGTCTGGAAGGCGAGGTTCTGCCAGACCTTGATCCCCGCGATGGTGGGAAGAGCGCTTCGGACCCCCGTGAGCCACTGCGGGAGCCTGGCCTCGGGCACGCCGAGGAGCTTCAGGAGCGTGTTGATGGGGCCCTGGAAGGGGTTCAGGACGATCGCCCACACGATGCCGATGGCGACGACGTTCGCGACGTAGGGCATGTAGATCATGGTGCGGCTTGCGGTGCGCCAGAACAGCTTGCGGTTCAGCAGCAGCGCCGTCAGGAACGACAGCACGATGATGCCCACCACGTACACGAAGGAGAAATAGAAGCTGCGGCCGAAGGAAGCCATTGCGAGCCGGTCCGCGAATGCCCGGGCGTAGTTCCTGAGGCCGTAGAACTCGTCGGTCTTGACCTCGGTGAAGGAGTTGAAGTTCACCAGGCTCAGGAACAGGCTGTAGAGCATGGGCAGCAGGTTGAACACGACGAACCCGAGGAAGAACGGCGCCACGAACAGGAGGGCGGTCCTCCCTTCCCGGAGGGAGGACCGCGCGCGTCGAACGTTTTGAATGCTCAGCGGTGCCATAGCAATCACTTGCCGAGGAGCGCCTTGTCGGCCTGCGATTTGATGTTCTTGACGGTGGCATCCAGAGACTGCTCGCCGCTCATGTACATCTGCGCCTCGCGCAGGATGATGTCGGTGTACTCCTTCGCCTTGGCGCCGGTGATCTTCTCGTCCTGCACGCCCAGGCTGTTGTGGAGGAGCGCTGCGTCGAGCTCGGCGACGGTCACCGAGCCTCCTGACTTGTCGGCGATCGCGGCGCCCAGCAGGCCCTGGACGTCCTCCTTGGTGAGGTTGACCCGGGCCGGAATGCCGCCGCCTTCCTTGTACCAGTTCTCGCTGACGTAGGCGATGTAGCGGGCGGCGTTCTGGGGGTGCTTGGCATTTTTCAATATTGCCCAGGTTCCGCCGGCCATGAGGTTGTTCTTGCCACTAGGGCCCGCAGCCGGGGCTTCGACGATGCCCCACTTCCAGTCCCGGGGATAGGTCACGGGGTCGGTCAGGAGGCCGGTGAACCAGCTCCCGATGTAGATCATGCCGAACTTACCCTGAGCGGCGAAGGTGTCCCAGGTGTACTTGTTGGCGAGGTACTCCTTGTAGGTGGGCTGCACCTTGAAGGTCTCGCCGAGGTCGTACATGAACTTCAAGGCGTCCTTGAAGGCCGGATCGTCGTAGTTCGAGGAGCCGTCGGCCTTGTAGGCGGGCACCCCGCGCTGGCGCGCCAGCATGTAGAAGTAGTACTCCCACTCCTCGACGAAGTAGGAGCCCCAGAGCCCCTTGTCCCGGTTCGTCAGCTTCTTCGCGGTGGCGACGTAATCGTCCCACGTCCACGGGGCCTTCGGGTAGGGCACTCCAGCGTCGTCGAAGATCTTCTTGTTGTAGTACACGGCGTGGATGGACTGCTCGTAGGGGAGGTAGAACAGCTTCCCGTTGACCCTCCGGAGGAACTTCCCGAAAATCGGCTCGGGGTTGTAGCCGGCCTTCTTGAACAGGTCGTCGAGCGGCAGGAGCCAGCCGGCCGTGGCGTACCGGTTGGTGTGCAGCGGGTTGGTGAGCCGGATGCAGTCCGTGGCGTCGCCGCCCATGACGGCGATGTCGGTCCTGTCATAGAACTCGTCTTCCGCGCCGGGCACCATCTGCCACTCGACCTTGATGCCGGTGAGCTTCTCGAAGGCCTCGTTCCGCAGCTTCACGGTGTTGTCGGCAGCGTCCTTCGAGCCGGAGAAGACCGTGACGACCTTCTCCTCCGCGGCCGACCCGCCCCGGACGCCGGATGCGAAGATGGCTACCGGCATCAGGAGCAGCGCCGCACAACAGATGCAGAGAACTCTCTTCATACACTCCCTCCTCATGATGGACTTGAATCAGCGCGTGCGCTGATTGTTTTCACTGAACCTCGTTCCACCAGCCGGGGCGCGATCAACGAGACGGTCCGGCTGGCGATTCCCGGGTTGAGGATCCGGTCGAGCAGGAGCTGCGTGGCCAGCTCGCCCATGTGCTGGCCGGGGTGGTCGACCGACGTGAGGTCGATGCCGGGCAGCTCGGCGAGCTGCGCGTTGTCGAAGCTCGCCACCGAGAGGTCGCGGGGTATGCCGAGGCCGTGCCGCTCGGCGGCCTTGAACAGCTCCATCGCCTCCTCGTCGCTGGTACAGATGAAGGCGGTCGGCCGCTCGCCATCCCGGGCAAAAAAAGCGTCCATCGCAGCGAGCGCCCGTCCGGCAGGCGCGGGACCGTCGTAGCCGACCACCCACTCCGGGCGCGGCTCGACGCCGCGGGAAACGAGCTCCGCTGCGGCCCCCTCGCGGCGCAGCCGCTTCGGGAGGTACGAGCGGTCGTAGAGGATCCCGACCCTACGGTGCCCCTTCTCGATGAGGTGCGCGGCCGCCAGCCGGCCTCCGGCCTCGTCGTCCATGCACACGCGGCTGAACGGCCGGTCGCGGAAGCAGTTGTCCAGGAGGATGACCGGCGTGCCCTCGCGATCCACCTCCTCGAGCAGGTCGGCGTTCGAAGGGCCCTCCCCGTCGTAGACCGGCTCGATGATGATCCCGTCGACCCCGCGCTTGCGCAGCTTGAGGATGATCTCCCGCTCCTTCGCGAGGTCGTACTCGGACTGGTTGAGGAGCAGGTGAAATCCGTTTCGGTGGGCGATCTGGTCGCAGCCCCGGGAGATCCGGGGGAAGATGTAGGAGCCGGTGAAGTAGCAGACGAGGCCGATGTCGTGGGTGAGGCGCCGTTCGCGCATGGCGCAGAAGGTGCCGATCCCCTTCCGGGTCTCGGTCCAGCCGGCGGCTGCGAGGTTGCTCATCGCGATGCGGACGGTCTGGCGCGAGACTCCGAAGCGCGAGCAGAACTCGCTCTCGGATGGCAGCTTGTCTCCGATCCTCAGGTTGCCTTGTCGGATCTGCGTCGTCACCCATTCTTCGATCTGTTTATATCTATTCATATACGTACAACTTGTACTTACAAGTAAAAACATCTTATACTTGGAATAAATGGTTGTCAAGAAAAATCGCAAAAACAGCCTGTTGATTTATTTGTTTATACAGCAAGTATTTATTTTGATTATTGGATGAAATCTTTCAATTAATGCATCGTTCAGTGACCAAAGAGGATCCAAA
>JAPLSM010000325.1 GCA_026398635.1 Spirochaetota bacterium | reverse complement strand
CAGCCGGAGGTGATCGAGCGGGGGCCGTCGTACAAGATCCTGCGCTACGAGGGAGGGCACCGCCGGTTGGTGCACTACGACCCGCACTCGGTCCGCTACTACGATTTCCCGGTGCGGGGCACAGAGGACCTCGAGCGCCTCGAGCTCCCCGACATGCGCGATCCGGTCCGGTTCCAGGACGTCGCAGGTGACGCGCGGGTCTTCCGGGACGCCGGCTTCGTGCCGACGGGATCGATCCAGGGTTTCTTCTCGGGAATCCACAACTCCTTCATGGAGTTCGTGCCGGCCCTGGAAAACCTGCTGCTCGAACCCTCGTTCATGCGCCGGCTGACGGAGCAGCTCGCCCGCATGAGCCTGAATGCAGCAGAGATGTACCTCGAGCGCGGCGTGGAGGTGATCGACGTCTGCGACGACCTCGGGAACGCCGACGGCCTCCTGATCTCGCCGGCGCTCTTCGCCGACTTGTTCCTGCCCTGGTACGCGGAGCTCGCGCGGGTCGTGCACGCGCGCGGCGGCTGGGTGCACCTGCACTCCCACGGCAACATCGCCCCGGTGATGGAGCAGCTCGTCTCCGCGGGGATCGACATCATCAACCCCTTCGACTGGCACGAGAACCCCGACCTGCCCGGCATGGTCCGCCGCTGGGGCGATCGAGTCGTCATCTGCGGAGGATCGGTCGGGGATCTCTACCGCCACCCGATCGCGGAGGTGGAACGGATCGTCCGCAGGGCCTGCGGCTTGGCGAAGCTGGCCTCGCGCGGCTACCTCTTCATGGGGAACGCGGGCATGGAGGAGCTTTCCGTGGAGGAGTGGAACCAGTGGAGGGAGATCTTCCGCCGCGTCCGCGAGGAAGAGCTGGGAGACGTGGCAGTGCAGCATGTCGAGCTTGCGCTCGATCACGCCGTCGATCCCGACCACGACGTCAGCCTGAAACGGGCAGGGCCGAGTGAAGGAGTCCGCGAAGGAGAGGATGACAGGGAGCCGCGGGAGGATGTCGGTGAGGGCCACCATGTTGGGGACCGTGAGGATGTACGAGGCGTCCATCACCAGTTGCCCGGTTGCCCGGTGATCAGGGTGGTAGTCGTTCGGCCGGTGGGAAAGCACGAGATCGGGGGCGAACTCGCGGATCAGGCGGATCAGGACACGGCGATTGGCCACCGTCGGTTCCAGCTCGCCGCAGTGATTGTCGAGGATCTGGTACTCGGCGATGCCGGCAACCGCCGCCGAGGAGCGCGCCTCGGCCTGGCGGCGCCGGGCCAGCTCGACGCCGCCGATAGCGTGGTGACCGGTGTCGCCGCTGGTGGTCGACAGGAACTTGACCACGTGGCCCGCGGCCGCCCACATGACGGCGGTCCCCCCGCAGGCGAAATCGGGGTCATCGGGGTGCGCACCGATCACCAGGACCCGCAGCCGCTCTTCGCTCATGACACCTCCTGCGCTTCCTCGGCCCACGTGGTGAGCAGCTCGGGCCGGCCGTTGACGGAGTGAATGTCGCTGAGGTTCAGGTCCATGGGGATCC
>JAPLSM010000361.1 GCA_026398635.1 Spirochaetota bacterium | reverse complement strand
ATCTCTCTCTGGCCCTACGGTTTCCACCACAATCCGTTTCCGGGCACCCCTATCCGTTCGGCGGAGCCCGCCTTCTTGGCCATGCCGGGCCTCCCTTGTGCCCATCCGACCCAACGGCAAGCTATAGTAGTTGCTATCATTTATCCCTCTCATCGCAGCAGGCATGCGCATTTGCCCGCCGAATGGAGTACCGGCGCAAGGAATTCATGAAGTTGTGGTATCGGTACAAGACGGGAGAGATCAAACGAAAACGACTGATCTATCTATCAAAACCCATCCGACTCGGTATGGAGAAGTGTTTGCATCACTATTGCGATTCGCCCGATCGTTCAGTCCGTTCTCTTGCGCGTCGGCTGTACAAGCTCCGAGCGCACCTGTTTACCTTCATTTTTCACGAAGGGGTAGAGCCGACAAACAATTCCGCATTATGCTCAGGATTTCATAATCCTCAGGATTTGCGGATGCCAGCCGCCCGGCGCGTGGATCGAAGGTCCGCCGCCTGAATCCTGAGGATTATATTCCGGTCATCTCAAGCCGGTCAGCTTCACCATCATCTCCTCGTTGCCTTTCCACAGAGGTCTCTCGGCCCGATCAACTGGAGTCTCCACGGATTCGATGGCATCGCGAAGCATCTTGAGGCTCGGTCTTGCATAAATTTTCGTTGTATCCAGATTTGCGTGACCAAGAAGGCGTGAGACCAGGGGAAGGCTCACTCCCTTTTGGTAGAGTTCCGTTGCCCTTGTTCTTCGAAACATGTGGGGATGCACCTTCCCGGGCACTGAAGGGCAGGACAATCTGGCCTTGTCTGCATAGGCCTTCAGGAATCGCTCGACATTGCCTTCGGACATTTGGCCTGCGACTCCCTTAATGATCGTGAGGAACAACAGCGAAGTCTCTGGACATCCATGCCCGTGGAAGACCGAGATGTACTGGGCAAGATGCCCTGCGGTTTTGAGCGAGATGGGAATGACCCTTTGCTTGCTACCCTTGCCGTTGACGCGGATATATGGGTTGTCTCCTGAGATCATCGCGTCGGTGATGCGCAATCCAAGGATCTCCGCCAACCGGGCGCCGCTGTCATAAAGCAGGATCATGATAGTCCGATCCCTGAGCCCCATTTTAGTGTTTGCGGGTTGCCTGAGCAACTCGGCCATGGCGTCTTCGGGAATGACAGCCTTTTCTGCCTTTGGGACTTTGCACTGAGGGACCCTTTTGACCTGAAGCGCCATGGATTGCACCGTGACATCCTTGTCTGCGGCGAACGCGACGTAGGATTTCAGTGCGGCGAGACGCTGGTTGCGCGTACCAGGCTTGCTGTCCGATTTTGCGAGATATGCAATGAATCCAAGAACACAGTCCCTGGTACATTCTCCGAACGTGAACTTGGCCACGGAGATTCCAAGTTCCGCAAGAAGGTATCGCCGGAACAGGGACAGGGCGTCCCGATAGGATTCCACGGTATGGGGGCTTCTCCCGCACTGCATCGGCAGGTAGGTTTCCAGAAACTCGAAGGTCATCGAAAAGAAAAGTGGACCGCCGCGATGGTTATTCTTCATACGCCATCACCTCGGGAATCACGCTCCTGGTCATAGCATCGTGCTGGCGGATGACGGGAAAAGCCTGTTCTATGGTGTGGAAATAGTACTGTGTTTCCTGGATTGATGAATGGCCAAGATAGCGGCTCAGGTAGGGCATCATCGCGTCGGTGTCAATTCCCGCAAGCATCCACTCGTTCATCTTGTCCACCACGAAGGTATGCCGAAGGCCATGGATCGTTGGTTTTTTATCGACCTTGCCCGAGAAACTAGTCTGGTTCCAGAACTCGCCGAACTTCTTGTCGATGGATGTCTTTTGAAATGGCTTGCCGGGACGGCGTCCGGGGAAGAACCACTCCCGGTCGGGGATTATCGCCTGCATCCATGCGTCATAGTCGCGGCACATTGCGCGGACGTCATCGGAGAGGTACACAAGCCTGTCCTTGTCGCCCTTGGACTGGAGAATCCTGAAGGTTCCCTTTTCCAGGTCGACGCATCGACGTCGCAGGTAACAAGCCTCTGCAAGCCGAAACCCGCAGCAATAGAAAAGCCTGAACAAGACTCGATATGACAGGGACAGCCTTCGGAGGCTGGTCTGCGGCGGCGTGTAATCATCCACGACATCGAAGAAGCCCACCAATTCATCGCGGGAGAAGATGTGCGGAATATCCCTTGTCTCCGATTCGAAACGCAGGGGGATGTATGGGTTCATCCCGAGTGATTGCATATAGAGAGCGAGTTGGCGAACGAAGGACACTCGTTGGTTCCGGTAGTTCTTGCTTTCGGTAGGCCGCTGGATCGCCCAATGCATGACCATGTCTCGGGTCAGCGTTCCCGAATTGTAGCCATGCTCGATGCAGAACCTGTCAAAAAAGGCGAGGATATAGGATTCAAAGCCGTATATGAACCCAGAGGCCCGCTTCTGGGTCACGAGTCCACAGATGTACGGTGCGAGTTGGCTGTTGTAGCGCTTCATGCGAAGACCTTCTGGATCTCGATGCCGGCAAGTCCGATGGAGCATCGGCGCATTCGCTGCTCGTCCGTTGCCAGGTACTCGTCAACCGACCCTTCCTGAGCATGTCCCAATGCTACGGATATTATCGGGACCGCGTTGCCCGCCGCCAGAAGCCGTGAGGCAAAAGTCCTCCTGAGAAGGTGCATTCCCCTGATGTCCTCCAGCGATGCCTTCTCGCCCAAGATCGCCACGGAGGCGCGATAGCATCGCGAAGACTGCATTTTCCTGTAGGGGTGATACAGGGAGACGAAGACCGTTGGCAACGTGCATTCAGGACGTCCCTCGCTGATGTACCGGGCAAGCATGTTCCCTACCTCAATGGGAAACGGCAGCGTCAATGGAGTCCTGGTCTTCTGCTGGACGATTGAAATCGTCCTGTCCTTCCAGAAAATGTCGGAAAAGCGCAGGTTGCACACGTCGATGGACCTGAATCCCATGCGAAGAACCAAGAGCGCGATCGCGGCGTTTCGCAGCTCAGTAGGCGATGAACTCGCACGGCAATAGTTCCTGACTGTCTCAACCTGGTCCGTGGATAGCGAAGTGACAATTCGAACACGCTCCGCCTTGTCGGAGGCGAAGGCAAACTCGAGGGTTTCCGGAACCAGGCGCTTCCTTGCGAGAAACCGGACAAAGCCGCGGATCCTGCAGGTATAGGCGTTCTTTCCTTCAGCAGTCTCGTGCTTGGCCTGGGCGTGGTAATCCTTTATGGCTTGCGGGCTGAGGCCATCCAAGCTGGTGATCCCCTGGGATTCCAGGAACACCAGGAACCGGATGCACGCATGCGCATCCATGCACAAGGTGGATGGTTGGTTTCCATCCCGCTTCCTTTCCTGCAGATAGGAGTCCAGCAGCGATTCATAGCATGCTGGCACTTGAAGCTTTGGTCTGCGGTCGTAGGGGAATGCCAAGGTGGTGACTGCGCCTGTTCTCACAACTTCTTCGACAAGCGCCATAGCGCGGCGGAAGCCCAGGAATTTCCACGTGGGGAATACCTGTTTAGCGGCTCCAAGCCATGCCTTGGCGAGATCTGGTGAGTATTCAACTTGTCGGCATTCAAGATAATTCCTGAACTCCCAACTTGCTTTCTGGAACTGCTTGAGCGGAGATCTTGAAAAGCCCTTCTGTTGAAGATATTCAAGGACTGTCTGGACCGCCTGGTCGTATTGCTGATACATGGGAACCCCTCCTTCGGGTACTCCAAGTATCAACAAGCTTGCAAAAAGCCAAACATAATCCTCAGGATTCAGGCGGCAGACCTTCGATCCACGCGCCGGGCGGCTGGCATCCGCAAATCCTGAGGATTATGAAATCCTGAGCATAATGCTGCATTGTTATCAAATTCAACCCCAAAGTCATGCACAAAGCGCAGCACCTCCTGGGAGTAATCCCTCAGCCTCTCCACGAGATTGCGTGGTTTGCTCTTCTTCTTGCGCCCACGCTTTGGCGCTCCTGTCTCCTGAGGGGGCGGATTTGCTAGCAGGCCTCGGAGAATGATCCTTCGATACTCTTTCTCAATCTGGAGTATCTGCCATCTTCCCAACGCTGTTCTTCCCATCTGATGTGCCTGCTGCACAGCCTTCTTCCATTTCAGCAGAGCATCGATCAGTCCCTGCGCCCATTTCTGGTGGCATTCTTCCCAGACAAAGGTCAGCTCCCGCAAAAGGTGGGCATTACACAACGCATGGGCGCAGCTGTAACCCAGGTAGCTGAACCAGAAGTCATGAATTGCCACCCCTTCAAACCCGGGCAAGATCCCCATGGCGTCCATGGCCGCAGTGCCCCGTTTGGCATGGGGAAAATAGTAGCTTGCCCGTGCCGTACTGGCGCTGTGAAGCCAGAACAACTTTCCGTTGATCTTTATGCCCGTCTCATCGAAGTGCACCACCTCGGCGTGACGGACGCTCTCCTTGATCAATTCCACCGTCGCCTCGAGCTTGGCGCTACACTGCTGTTCGATGTTCGCCAAGGTCCCCGCACATATGGGCACCCCGAACAAGTCGTGCATTAGTTCTACGCTGCGTTGGAATGGCAGCAGCGCATAGTCCTTTAAGTAGATCAAGCTGGCACGAATCCGAGTGCCGTACTGCATCGGACTGTTCAATCCGACAGGAAACTCCCCTCGAGTCTGTGTCCCGCAGTTGCGACACGCCTTGATCTGCGCCTGATGCTCGGTCACCTGTGCCTTCACAGGGGGAAGCTCCACCTCCTGACGCCGTTCGTAGCCGATGGAGGCCTCTGCCTCCAAGGACCCGCCGCATTTGCCACAGCGCTTCGGAGCATGCACGACTACCTGATCGGGATGTTCGGCAAATGGCAGCGTCGAACCTTTGTGACCGTTCTGCCCGCCTGGTTTCTTTCCCGTTGCTTTCCTGGTTTGCACGATTGTACGCCCAATCCCGTCGCTGGAAGGAGGCTTACTGCTGTTATGGCTGTCAGTATGGCGCTGTTGTTCGAGTGCCTCAATGCGATGCGCGTTTGATTCGATGATGTCCTGCAGATAATCGATTAGAGAAAAGATGGCCTCGGGACCAGCGCGATAGATGCTCTGCATCTGTTCTCGGCTGATGCGCCGAAACGATTGTCTTTTCTCCTCTCCCATTGAGAGAAGCATCGCACATCTCGAAAAGTTCCGGTACTATACAGGTGTCCGGTAGTTTTACAAGCAAGGTCCTGAATAGTTACCGCGAATCAACGTATGTTCAAGATACAACTGCCGGCTTCATACTATGGTTCGCTTCCCTTGCCGTCAAGGTCGGGCGCGTCGGTTCTCGTATGGGCTCCCGATAAAAATTGACAGCAATGAAGAAGTGCCCTATTCTGAGGTCGAAAGGCTGATGTGCAAGCCTTGCTGATAGTGCGTGGCGCAAGCTGCCTCCGTCCGTTTACGGGGCGCGTCACCGGAAAGAGAAACCTGTGGGAGATCTGATCACCACCCTTGGCCGGATCGATGCGAGCACCGCCGGTATCATCCTCCCTCACGAGCATGTTTTCGTGGATCTGAGGACGCCGAACGATCCCGCGCATGGCTGTGCGGACGCTGCGGCGGTCGTGGCCGTCATGTCTCCCGGTCTGCGCAGTGCGCAGGGCGCGGGAATCGGGGTCATCGTAGAGGCGAGCTGCGTAGGCGTGGGACGGCGCGCGGATATCCTGCGAGCCGTTTCCGAGGCGACGGGGTTTCCTCTCGTGGTGCCCACCGGTGTCTACCGTGAACCGTGGATCCCCGCATGGGTGCACGAGGCAAGCGAGGACAGGCTCTTCGAATGGATGAGTGGGGAGTTAGCAGGGGAGATCGGGCGCAGCGGCGTACGCGCCGGCTGGATCAAGCTAAGCGCGGGTGACGACGGGCTCACGGAATGCGAAGCAAAGGTTTTTCGCGCGGCTGTGCGGGCGGCAAAGGAGACTTTTGCCGTCATCGGAAGCCACACCATTCGAGGCCGGGTCGTCCGGGAGCAGCTTCGGATCCTCGAAAGCCTAGGCTGGGACCCGGGCAGGTTTATCTGGATCCACACGCAGGCGGAAAAGGACTTCTCAATTCATCTCGAGATCGCACGACGGGGTGCGTGGGTGGAGTATGACGGCATTGGAAGCCCTGGGTCGGATCCAGCATACGTGAACGATATCCTGAAGCTCCTTGATGCCGGGTTCGGCCAGAGGATCCTTCTCAGCCAGGACAGAGGCCAGTACGATCCGGCCAAGCCGCGGGGAGGAGAACAGAAGTCCTACACTTACCTGAGCGACGAGTTTCTACCGCAGCTGGGCCTGGCGGGTGTAAGGGAGCAGACGATCCGCCTCCTCACGCGCGCCAACCCGTTCTCTGCATTCGCGCGCTGAGTCCCCCTGTTGCAGGCCAACCGAGATCGTTGGATTGTCACGCAGAACGCGACTTGGTACATCTACCGACTTCAGTAGGTGAAGTAGTACCAAACGGTGTGTCCGTTCTTTCGAGGCTGTGGGAATAGCGTGAAGAGATCCCGATACCGTGCCATGACACTTTGCCCCTTCCATTTTGGTCAAAGTACTGTCAGTTGGCAGGCACGAAATCCTGCGACTCATTACTCAGAAAGGAATTGACAAATGGAGGTGGCGGGAGTCGAACCCGCGTCCTGAAGCGCCGACCATGAACTTCTACAGGTTTATCCGCCCGATGTTTTCTCGATAACCGGTTTGGGTGGCGGCGATCCGCCGGTCGTCAAAGCCCGCGTGTATTGTCCCCGCGCGCCCGCAGGCCGTCGCGTAGGTGATCCCCGGTTTGCGTCGGGCGTACCGGACGCTCGGAGCAGCGCTTCCGGAGGCCCGTCGCCGCCTTAGGCAGCGAGAGCGTAATCTGCGTTGGCAGTTAAAGGTTTTGCCACTGTTAGGAGTGGTGGCGCTCCACCTGCAGCTCATGACCGAACCAACCTCAGTCGAGACCGTTGCACCCCCTGGGTATAACTACCGGTCCTTGAAGTCCCGTTCGATCTCGCGGCGGACGTCCCGCCGCTTGATATCTTCGCGCTTGTCAAAGAGCTTCTTGCCCTTGGCGATGGCAAGTTCGCACTTCACGAATCCACGCTTAAGATAAAACCGCATGGGGACGAGGGTCAACCCCTTCTCATCGACCACCCGGCGGAGGCGCCGGATTTCCTTCTTGTGCACCAGGAGGCGCCGCCGCCTCAACGGGTCGTGGTTGAAGATGTTGCCGTGGGAGTAGGGGCTGATATGGAAGTCCACCAGCCACAGCTGTTCGTTGTCCACCGTCGCGAAGGCGTCCGAGTACGAAAACCGGCCTTCCTTCATCGATTTCACCTCGGTTCCCACCAGTTCAATACCGCACTCGAACGCTTCCTGGATCGAGTAGTTGAACCGAGCCTTCCGGTTGACCGAAAGGACCTTGATGCCGTCTTCCGCCTTTGCCATGGAGGGCTAGGGGATCGTGGCCGCCAGCCGGAACCCGAGCTGCCCGGTGCACCAGTCGGCGGGCTGGCTGCCCCGGGTGTACACGCGCAGCAGCTCTTTCTGGTTGTTCCAGGAGCCGCCGCGCACGACCTTCTCGGACGTTTCCGGTAGAGCCGCGGCGAGTCGTCGGTTTGCCTCGCCGTCGAGCGAGCTGAGGAGGTAGGCTGCCGGCGCGTAACTGTCCGCGCACCACTCCCATACGTTGCCGGCCATGTCGCGCAGGCCATACCCGTTGGGCTCGGAGCTTCCGGCAGGCCCGGGACCGCTGATGTCCTTGACGAAGAACACGGACCGTCCCGGCTTGTCCCCAGAAGGGTAGGGCTTGCCCCGCAGCCCGCCGCGTGCCGCCCACTCCCACTCGGCCTCGGTCGGCAGGCGGACGATCGAGCCCGGCCGTGATGCGGCGAGTCCCGCCTGGAGCCACACGCAGTACGCTGAAGCTGCATGCCATGATACACCGGTTACGGGCAGGTCAGCGCTACCGGCAGGGAAGCGGTCCTCGCTCCAGGTTGCGAGGTACCCGTCCGAAACGAGACCGGTGCTGAGGAGGGCGTCCCGGTTGGAAGGCTTCCACTCCGGGACGGCGTCGACGAACGCCTGGTACTGCCGGTTGGTCACCTCGGTCTCGGCGATGAAGAAGCGCTCGATTCGGACCGCGTGTGCCATGAGCTGATCGATGGTCTTGCCGAGGGTGCTTTCTACGTCGTCCCTGCCCATCAGGAGCGTTCCGGAAGGGATGGAACGTAGAATGACACCAGAAAGACTCACTGAGCCACCTGAGCCCGCAGGCGCGGGTTCCAGGGATAGTTTCTTCACCGCGTTGAGATAATGTGCGGCATACGCGCTCGACCAGCCGGTTGCCAGGATCTGCTTGGACTTTTCTTTTGAAGATGCCAGGATAGTCCAGGCAGGGAGATTGTCATATTTCTCTTGAAGTTGTGCGATTTGTTGAACAAACCCAAGGAGGTTGGCAGGAGTGGAAAAGCCGCCTGTCGCTGCCAGAGTCGATCTCGCAATCATTAGCTCACGCATTTGCTGCTCATTTGTGATAAACAGCATCGCATTGTCTAAAAAAAATAACAGTTGTAATTGGATATCCTTGGGTAAATCTCCCTGATATGCAGCAATAACCTCGGCGGTTGTCGTTGAAATGATCTCGGGAATGATCGGGTTGCGGGCGAAATCATCAAGCGCCCAAGCGAAAAGGCCCTGAGCGTCGGCGAGATCGAGGTGGTAATAGATGCTTCTGCGCTGTGGGACAATGAGAGTTGCGAACACCCTGCCAGGCACCGACTCATTCCGTTCATCGGTGCTGTAGAAAGGCTTTGACACTTCGATGCTTCGGGTGCCAATAGGTGCGAAAACGGTGCACGGCGTACTGCCGGCAAACCTGCCGTCGACGAGAACGGTGGCACGCGCAGGCTCACCGGAGAGCACGAGATACGAGCCCCGGTGGCGCAGCCCCGGATAGAACAGCACGAAAAAGAGAACGAGCAAGACCGCGAGCACGTAGACGGCAGTGAGGTACGTGCCGGGTTTGATGCCGAGGATCGGCTTGAGGCGTACGAAGACCTCCGAGGGTTGCGCACCCTGCGGCGGGGTTTTCTCCCGTTTGGGCATGACGGCAGTATAGGAAGGCACTCTCTGCTTGTCAATGAAATCGGACACGTGGTATCCTCGCTGGCACATGAAATGGCAGGAATGGGAACTCGCCGTGCAGACCGCCACCGAACGTGTGCTTACGTGGCAGAAGCGCCGGCGGATCGCGAAGAAGGAGAAGCAAAAGAAGAAGAACCCGGTTCTGGACTGGCTCGACGCCATCCTCTCGGCCGTGGTGATCGTGCTCCTCATCAACCAGTATCTGCTGCAGGCCTACCAGATCCCCTCGGAATCCATGGTTCCGTCGCTGCTCATCAGCGACCGGATCTTCGTGAACAAGCTCGTTTACGGCCCCGAGCTCGTGCCCGGCATGCTGAAGATGCCCGGCTTCCGGCAACCCAAGCGCGGCGACGTCATCATCTTCGAGAGCCCCGAGTACCTCTCGATCGGACCCCTGAAGGACATCCTGCAGCGTGTCGTCTACATGGTCACGCTGTCGTTGGTGGACATCGACCGGGACGAGAACGGAAATCCCAAGCACCACTTCCTCGTCAAGCGCGCCATCGGCATGCCGGGCGAGCGGATCAGGATGAACGACGGGAACGTGGAAATCCTGACCGCCGGCGCTATGGATTTCCGAAGCGAGGCGGCGATCAAGGAAGACTTCGGCCTCGTGTACCCGAACACCCGGAGCTTCGACGCGGACGAGTATCCGCACCTCGGGAACGCCGGTACAGCGCTCGCCCTCGAGGAAGCGAACCTGCCCGTTGCGGACAGCCTGAAACGCGACCTGGGACGGTACCTCAGCGTTTCACGCGACGCGGACGGCCATCTCGGCGCGCAGGCGGTCGCCCTGTTCGACGATCTTGCTTTCAGCGCCTCCCGCTACCGTGCCGCGTGGTCGCTCGAGCCATGGAACCAGGCGGTCCGGCTCGAATGGCGCAGGCGCTCCGAGGGCGCGTACGTGCCCGATGACCGTCTCTTTCCCATGGGGGATAACCGGGACAACTCCCGCGATGCCCGGTACTTCGGCCCGGTCAAGCTGGGAAAGGTGCTCGGGCGCGGGCTCTTCCGCTACTGGCCCTTCAGTCGGTTCGGCGGAGTAAAGTGATCGGTACGGTAGAGCGGTACACCTCCTCAGTACGGAAACGCCGGGCTTCGCTCTGGCGCTCGGGCGTCGTACGGGTGATCGCTGCGGCCTTCCTGCTGTGGCTCGTGGTTTCACGATTCCTCGCTTCCACGTGGCGCATCGAGTCGGTATCGATGAGTCCGGCACTCGAGCCCTCGGACCGGGTCGTCGTGAGCCTGGTTGCCTTCGGCCCGAGGCTCCCGTTCACCTCGACACGCCTCCCCGGCCTCGGCGAGCCGCGGAGAGGCGACCTGGTGGTCGTGGAACCTCCCTATGCGGCTGCGGCGCCCGCTTGGAGAAGACTGCTCGAACCGATTGCAGGTTTCTTCACCGGGCAGAAGGCAACCCTCGTGCGCGATCTCGAAGGTGGACGGGTGAACCGGTTCGTGGTGAAGCGGGTCATCGGCGTGCCCGGGGACACCATCCGGCTGCAGGACTTCACCGCTGCGATCCGGCCCCGGGACGCCTCGGATTTCACCCCGGAAGCGCAGCTGATCCGCGAGCCGTTCGAACGGCGCGTCGAGTTCGCCCCGGCGAACTGGGAACCCTACCTCCCGTTCTCCGGCTCGGCGACCGACATCACCCTCAGTGCCGGTGAGTACTATGTGCTGGGGGACAATCGAACCTCCTCGAGCGACAGCCGGAGCTGGGGCCCCCTCGCCGAGGCCCGCATCATCGGCAGGGTGATGTTCCGCTATTGGCCCCTGCGATCCCTTGGCGGTCTCTGACCCGATCCGTCTCTCACTCTACGTCCACGTGCCGTTCTGCGCCTCGAAGTGCCTCTACTGCGATTTCTATTCGGTGCCCCTCGGCAGGGGCGACGCGGCTGACGGTTCGGCCGTCCCGGTCATCGAACAGACCATCGCGCAACTCGATCGATTCCTCGCTCAGGCTCCCGCGGTACGTTTCGAAACGGTCTACGTGGGCGGCGGGACGCCGAGCGTGCTGCCGACGGCCCTGCTGGGGCGGCTCCTCGGCCGGCTTGCGGATCTCGGGCCATCGGAATGGACGGTGGAGGCGAATCCTGAGTCCCTCGACCGCGCGTTTCTCGATATCTGCGGCCAGGCCGGGGTAACCCGGCTGAGCGTCGGCCTGCAGAGTATGGATGACCGACTCCTGGCTGTGCTCGGCCGGCCCGGCACGGCCGCTGACAACCTGCGCGCGATCGAGTTCCTGGGGCAGGCATGGAACGGGGACACGAGCTTCGACCTGATCGCAGGCATCCCCGGACAGTCCAGGGAGGGGATGATCGCCGACGGGGAGACGGTGGTGCGGACAGGCTCCGGCCACGCGTCGCTGTATTCCCTGACCGTCGAGCCGGATACCCCGCTTGCCGGGTTCGTCAGATCGGGCAGCGTCGCGTTGAACAAACGGGACCACGATGATGAACTCTGGCTGGAGGGCAGGGCAGCCCTCGAGGGTGCAGGGCTGCACCAGTACGAAGTGTCTAATTTCGCCCGTCCGGGTAAGGAATGTCAGCACAATCTGCGGTACTGGCGCCTGGAGCCATACCTCGGCATCGGCCCCGGAGCTGTTTCCACACTTCCCGCCAATCTCACGAAAGCCCTCACGGATATCGGGGAGCATGCCGGCGTTATCCGTCTCTCGAATCCGCGCGATATTTCGACGTTCCTGTCACGGGCAACAGGACTGGCCGGCACTCCATGGGGCATCGAAACGGAGGTCGTCCCCGCCTCCTCCTTCGTCCTGGAGACCCTCATGATGGGCCTGCGGCTCGTGGACGGAATCTGCGCGGAGTCGTTCCGACGCCGCTTCGGGCAGGACCTGGACCGGCTCGCGCCGGGAGTATGGGAACGGTGGGTGGAGCAGGGGCTAGCCTCGTCGGAGGCCGGCACCCTGCGGCTGACCGATCGAGGCCTCCTGCTGCTCGATTCACTCCTGGGCGAGCTGGCCGGGGCGTTGCGCGCGGACGGGTTGCCGGCGATTACCGTGCGCTGGCCGGACTGAACCGGCGCGCCCGGATTCTTGACACCCTCCGAGGGTTGGTGTAGCGTCACTCGAGCAAACCTCTCACGATAATAGGGAGCAA
Organism: Spirochaetota bacterium; assembly: GCA_026398635.1. Classification (GTDB taxonomy): domain Bacteria; phylum Spirochaetota; class Spirochaetia; order SZUA-6; family Fen-1364; genus JAPLSM01. Next base: position 25,799 of record JAPLSM010000361.1, on the reverse strand, counting down.
CAACCATGTCCGGCCATAGCAAATGGCATACCATCAAGCACAAGAAGGGCGTCGCGGACGCGAAACGCGGCCAGATGTTCACCAAGCTGATCAAGGAGATCAGCATCGCCGCCAAGCAAGGCGGCGGGGACCAGGAGACGAACCCCCGGCTCCGCACTGCCATCCTCAAGGCAAAGGCCGGGAACATGCCCAAGGACAACATCGACCGGGCTGTAAAGAAGGGTCTCGGCGAGCTCGAGGGCGTCAATTACGAGGAAATCCTGTACGAGGGGTTCGGTCCGGGCGGCGTGGCCATCCTCATCGACGTGCTCACCGACAACAAGAACCGGGCTGCCGCCGAGATCCGCAACCTCCTCAACAAGCACGGCGGAAACCTCGGTACCGCGGGCAGCGTCAAGCACCTGTTCAAGCGCCAGGGCCTGATCACCTTCGAGGCATCGAAGTACAAGGAGGACGACATTCTCACGGCCGCCCTCGACGCGGGCGCGGAGGACGTCGCCACCTACGGCGAATCCATCGAGGTCTCCACCACTCCCGAGGACTTCTACAAGGTGGCCAAGGCGCTGGAGACAGCGGGGTACGCGAGCACCACTGCCGAGCTGGCCCGGGTGGCTGACAACACGGTCAGCCTCGACAACGACAAGACACAGAAGGCCTTGAAGCTCGTCGAGTACCTCGAGGACCACGAGGACGTGCAGAGCGTGGCAACCAACCTGGAGATCCCCGACGGATTCGAAATGACGGAATGACCACCCTGATCGGGATCGATCCCGGACTGGCGGCGACCGGCTGGGGCGTCGTCCGCTTCGACGGCACGCGCTTCCGCCATGTCGCCCACGGCGTGCTGTCGACCGGTCCCGAGCTCGGTCTGCCCAACCGGCTGCGAGCCATCTACGAAGGCATCCTCGCGGTGCTCGAAGAGTACAAGCCCGACGAGGCCGGCGTGGAGGAGCTGTACTTCGCCCGCAACGTGGCCAGCGCCATACCCGTGGCGCACGCCCGCGGGGTCGTGGTGCTCGCCCTCGGCCAACGCGGCATCCCGACGGGTTTCTACCAGCCCCAGCAGGTGAAACAGGCCGTCATCGGTCGCGGACGGGCCGAGAAGGGCCAGGTGCAGCGCCTGGTGGCCGTGCTACTCGGCCTCGAGGAGATTCCTTCCCCCGACCACGCGGCGGATGCCCTCGCGGTCGCCGTCTGCCACTGCCAGAGGTCGCGCCTCGATGTTCAACAGCCTGTCCGGTGAGGTGACCCTCCGGGAGGACGAGCGGCTCTGCGTGGCAACCGGCGGCGTGGAGTGGGAGCTTGCGGTCTCCCGCAAGGCCTCCGCCCGGTTCCCGGGGCCCGGCCAGCCGGTGCGCGTGTACACGCACCTCCTGCACCGCGAAGACGCCATGAAGCTGTACGGGTTCCTCGACCCGGCGGAGCGCAGCCTCTTCCTCGATCTCCAGAAGGTTGACGGCGTGGGGCCCCGGGGCGCCATGCGCATCCTCTCGGGCATCGAGCGGCCCGAGTTCGAGCAGGCCCTCGACCGGGACGACGTGGACGCGTTGTCCGCGGTGCCGGGCATCGGGAAAAAGACCGCCCAGAAGATCATCCTCACGCTGAAGGGAAAGCTCACGTCCTCGGGCGGGGGAACGGGAAGGGCGTCGGAGGACGACATCGCCACGGCGCTCGTCGGGATGGGGTTCGATCGACGCACGGCGAAAGCGGCCGTGGCCGAGGCCCTGAAGTCCGTCGATGCCGGCCTCTCCGCCGAAGACCTCGAGCGCGAGCTGTTTCGCAAGGCGGTGGCCATCGCTGGGAAGGGCGTCAAGCCGTGAAGACCCCCGAGCGCGTCGGCAGCCCGTCCTTCGACGCCGGGCAGGACCGTGAGGAGCTCACGCTGCGGCCCCGGCTGCTCGAGGAGTTCGTCGGCCAGACCCGTCTCAAGGAGAACCTCTCGATCTACATTACCGCGGCCCGGCAGCGCGGCGAGCACCTCGACCACGTGTTCCTCGCCGGGCCCCCGGGACTCGGCAAGACGACCCTCGCCGCAATCGTGGCGAACGAGCTGGGCGTGCAATTCCGGGCCACCTCGGCGCCGGCCCTCGAGAAGCCCGGCGACCTGGCCGCGATCCTCACGAGCATCGGAGACCGGAACATCTTCTTCATTGACGAGATTCATCGGCTGAAGCCCATAGTAGAGGAGATGCTCTACTCCGCGATGGAGGACTTCGAGATCGACGTGGTGATTGGCCAGGGCCCGGGGGCGCGGACCATCAAGATCCCTTTGCCGCCGTTCACCCTCGTGGGCGCGACCACCAAGACCGGGCTCGTCTCGAGCCCCCTGTACTCACGGTTCGGCATTCCGCTGCGCCTCGACTACTACGAGCCGGGCGACCTCGAGCGCATCGTGAAGAGGTCGGCGGGCATACTCGGCATTTCCATCGGAGACGAGGCGACCGCGCTCGTTGCGAAGTGCTCGCGGGGTACGCCGCGCATCGCCAACCGGATCCTGCGCCGCATGCGCGACTTCGCGCAGGTCTGGGGCACCGGCGCGGTCGACGGAGACATCGTGCATCGCGGACTTGAGAGCCTCGAGATCGACCGGCTGGGGCTGGACAAGATCGACCGGGAGATCCTTCGCACCATCATCCAGAAGTACGCGGGCGGGCCCGTGGGCTCCGAGACGATCGCCATCTCGATCGGCGAAGCCGTTGACACCCTCGAGGATGTCTACGAGCCCTTCCTCATCCAGATCGGATTCCTCAAGCGCACCCCGCGTGGACGGATGGCCACCCCGCAGGCGTGGGCCCACCTCGGCCTCAAGTGGTCGGGCGGTGAAGACCAGCCGGTTCTCCTTTGACCTTCCCGAAGGCCTGATCGCCCAGGAGCCCGCGGCCGAACGGGAAGCCGCGCGCCTCCTCGTGCTCGACCGGGTCTCGGGACGCATGGAGCATTCGGCCGTGCGGGATCTCTGCCGGTGGATCGAGCCGGGAACCCTCGTGGTGCTCAACGACACCCGGGTGCGGAAGGCGCGCCTGATCGGGGAATCGGCATCGGGCGGGCGGGTCGAACTACTGCTCCTGGACCGGCGGGACGACGGGTGCTGGAATGCCCTCACCGGGGGGCTCCGCCGTCGGGATTTCGGCAAACCGCTGCGGTTTGCCGAGGGCGTGGCCGCGGCGCTCGTCGGCGCCGAGGGGGACGCGCGCGTGGTCCGCTTCGAGCCGCCCGTCGACGAGGCGTACCTCGAGCGCCGCGGCCACGTGCCGCTGCCGCCCTACATCCGCCGGGCGGACACGGGGGCCGATGCCGAGCGCTACCAGACCGTCTTCGCCCGGCAGACGGGGTCGGCAGCGGCCCCGACGGCGGGACTTCACTTCACCAGACGCCTGCTCGCAGAGCTCGAGAGCAGAGGCGTGCGGATCGCGTACGTCACACTCCACGTCGGTCTGGGCACCTTTCTGCCGATCAGGAGCGAGGACATCGAGGGCCACGTCATGCACGAGGAGGCCTACACCATTCCGGCAGCGGTGAAAGCCGAGGTGGAAGCCGCCAAGGCCGAGGGCCGGAAGGTGCAGGCCGTGGGCACCACGGTGGTGCGCGCGCTGGAGAGCGCCTGGGACGGTCAGTGCTTGCGGGAAGGCGAGGGCAGGACCCGGCTCTTCATCACGCCCGGGTACCGGTTCAATGTCGTGGACCGGCTCTTCACCAACTTCCATACGCCCGGCTCGAGCCTGCTCGTCTTAGTGAGCGCGTTCGCGGGCCTCGACCGGATCCTGGAAGCCTACCGCCAAGCAGCGGAGCAGAAGTACAGGTTTTTCAGTTATGGGGATGCCATGCTCATCCGCTGACCGAGGATTGAAGCAAGCCCCATGCGGGTACTCTCGCCCGGCGATGCAATGCTGATTCTCTAACCGAGAGGTACAGAAGACCCCGCGCGCATGTCCGTAAGGCAGCGTGTCGCTTCAGGCCGCGACCGCATTAATGCCCTTTCGGCCTCACGGCCCGGGGCGATTAAGCGGCTTGTCGGCCTTCGGCCCGCGACCGCATTAACGCCCGGTGGCCTAGCAGCTGGGAGGCGTTAATACGTCTTCTCGTCCATCGCCTCGAAGGTCGCGCGGACCTTCGCGAGGCGCGTGAGCTGCTCGTCGATGATCTCCCGGTAGTCCAGGTCCCCGGTCTCGATGCGCCAGCAATCGTCCTCCCACAACTGGACATCCTCGAGGTGCACCGTGCGCATCGCCCAGGCCCGTGCGGACCACTTCCTCGCCTCTTCCCAGTAGCGGTAGGCGACCCGGTAGAGCTGCTCCGCGGTCTCAAGGCTCTCGAGGTTCTGGCGCTGCCACGGCGCGTTGTAGAAGTAGGCGATCTGCTTGTCGTACTTGGATCCCAGCGTGAGGTAGAGGTAGATCAGCCGGAGGTTGACGTGCAGGTTGAACAGGTAACGGTAGCGCTCCCACTCCGTGGTGTTGGTGATGCGGGCCATCGCGTACAGGGGGTTCGCGAAATCAGCCTTCATCGCCTCCTCGAGGTAGTGGATCGACTCCATCGTGTCGTCGGGGTAGTGGTAGAAGTGCTCGTGGTAGAGCTTGTAGTACTGCTCCTTGTAGAGGATGCGCCACGCGGAAACCGGCAGCAGCGGCAGGAGCGCGAGGAGGAGGGCGAACGCTGCTCTCTTCACACCTTGTGTATCGGCAGCCGGGCGGTTTCGGTCCAGACGGCTTCGTGGATTTCGTCGGCCGGACGGTTGCCGTCCAGGACGAGCACGCGCATCCCGCTGCCCTCGAAGTGCTCGATGGCCTGCAGGTACCCCTCGCGCACCCGGGCCTGGAACCCGGCGCCGTCGTAGAGCTCCCGGTGCGTCCGACGGTCGAGCCGCGCCTGGCTCACGGCCACCGGCGTGTCGAGGAACACGAGCAGCTCCGGCAGCGGGAAGCCCTCGTTCAGGTCGAGCACCCGCTTGAACCCGCACTCGATCGACTGGTAGGCGAGACTGGAGAACAAGTACCGGTCGCTCACCACCAGCTCGCCGCGGTTCGCGCGCTCGATCACGCCGTCCGGGCCGGCGAGGTGCTGGTGCCGGTCCGCGGCAAAGAGCATCGCGACGGTCAGGGGCAGCGCCATCACCCGGCGGGCGAGGATCGAGCGGATGAGCCGGCCGACAGGCCCCTCCGTCGGCTCGAAGGTCCCGGCATGCGCCCGGCCCTCGCGGTCGAGCCGTTCGCAGAGCAGGCGCATCTGCGTCGTGGTTCCGGCGCCGTCCAGGCCTTCCAGGACCACGAATCCCTGCAGTATACTCAGTACCACGAGTCAGGATTCTAATGCGAAGCCCCGGGCGTGTCACCGTCCTCGCTGCAGCCCTCATTCTAGCCGTCGCAGCCGGGAGCCTGCGGGCCGACGATGCCTCCTCGGGCCTCGACCGCGCGGTCGTGGTCGTGGGGGAGGACCGGGTAGTGCTCCAGGCGCCCGAGCCCGCTGGTTGGGCAGCCGTGGAGCTTCCCGATTTGGATCTCGTCCTTCCGGCGGGAGGGCCGGACTCCCCGTTCGTGCCGCCGATCCCGCCCTGGACCGCACCCGCGCCCGTCCAGGTGATCGCCATGATGGAGGCGACTGATGCTTGAATACATCCGCGCGGGCGGGCCGGTGATGATCCCGATCATCTTGCTCTCCGTCCTCGCCTTCGGCCTCATCATCGAGCGTGTGATCGCGTTCATCCGCGTTCGCGAGCGCCGGGCGGACCTCCTGCCCTGGGTGCTCGGAGAGCTGGGGAAAGGTCGGGGTACCGTCCTCGCCGAGGAGCTCGGTGAGAGCCCTTCGCCCGAGGCTGCCGTGCTGCGCGAGGGCGTGCTCTCCCGCAGTACCGCGCCCGAGGAGCGCGAACTGCGCATGCAGGCCAGAGCCCAGAATGAGCTGGCCCGGCTCGAACGGTTCCTGCCCTGGCTCTCCTCGCTGGCCAATGTCGAGACCCTGCTCGGCCTGCTCGGCACGGTGACCGGCATGATCCGCTCCTTCATGAACCTGCGCCTCACGGGTGTCGCCGACCCCGCGGTGCTCGCGGGCGGCATCTCGGAGGCGCTCATCACCACGGCCGCGGGCCTCATGGTGGCCATCCCGTGCCTCGTCACCTACCACGTGCTGATCCAGTCCGCGGACCGGATCGCCGCGCGCGTGGAGACCGCGGCCACCGAGCTGCAGCTCTTCTACGCCCAGCGGGGGCTGCGCCGATGAAGCTCCCGCGTCGGCGGCGCGACGAGGGCGGGATCATCATGACCCCGCTCATCGACATGGTGTTCCTCACGCTGCTCTTCTTCATGGTGAACGCGGTCCTCTCCATCAATCCCGCGATCAGGGTCGACCTGCCCCGGGCACGTTCCTCGCTCGGAGCCATCGGTACCGACGTGGTGGTGACGGTGGGGGCGGACGGCGGCGTTTTCATCGACGAGCGACGGGTGGAGATGGCTGCCTTCGGCGTCGAGCTGCGCGCCGCGCTCGCCAGGGCAGGGGCGAGCAGTATCCTGCTCCAGGCGGACAAGAGCCTGCCCTACGAACGGCTGATCGAGGTGATGGACCAGGCCAAGCTGGCCGGCACGGGCCGCATCTCGCTCGCCACGGTGAGGTCCGGGGGGCGTTGATGCTCCTGCGTCGGTTCGCGCCGTGGATGATCTCGCTCGCCGTACACGCAGGCCTCGTGCTCCTGGTGCCCGTTGGCTCGGACCTCCGTGGGATGAGGGTCCCGGTTCCCGAGCGCCGAGTGGTCCTGGTCTTCGACGACACCGACGCTGTCCCCACCGCGCCGGCCGCATCGTCGCCCTCGGGGCCGTCCATCGCCGCGTCCGCCCTGTCGATGCCCTCGAGCCTCCCGTTGCCGACGGCGGCTGCGCTGGACCCGGTGGCGGATACGCTTCGCGCTTCTTCCACCCGCGTCGAAACGGTTCCCGGGGGGGTTCCCTCCGCCCGCGAGGTGCTCGCCTCGCTCCCGGCGACATCCGTCGCCCCGGCCACAGGCGCGGCCCGAACCGATGCAGCAGCTGCGGAGCCGACGGTGCGTATCGGGTGGACCGGCGCGGCACGGACGGTGGTCCGGTCCGTGAATCCCCGGTTTCCCGCAATCCTCAGCGAGACGGGACAGGAGGCCGAGGTCGGGGCCCGGATCACCGTCACCCCCCTCGGCGCGGTCGTCGACGTGGAAATCACACTGGGCTCGGGGTACACTGAAATCGATGCTGCCGTGGAAACCGCGCTCCGACAGTGGATCTTCTCCCGCAGCGAAGGGAAGCAGAACGCAATAGGCACGGTGTCCTATCGTTTCCCCCTGGAGAAACGGGATTGAAGCGGGCGCTGCGGTTCACTCTCGGATTCCTCGCCATCGGCGCGCTCGTCGGTGCCACCGTGGCCGGCGTGTCGGCGCTCGACCGCGCGCTGACCGTGCGCATGGCCGAACTCAAGGTGCGGGGCATGGCAGCGCTCGAGCAGCTCATTGGACGGCGCGTCGCGTACGGCTCGATCTCGCCGTCTGTCCTCTGGCAGATCGTCGTTCGCGACCTGGTCGTCCACTCCTCCGACGGCGCCGGAAGCGACCTGCTCACGGTGCGCACGCTGAAGGTCCGCTACAGCCTGCTCGGGCTGCTCTCGGGCCGTGACCCGGTCGGCTCGCTTCGGGAGATCAGGATCTCGGGGGTCACACTCCGACTCGACCTCACCGCCGACCGTGACCTCCTCGACCTCGTCTCCCGGTTCACGTCCTCCGATGGTTGGTCGGCCGGGCTGCCCCGGCTGCGCCTGGTCGGGGCGGGGGTGGACGTGGAGCTCGCGATGCCGGGCGCCCGCGTCACGGGGACCGGCCTGTTCTTCGAGGCGGGCGGATCGGGTAAACGGCTCGACGTGGCCCTTCGCGGCAGCCTCTCGGGACGCATGGAAACGGGACTGTGGTTCCAGTCAGGCATCAAGGCGCGGGGCACGGTGTCGAGGGACTTCACTGCGGCCGACGCAATCGTGCGTCTCCTGACCCTCGAAACCCCCGTGGCCTCCGTACGCCCGCAGACCCTCCAGGCATCCTGGGCGGATGGACGTCTCGCGGTGACGAAGATCGAGGACCGGGTGCCCGTCGATCTCACAGTGGTCGTGGGATTCCCGTCGGGGGACGTCACCGCGACGATGCGCGCCGAGGGGTTCCGGGCCGACCAGCTGGTGCAGCCGACGGGACACCTGGCCCGGTTCGCCCCGTGGCTCGCCGCACCCGTGAGCGGCACCGCCTCCGTCACGTGGCGGCCCGCCGACGGGAGCCTCTTCTACGCGGGAGACCTCGCGGTCGACCTCGTCGACCAGCTGCCGGTCGCCCCCGACGTGTACGTCGCCGCGGTATTCGACGGCGACCGTCACCGCGTGCGCTTCAGCAGCCTCACCGCCGCGTCCCCCAGCGGCTCGCTCGAGTTCATCGGCGACGTGCTGCTCTCCAATCTCTGGCCCGAGGGAATCCTCACCGTCTCGAACCTCACCAGCCTCGCCGCCGGAAGCGCGGATGCCACCGTCACCGTGAAGCGCCTCACGGGGAGCCTCTCCGTTGACGGCAGCCAGGTACAGCTGGGGCAGGTCCGCCTCGACCGGCTGCGGGCCGACATCGAACCCGGACCGACCGGGCTGAAGTTCGACGCGACCGCCTCGTTCGCCGACGCGCCGGAAGGCGATCTGGTGCACGCCGCGGGCGAGCTGGTAACCGTCGCCCCGCGTCACCTCTCGCTGTCGGCGAACCTTGCCGGCGCGCCGCCCGACCAGTTGTACTACCTCGTACTGGGGGCCGGCGGGATTTCATGGCAGGAAGCCCAGATCCGCGATCTGCTCTCGCGCATCAGCGTGGACGCGACGGTCGCGCTCTGGACCGACTTCGACCGGCTGGTGGTGACCAGTCCACAACTCACCGTGAGCTCGCGTGCCGACCCGCACATGCGGCTTTCCACGGTTTTCACCATGGACCGGAGCAACGTCTACCTGTCCGGGTTCACCGGGACGTGGGGAGGCCTCACGGTCGCCGGCGATGCCTCGGTGAAGATCGCCGACGACGGGAGCGCACGTTTCGGCGCGAACGTACGGTTCAAGGACATTCCCTACTCGCTCACCGGCAGCTGGTCCGCCCGCGACGGCCTCTTCGTCGAGGGCTCCTACGGCCTGTCCGTCGCGCTCGTCACCACCTCCGGCGGAGCAGCCACCCTGCGTGCCCGGGCGGAGCACCTGCCCGTGCCCACGACCGGCCGGGTCTGGTACCCCACGTTTGACGCGGCGGGGGAGGTGGACCGCTCGGGCGACTGGAAGGTCGCGGGCCGCCTTACCGTGCCCGACCTGGACGTCGTCCGTTCCACCGCGGCCACCCTCGAGGTCGCCTTCGACGCCGCGCCCCGCAGGATCACCCTTCGCGAGGTACGCTACGCGGACACCGTCTCCGTGCTCGAGGGCGGCGGCGCCGTCGATTTCCGCTCGCCGCTCGATCCCTTTGCCCTGAACTTCCTCCGGGCGCTCGATGCTGAGTACACCCTCGACCTGAAGACCGCCGGAACCGCGGAGACGTACTCCCTCCGCGGCACCGCTGCGGAGGGAGCGCTGGACGCCCGGATCGGCTTCGCGTCCTCGCCGCTGAAGCGTTTCGGCTCATTCGCGCTGCGAGGGGGGGTATCGGGTACAGGACACCTCTCGGGGCCGTACGGTTCGCCGGAGGTCTCCGCCACCCTCTCCCTGGTCAATGGCATGCTCGCCACCGATCCCATCGCGGTCACCTCGGCCGTGCGCCTCGCCGGCCGGCGCCTCGAGGTGGAGAACCTCTCGGTGTCCTACCTCGACCACCGGATGTCGGGTTTCTCCGGGCACCTCGACCTCGGGGGCGGATCGCTCGAGCTGGCAGGCCAGTACCAGGGGGTGTACTTCCTCGACCGGGTCAACCTGTACGCCACCTTGTGGGCCGCGCTGGGGCCCGAGGCACCGACGGCTGCCGACGCGGGGCCGCTCGGGATGCCGCTCACCGGCCAGCTCGACCTTTCCTCTATTCAGGTGGCCGGTGTTCCCTTCCCGTCGTGGGGCCTGCGCCTGCGGACCGCCGACGGCTGCCTCTACCTCGACGGGGGTCCCGGCGATTCGCTGCACGCGTCCCTCGACGACCGGTTCGCGTGGGTGCTGCTCGCACAGGCGCCGCTGCCGGTGACCGGCCGAGCCGAGGGGCGGTTCACGGGCACGCGCATCGAGGCGGAGGCCCGCGTGGCTTCGTTCGACCTGCGGGTCATCAGCTCGATGCTCAAGACAGACATCGTCACCTTCACTTCGGGCAACGCGTCGGGCCGGCTCACCGTTGCCGGGCCGTTCAACGACCCCGACTTCACCGGCGAGCTCCAGCTGGTCGACGGCGGCCTGCGGTTCCGGTATTCGCCGGACAAGGTCGGTCCGGTCAGCACTGCGTTCTCCTTCTCGGGCCACGAGTTCTCGGCGGGCCCGGTGACGGTCCCCGTCGGCAGTGCCTGGGGCACCGCCTCAATCGTCTTCACCCTCGATCACTGGGTGCCGACATCCTTCGTGCTGGACGCGGCTACGGCACGCGACAGCGCCATCCGCACCGCCGCGACGTTCGGACGGGTCATTATCGACGGCCGGGCTGCCGGCCGCGTGCGCGTGGCGGGGAGCGAGCGCCGGACCGACGTGACGGGCTCCATGACCGTGAACGAGGCCCGTATCACCCTCGGGGAGTGGGCCGACGTGCCGTTCATGCCCGAGGAACCGCCCACGTTCGTGTCGATGGAGGCGGTCACGGGCAAGCGCGTGGAGTTCTTCTGGCCTTCCGAAAGCTACCCGGTCGTGAGGACCACTGCTGCTCCAGGCGGGAAGCTCGCCATCACCTATCGAGGCGACACCGGCGCCTACACCGTGACGGGGGCTGCCGACGTGCACGGCGGCGAGATTTTCTTCCTGGACCGAAACTTCGTGCTGAAGCAGGGTTCGATCACCTTCAAGGAGGACCAGCGGTCTTTCGATCCGCGCATCACCGCGCGCGCGGAGGCCCGCGAGTGGGATCCCTCGAGCGGCGAGGAGGTGCGCATCTGGCTCGACGTCGACGACACCATCAACGAGTTCTCGCCGCGCTTCAGCTCCGACCCCTCGCTGGCGGAGCCAGAGATCTTCGCCCTGCTCGGCGCACCGTTCACCGAGCAGGTGGAGGGACAGGGGCTGCTGTCGTCCGCCGTGATGCTCTCGAGCGACGTGCTCACCCGCTTCGGCCTGCTCAGGCCGTTCGAGCAGCGGGTGCGCGAGCTGCTCGGCCTCGACATGTTCTCCGTGCGCACGCAGGTGATCCAGAACCTCGTGGCCGAGAAGGTGCTGGGTCTGGAGGGGACGAATCCCCTTGACAACACCAGCCTGTCTTTGGGAAAGTACCTCGGCGACGACCTGTTCCTGGAGATGCTCGTGAGGCTGCAGGCCCCGCGCGGACCCTCCGGGCTGCTGCTGCCGGGCCACGGGCTCACGTCCGAGTTCGAGCTGAACCTCGAATGGGACACGCCCTTCTTCCTTCTGGAGTGGAGCTTCCTGCCGCGCAACCCGGACACGCTGTTCCTCACCGACAACTCCCTCGCCTTGAAATGGAGGTACACCTACTGATGGCGCACCTTCGATTAGGAGCCCGATCCATGCACCATATCCGCCGCGCCGTTTTCCTCGCCGCGCTGATCGCCGGCTCCTTCGCACCCCTGGCCGCCCAGGAGGCCGGCGATTGGTACCTCGAGAAGCCGATCGCGGACGTCGTATTCACGGGGCTCGTCAACGTGAAGGCCGAGGACCTGATGGCCGTGGTGAAGCCGTACCTCGGCCAACCGTTCAGCTACGAGCTGTTCGAGCGGCTGCAGAACGCCGTCGTCGCCCTCGACTGGTTCGAGCAGCTCGAGCCGGTCGCGCAGGATCCGGACGGGACGAAGTCCGCGGTGGTCGTGGAGTTCCAGGTGACGGAACGGCCGGCAGCCTCCGCCATCCAGGTCACGGGGAACTCCCAGGTGCGCACCGCCGACATCCTCGAGAAGGTGCTGCTGAAGCAGGGCGATCTGGTGAGCTCCTCGAAGCTGCACTCCGACGAGGATGCGATCCGGCTGCTGTACCTCGACAAGGGGTACGCCGATGTGTCGGTGAGCTCCCGCAGCGAGTCCGGCGACACCGCGGGTAGCGTGAAGGTGATCTTCACGGTCATCGAGGGGGCGCAGACGAAGATCCGGCAGGTGCTGTTCTCGGGCAATGTCTGGGCCTCGGAGAGCACCCTGCGCAGCAAGATGGATACCAAACCGCCATCGCTGTTCGATTCCGGCGTATTCCAGGCCTCGAAGCTGGAGGCCGACAAGCAGAAGATCGTCGACTACTACGCCGACCACGGCTTTCTCGACGCCCAGGTGGAACGCGTCGAAAAGACCGTCGAGAGCGTCGACGGCCGAAACGAGCTCGTGATCACGGTCTACGTGCACGAGGGCGACCAGTACAGCTACGCGGGCATGACCTTCGAGGGCAACCGGGTCTTCCCGTCGTCGCAGCTCGAGGCGCTCGTAAGCCAGCGCACGGGCAAGGCCGTGAGCCGGCAGAAGCTGCTGGACGACTTCCAGCGGGTCGTGGACCTCTACACCGAGAATGGCTACATCTTCAACCAGATCCAGCGCCGGGAGGTGCGCGACGAGGCGGCGAAGACCGTCGCCTACGTCGTCGCGATCACCGAGTATGACAAGGCGCACATCGAGCGCATCATCTTCAAAGGCAACGAGAAGACCTCCGAGGAGGTGCTGCGGCGCGAGCTGCCCATTGCCGAGGGCGACGTGTTCAACCGCGCGAAAATCGTCGATGGCTACCGGGCGCTGTACAACCTGCAGTACTTCAGCAACGTCACGCTCGATACCCCGACGGGCTCGGCCCCCGGCCTGATCGACCTCGTGTTCACCGTGGAGGAATCGAGCACCGCGGACATCAACTTCGGCGTGATGTTCTCGGGTGGGGATTACCCGATCTCGGGGACGGTCAAGTGGAACGAGCGCAACTTCCGCGGCAACGGCCAGACCCTCGGTGTCAACCTGGAGCTGTCGCCGGTCACGCAGATGGCGTCCCTCAACTTCTACGAGCCCTGGGTCGCCGGGATCCGGTGGTCCGCGGGTGCCACGCTCAGCGTCGACCACTCGACCGAGACGAACGTTCTCCAAGATATCCTCGCGCCGGTGTTCTCGGACGACGACGAGGCGATCGCCGCGCCTGACCCGTACACCACCCGCGAGGAATACCTCGCCGCGCTGGCCGCGGGCGAGACGATAAGCGACCAGTACCTGATGAACTACGATTCGTTCGAGATCAGCCTCGCCTTCAACACGGGCTACCGGATGGAGACCGAAGCGGGGCAGCTCGGTGTGCGTGGCAGCATCAGCTCGCGGCTGCGCTACATCGAATACGATCCGATGCTCTACCGGCCGTTCGAGGGCAGCGTGCGCGACAACCTGCGGGCGCTCCGCATCATCGACCGGATCTCGCCGACCATCTACCTCGACGGCCGGGACTACTACCTGAACCCGTCCAACGGCTGGTACCTCTCGCAGGGCATCGGTTTCACCGGCGGGCTGCTCTTCGGCAGCCGCCACTACATCCGGACCGACACCACCCTCGAGGGGTTCGTGAAGCTGTTCTCGGTGCCGGTCTTCGAGAGCTGGGACTGGTCGATCATTCTCGCCGCCCATACAAGCCTCTCGATGATCCTGCCCCAGTTCCGTTACGACCCGGACAGCGGGACGTGGGGGTGGGCCACGGTGACCGATTCCACGGACTTGTTGTACATCGACGGCATGACCGTCGGCCGGGGATGGCGCCAGATGTACGGCGAGGCTCTGTGGGACAACAAGATCGAGCTGCGCACCCCGCTCGCGAAGGATGTCCTGACCGGGGTGCTCTTCTTCGACGCCGCGGCCCTGTGGAGCGATCCCGCCGACATGGCCTCGATCGCCATTGACAACTTCCGCTTCTCCTTCGGTGCCGGCCTGCGGTTCACCATCCCGCAGTTTCCGATTCGTCTGTACCTCGGCAAGGGGTTCCAGGTGAAGGACGGTGCGGTGGAATGGAAGCCGGGAGACCTCGGGACCGACCCGAACTGGAGCCTGAGCTTCATCATCTCCCTTGGTGGGGACGTGTTCTAGTGCAGGGAGGCACCGCCATGAAGCGCACCGCACTCGCCATCGTGCTCGCATCCGCCGCCCTGGGGCTCTGGGCACAGGAGGTCACCAAGGTGGGCATCTGCGACTTCTCGCGGGTGCTGAACACCTCCTACCGGGAGTCCAAGACGGTCCGGGAGTTCTACGAGGCGCAGCAGACCATCAAGAAGGAGCAGGCGGCGATCGAGAAGGAGATCTCGGACCTGGAGAACCAGCGCCTCGAGGCCGACAAGGCCAGGAACGCCGAGACCGTGCTCCAGCTCGACAAGCGCCTCTCCGAGAAGCGCCGCTACCTCGACGACTACAAGAAAATCAAGGGCGACTGGATCCGCCAGCAGGCCGAGCGCATCCTCGGCAGCTCGAACTTCCTGCGGGACATCCTCGAGGTGGTGAAGGTGGTTGCCGAGAGCGAGGGCATGGCGCTCGTCGTGCGCAGCGACGGCACCGGCGCGGATCTCATCCTGTACAACATCCCCGAGATCGACATCACCGAGAAGGTCATCAAGGAGATCTTCCGCCGGGCCGGCAAGACCTGGACGGGCGGGAGTGACTAGGGGTGGGACGGGTCCTCGGCGTCGACCTCGGAGAGCGGCGCGTCGGGCTCGCCCTGACGGACCCCGGCCGCACGTTCGCCTCGCCGCTCGACACCATTCCCTTCGTGTCCGAACGGAAAATCGCTGAGCGCCTCGCTGACCTGTGCCGTCAACACGACGCCGACCTGGTGGTGGTGGGCCTGCCCGTGCGCGACGACGGGGCTGAGAGGGAAAACTGTGCGCGCGCCCGCCGGATCGTGGACCGTCTCGTCTCGCTGGGAGTGCGCGCGGAGTCGTGGGACGAGTCGTGGTCGAGCCGCGACGCGGCCGAAGCCCTGCGCGAGGCGGGCGGCCGCCGGGCTTCGGTCCGGCGCCGCATCGACCCGGTGGCCGCGGCGCTCGTTCTGCGCGACTGGATGGAGCACCGCCGGGCCTGAGCGGGGAGGTCGTCCCGCCGACCCGGATGCCGCGGTCGTCCTCACCGTGTAAACAGGCATCCGGCGCATTGTTCGCTGCCGTCCCGGCGGAGTATAATCGCACCGCCCATGAGCGACGCGACTCCCATGATGCAGCAGTATCGCGCCGCCCGCGAGCGCGCGGGCGACGCGGTGCTGCTGTTCCGTCTCGGGGACTTCTACGAGATGTTCGACCGTGACGCCCGCGAGTGCGCGCCGCTGCTCGACCTCACCCTCACGCAGCGCAACGGCCGGCCCATGTGCGGGGTGCCCTACCACGCGGTGTCGGGGTACATCGCGCGTCTGCTCACCGCGGGGCGCAAGGTGGCCATCTGCGAGCAGACCTCCCCGCCCGGCCGGGGCCTGGTGAACCGGGAGCTGGTCGAGATCATCACCCCGGGAACCGTGCTCGACGAGGGTCTCCTCGACCGGTCGTCCAACAACTACCTCGCCGCAGTGGCCCGCGTGGGAGCCCGGGTCGGACTCGCCTACGCGGACCTGTCCACCGGCGAGCTGGCAGCCACATCGTTCGCCGCGGACGCATGCGCCGAGCACCTGGCAAAGGAGCTCCACCGGCTCGACCCGCGCGAGATGATCGTGCCCGAGAGCCTCCTTGCCGACGCCGAACCAGTACGCCGACTCCTCGACGAGCGCGCCGGAATGCTCGTGAACCGGCTGCCGGACTGGAGTTTCGATGCCGCTGCCTGCCGGGCACGCCTCGTGCGGCAGCTCGGCGTCGCCAACCTGAAGGGGTACGGCCTCGCCGACGACGCGGTGGAGATCGTCGCCGCGGGCGTGCTGCTCGACTACCTCGGCGAGAACGCGCGCCGGTCGCTCGACCACCTCGCGACACTCACCGTCTACGGCGAGCGTACGTTCGTGGGCCTCGACGAGGCCACGCAGCGCAACCTCGAGCTCCTCGTCAACCTCCAGGACGGGAGTCGGCGCTTCACGCTGCTCGAGGTGCTGGACCAGACCCGGACCGCCCCGGGCGCGCGCAAGCTGCGCCGCCGGCTCCTGACCCCCCTGCTCGACCAGGATGCCATCAAGCGGCGGCTCGATGCGGTGGAATCGCTCTATCGGGACCAGGTCACGCTGTCGAGGCTGCGCGAGGCGCTCGGCGGCGTGCGCGACCTTGAGCGCCTGGCCGCCCGCACGGCCATGGACCGGGCCGGCGCCCGCGACCTCCTCGGCATCCGTTCGTCGCTCGCCGCCGCGCTGGAGACGGAAGCACTGTTCGCCCGGGGCGGTGGGAGCGGGGAGCCGGTGTCCGTGATGCGCGCGCACGCACCGGCGATGAGGGAACTCGTCGATCTCATCGGACGGGCCATCGACGAGGAGCCGTCGAGCGTGCTGACCGAGGGAGGGCTGATCAAGCGGGGATTCGACGCGGAGCTCGACCGGCTGCACGGGTTGAAGAACGACGCCCGGGGGGTGCTCGAGGCCTACCTGCAGGAGGAGCGGGCGGCGACCGGGATCGGCACGCTGAAGCTGCGCTACAACCGGATCATCGGGCACTTCTTCGAGGTCACCAAGTCGAACCTCCCCCTGGTGCCCGGGCACTTCATCCGGCGGCAGTCGCTCGTGGGCGGCGAGCGCTACACGACGGAGCACCTTTCGGACCTCGAGAGCGCAATCAACGACGCGGCCGAACGCATCGTGGAGATCGAGCGCACCCTCTTTCTCCAGTTGCGCGACCGGGTGCGGGCCGAGACAATCTGGATCCTCGCAGTCGGCGAGGCGCTCAGCGAGCTCGACGTGAGCCAGTCGCTCGCCTTCGCAGCGACGGCGCACGGCTACACCCGGCCGGTGATGCGCGACGACCGGGTCCTGCGCATCAGGGATGGCCGTCACCCGGTGGTGGAGGCTCACCTCGCCGGAGGGGCGTTCGTGCCCAACAGCGTGGAGCTCGCCGACGGGGGCCCCGATCTCGTGGTGCTCACCGGGCCGAACATGGCCGGCAAGTCGACCTTTCTCCGCCAGACCGCCCTCATCGTGCTCATGGCACAGGTTGGCGCATTCGTTCCGGCCGTGGAAGCCGAGATCGGCATCGTCGATGCGATCTTCTGCCGGGTGGGCGCGACCGACAACCTGGCCCGGGGCGAATCGACCTTTCTGGTGGAGATGAACGAGACCGCGAACATCCTGCGCAACGCGGGAGAACGGAGCCTCATCATCATGGACGAGGTCGGCAGGGGTACGGGAACGCGCGACGGGCTCGCTATCGCGTGGGCCGTCTGCCTCACGATCCTCGAGCGCGTGCGGGCACGGACCCTGTTCGCCACCCACTTCCACGAGCTGACCGGGCTCACCCATCCGCGTATCGCCAACCTCTCGATGGATGTGCTCGAGCGCGAGGGGGAGGTGATCTTCCTCAAGCGCGTGCGCCCCGGGCCGTCGGACAACTCCTACGGCCTGCACGTGGCGAAGCTCGCGGGTCTGCCCGCGGAGACGCTGGTGTGGGCCGGCGAGGTGCTCGACCGGCTCGTCGCAGGTGAAGCGCCGGGGGGGGGCGAGGCGATCGCTGACCGGAGCGATACCGCGGCAGCCGAAGAAGCGCCCCGGCCGGCTGCGAAACCCGCCCCGACGCTGTTCCCCGTCTCGGAGCTCGTGCTGGGAGAGATCAAGGCCGTGCGCCTCGACCGCACCACGCCTCTGGAGGCGCTCAATCGTATCGCAAGGTGGAAGGCGGAGCTCGACGGAGGCGGCGGTTGACCGCCGCGGGCGGCCCGCCGGTCGACCAGGTGCGCCGGGCGATGGCACGGGTCGCCGGGATCATCTTTCCAGGGCGCTGCCTCGCCTGCGGTGCGTGGATGGACGGCGAGACCGACCAGTCGGTGCCGGTCTGCGCGCGATGCCGGATCGGGCTCGTACCCATCACCGACCCGCGGTGTCCGGGGTGCGGGATGCCGCTGCTCGTCGAGGAGGGGAGGTGCACCCGGTGCCGGACGGCGGGGTACGCCTTCGCCTCGTCCACCGCGGTGTTCGCCTACCGGGGCATCGTCCGGGACCTGGTGATCGCGCTCAAGTCCGGCGGTCGCCGCCGGCTCGTTCTCCTGTTCGCCCCGTTCCTCGCACGCCTGCTCTCGGAGCGCCGACCCGGAACAGCCGTGGTGCCGGTGCCGAGCCGTCCCGGCCGGTCAGGCCCCGACCCGGTAGAGCTCCTTGCCCGGGAGCTCGAGCGACGGTACGGCGTACAGGTGCTGCGGCTGCTCCGCCGCAGGCCCGGGGCGGCGCAGAAGTCCCTGTCCCTCACCGATCGCCTTCGGAACCTCCAGGGACGGATCCATGTCGCGCGGGGCGCGCGTCCGGCGGGAGCGCTCGTGGTGATCGATGACGTCTTCACGACCGGCGCCACCGTCGACGCCTGCGCCCGCGCGTTGATCGCCGCCGGAGCCGCCAGGGTCGACGCGGTGACGCTCGCAGTCGATTGACAATCAGCCGCGGATGCGGTAGTATCCCCTCGTGTAAAGAGTCGGGCCCCGACTCTTTTTTTTGGGCCCGCGTCCACGGGGGGGGTGTCCGGGGATGTACGCCGATCGGTTCGAGCAGGCTGCTCGCGCAGAGATCGAGCCCGCGATTTCCGCCATGGGGTACGCCCTGGTGGAGCTCTCGGTGGGACGGCGGAAAGGCGTCTCGCACGTGGTCGTCGTGCTCCACCGGCCTGGCGGGGTGGGCGTCGACGATTGCGCCGGGGTCACCCGTGCCATTCAGCCGAGGCTCGAGCTCGTCGAGGGCCTCGAGAACGTCAGCCTCGAGGTGAGCTCGCCGGGCATCGAGCGGACGCTCAAGGACCCGTCCGAGTACGGGATCTTTCGGGGACGGGGGGTGCAGGTGCTGCCCGCGGAGGGCAGCGAGTGGATCGGGGGGGTCATTGAGGCTTACCGGGACGGGACGCTCGTCCTTCGCACGCCGGAGGGCATGCGGGAGTTCCCGCCGGGCGCCGTACGCCGGGGTCGACTGGACTACCGGCTCGACCCGAAGGACGCACTTGGACCGGGGCCGGCCGCCGATCGAACGAACGGATAGCAGCGGAGAACGAAGCCATGCAGTCTGAACTGTCGCAGGCCATCAAGCAGCTCGTCCAGGAACGGGGGATTCCCGAGGACCTGGTCATGAGCACCATCGAGAACTTCCTCCTCGCCGCGTACAAGCGCAAGTTCGGCGTGTGCGACAACGCCGAGGTGCGCTTCAACGACGACGGCACCGAGGTCACCCTGTTCGCGCGCAAGAAGATCGTCCTCGAAGACGACCTCGACGACCCCGTCTACGAGATCCCCCTTCCCGAGGCCAAGGAGCTCAACGAGGAGGCGGAAGTCGGCGACGAGCTGCTCATCGAGATGAACCCGAAGGAGTTCGACCGGGTCTCGGTGCAGAGCGCCAAGCAGAAGGCGCGCCAGAGCCTGCGCGAGATCCAGAAGGACACCCTGTACTCCGAGTACAAGGACAAGGTCGGCGAGATGATCATCGGGTACTACCAGCGCGAGCGGAACGGCAACATCTATGTCGACCTCGGCAAGACCGAGGGAATCCTGCCGAAGAAGTTCCAGAGCCCGCGCGAGGACTACCACCCGAACGACCGGATCAAGGCCATGATCTACGAGGTGGCCAAGACGCCCACCGGCCTGCAGATCATCCTCTCGCGCAACCACTCCGAGTTCGTGAAGAAGATCTTCGAGCTCGAGGTGCCCGAACTCTACGACAAGACCATCGAGATCTGGAAGATCGTTCGCGAGCCCGGCTACCGAACCAAGCTTGCGGTGCGCTCGAACCGCGAGGACGTTGACCCGGTTGGCGCCTGCGTGGGCCTCAAGGGCGTTCGCATCCAGGCGGTGGTTCGCGAGCTGGAGGGCGAGAAGATCGACGTGCTGCGCTACTCGCTCGACCCGCGCACCTTCATCAAGAACGCACTGTCGCCGGCCGAGGTGAGCCAGGTCGTCATCGTCGACGAGCCGCGCAAGAACGCCGTGGCCGTCGTGCCCGACGCGGCCTTCTCGCTGGCCATCGGCAAGGGCGGCCTCAACGTCCGCCTGGCCAACCGGCTCACCGACTGGAACATCGACGTCAAGACCGAGACCCAGTTCGCGGACATGGACATTTCCGCCGACGCGCGGCGCGCCGTCTCCGCCCTCTTCGGCGAGCCGGTGGCCCAGATCGAGAAGATCTCGGAGCTGCCCGGCATCCCGGCGCGGCTCGTCGAGATCCTCGCACGCGACGGCATCAACGAGATCGAGGACCTGGTCTCGCTCGCCCCCGAGCAGCTCGCCGCCCTGGAAGGCATCACCGCTGACGACGTGGTCGCGCTGCAGAAGATCATCGAGGAGAACGTCGAGATCGTCGAGGAGGAGCCCGCCGCGGCACCCGCCGAGACGGGCTCTCCCGAGCCGGCTGCCGCGGGGGAGCCGCCCGAGGTACCGGCCGGCGCCGCCGAACCCGCGGCGACCGCCCCGGAAGCCACCGCCCCCACGACCGCCGGGGCGACCGTCGAAGCGCCCGCCGAGGCAGCAGAGGACGTCGTCGAGGAAGAGACCTACGAGTGCCCGGAGTGCGGCGCAGCCGTCACGCCCGACATGGCCACTTGCCCAAGCTGCGGCGTGGGACTAAGCTTCGACGAAAGCGCGGAGCAGGAATAAGAGAGAGAGGGGTATGCCCGAGGAACTGGAAGGGAAGAAGAAGCCCAAGACCGCCCTCATCAAGCACAAGAAGGAGGAGCTGCCACAGCCCGTCGCAGCGGCGGAGCAGCCCCCGCAGTTGAAGAAGGTCGTGGTCAAGCGCCGGGTGGTGGTGAAAAAGGCGACTCCGGCCCGCCCGACGGCCGAGGAGGCCACAACCGCTGCAGGGGCACACCCGGCGGAACCGTCGACGCCAGCCCGCGGCCCGGAGATCCCCCCCTCCATCCGGAAGCCCGCAACCGCCGCGCATACTCCGGCCGCGAAGATTCCCGCCCGTGAGGCTCCCACCGCAGCCAGGGCGCCCGCAGCAGGAGCCCGCGCCGGACAGGCTGCTGCGGCTGCGCAACCCCGCGCCCACGCGCCCGTCGGCCGTGCGAGCGAGGTCGAACGCACCACCTTCCGGGAACGACCACCGGTCTCCCGTCCCCCGGAAATCGAGCGCACCACGTTCCGCGAGCGGCCGCCCGAGCCGCCGCCGTCGGTACGCGAAAAGGCCCGCATCGGCTACGTGCCGCCCGCACGCAGTTCCGGCATCGGGCCGGGAGGCGGCGGATACGGCGGACGCCCGTCCGGCGGCGGCTACGCCGGCCGGCCGCCGTTCGGTGGACGGCCCGGAGGGCCGCCGCGTCCCGGCCAGGCACCGGCAAAGCCCGGCGAGGACAAGAAGCCCGCCGCCGGCGGGAAGAAATTCTTCACCAAGGGCAAGAAGAGGCCCGACTGGCTGAAGCGCAAGCACGCGGAGCCGGAGGAGAAAAGCCTCAGCGTCAAGAAGAAGACCATCATCATGGCCAACCCGGTGCCGAAGGAGATTTCCATCACCGGGGCCATCACCGTGTCCGACCTCGCCAAGAAGATGAACCTGAAGGGTTCGGACCTCATCCACAAGCTCATGTCCCTGGGCACGATGGTGACGCTGAACCAGCAGATCGATTCGGACACGGCACAGCTGCTGGCCGCGGAGTACGACTGCCGGATCCACGTGGTCTCCCTCTACGACGAGACGGTGATCGAGGAGGAGGTGGGCCGCGACGAGGACATCGCGCGCCGCTCCCCGATCGTCACCGTGATGGGACATGTCGACCACGGCAAGACGAAGCTGCTGGACGCCATCCGGTCGACCAACGTCGCTGACGGCGAGTACGGCGGCATCACCCAGCACATCGGCGCCTACAGCGTCGAAACCAGTCGGGGGCGAATCGTCTTCATCGACACCCCCGGCCACGAGGCTTTCACCAAGATGCGGGCCCGGGGTGCGCAGGTGACGGACATCGTGGTGCTCGTGGTGAGCGCGGTCGATGGCGTCATGCCGCAGACGATCGAGGCCATCAACCACGCGAAGGACGCGAAAGTCCCGATCATCGTGGCGGTTAACAAGATGGACCTGCCCGACACGAACCTCGAGCTCGTGAAGAAGCAGCTCAGCGAGCACGGCCTGTCGCCCGAGGAATGGGGCGGCACCACGCTCTACAACCCGGTCTCGGCCTTGAAGAAGACCGGGATCAACGAGCTGCTCGACAGCATCCTGCTGCAGTCGGAGATGCTCGACCTCAAGGCCAACCCCCACACCCGGGCGTCCGGCATCGTGCTGGAGTCGCGGGTGGACATGGGCCGGGGCATCGTGGGCACCGTGGTGATCCAGAAGGGAACGCTGAAGGTCGGCGACTCGTTCGTGGCCGGCATCTGGCCGGGCAAGGTCAGGGCCCTCTACGACGACAAGGGCACGAAGATCGCGGAGGCCCCGCCCGCGATGCCCGTCGAGGTGATCGGCTTCGACAGCATCCCCAACGCGGGCGACCCCTTCCAGGCGACGGACACCGAGCGTACCGCCAAGGTGATCGGCACGAAGCGCCAGGAGCTGCGACGGATGGAGGAGACGAGGGAGGTGAAGAAGGTCACCCTCGCAAACCTCTACGAGCAGATCAAGGAAGGCGAGATCCAGGACCTGAAGGTGGTCATCAAGGCCGACGTGCACGGCAGCGTCGAGGCCCTCAAGACCGCCCTCGAGCGCCTGTCCACGCCCGAGATCCGTCTGTCGGTGATCCACGCCGGGGCCGGCGCCATCAACGAGAGCGACGTGCTGCTCGCCTCGACCTCGAACGCCCTCATCATCGGGTTCCACGTGCGGCCGAGCTCGCCCGCGCAGGTCGTCGCGGACCGCGAGAAGGTGGAGATCCGCAAGTATAACATCATCTACGACGCGGTCGAGGACATCCGCTCCGCCATGGAGGGCATGCTGAAGCCCGAGCTGAAGGAGGAGCAGGTCGGCACCGTGGAGGTGCGCAACGTCTTCAAGATCTCCCGGGTGGGCACGATCGCGGGCTGCCACGTTACGCAGGGGAAAATCAGGCGCAGCTCGGACGTGCGCCTCATCCGCGAGGGCGTCGAGGTGTTCAAGGGCCGGATCGCCTCGCTGAAGCGGTTCAAGGACGACGCGCGGGAGGTCGAGCAGGGGTTCGAGTGCGGCATCGGCCTCGAGAACTTCAACGACATCGAGGTCGGCGACCTCATCGAAGCCTACGAGACGCGCGAGCTCGCCCGGAAGATCGAGGCCGCCCGCGATGGCGGAGCTTCGGCTTAAACGCATCGAGAGCCTGCTTCAGCAGGAGCTCGCCGCGATGATCCAGCGGGGGGAGATCAAGGACCCCCGGGTGGAGAGCCTCACCACCGTCACCGCGGTGTCGGTGACGAAGGACCTCGCCCACGCGAAGGTGTGGGTGTCCCGCTTCGGCGAGCGCGAACAGCTCGCCGCCAGCGTCGAAGCCCTGAACCACGCCGCCGGCTACATCCAGAGCGTGCTCGCCCGGCGGATTCCACTGCGCACCTTCCCGCACCTGCGGTTCGTGCTCGACGATTCCATGGAACGGGGCTTCCGCATCGCCCAGAAGCTGAGGGACGCAGGACTTTGACGGACGGCATCCTGCTCTTGGACAAGCCGTCCGGGCTCACCTCCTTCCAGGCCCTGTCGTCCGTCAAGCGGGCACTCGGGACGGGCAGGGTAGGCCACACGGGCACGCTCGACCGGTTCGCGAGCGGCCTGCTCGTTGTGATGTGCGGCCGCTGCACCCGGCTCAGCTCCCTCGCCGAGGCTCTCGAGAAGGACTACCTCGCCCGGGTCCGCTTCGCCACCGGCACCGATACGCTCGATCCCGAGGGAGCAGTGGTCGCCGAGGGTCCGGTACCCGGCCGCGCGGCACTCGCGGCCGCATTGCCGGCCTTTCTCGGGGAGATCCGGCAGGCGCCGCCCGCCTACTCGGCCGTCCACGTCGGGGGCCGGCGCGCCTACGAGCTGGCTCGGCGCGGCCGGCCGGTCGAGCCGGCGGAGCGGACGGTCCGCATTACACGGCTCGAACTGGTATCGTGGGAAGCCCCGGACGCCGTGCTCGCTGTCACCTGCTCGCGCGGCACCTACGTGCGATCGCTCGCCCGGGACATCGCCGCACGTCTCGGCACCTGCGCGCACGTCGCCACCCTGCGCCGCACCCGGGTCGGAGGATTCAGGGTGGAGGAAGCAGTGTCCCCGGATGCCTTCCAGCCCTCGCGCGACCTCCGCGACCCCCGTGTCCTGTTCGAGCGATGCCCGCCCCTGGGGATCCTCGAGGTCGAGACGGTCCGGGCCGCCTCGCTCGCGACCGGCACTCCCCCTTCGGATGCATGGTTTCCCGACCCGGTACCGTCAGATGGCCTCTATGGCGCGTTCCGGGCCGGCGCGGAGCTGGTGGCTCTCGTGGAGCGCGCGGACGGCCGGTGGAGGTTCCGGGCGGTGTTCGCGGGCGGTCCCTCGTGATCGTCGCCACGTGGGAGTAGTTCCTGGCCGGGCGGACGGCCGCGGGTCCGGCCCTGCGCGAACGCCCTGCCCATTTAACGATCGGTGTCTTCGACGGGCTGCATCTGGGCCACCGCCGTCTGATGGCAGCCATAACGGATACGGACATCCGTGGCCCCGGAAAGCCGCTCGCCGTAGTCGTCACGTTCCGCCAGCTGCCCGGTCATGTCCTCGGACGCGCCGACGTCCCCGGCCTCATCCTGAGCCTGCCGCAGAAACTGCGCCGGCTCGCCGCGCTGGGCGTCGGGGCTGCCGTGCTGATTGACTTTTCCGAGGAAATACGTACACTGTCGGGCCGGGATTTCATCGATCTGTTGCGGGGACGTCTCGCCATCGAGAGAATCGTCGTCGGCCCCAATTTCCGCTTCGGCATGAACAGAGACGCGGATGTTCACGACCTCGAGGCGATGCTCGCGGCGAGTCAGACGAGCGTGCAGACGATCGAGCCGGTCCGCTTCGGCGGGGCGATCGTCAGCAGCTCCCGCATCCGCCGGTCGGTGCGGGAGGGAAGGCTGGACGAGGCGGCGGCGATGCTCGATGCGCCTCACGAGGTCGACCTCGCGGGCGTGGGCGCGGTCCGCGAAGGACCCGGCGTGCTGCGGCTCCTCCGTGCGGAGGTGGCCCAGGTGCTGCCCGCAGCGGGCGCGTACGCCGTCACGGGCCGCTCGCCGGAGGGCGGGGTGCCGGGCATGCTGACGGCAGCGGAGGAATCGGTCGTGGTGCGCCTCGAGCGCGAGGCGGACATCACGGCCCTGACATTCGGAAGGGACACAGGGAACGAAAGGAGCCCCCGAGATGGCATTGACCACTGAAAAGACGCAGGAGATCGTCACCGCCTACGGCAAGAACCCCAAGGACACGGGCCCGGCCGAGGTGCAGGTGGCGCTGCTCACGCGCCGCATCGAGGAACTCACCGAGCACTTCAAGACCCACCCCAAGGACACCAACTCGCGGCGGGGACTGCTGAAGATCGTCGGCGCCCGGCGCCGGCTCCTCACGTACCTGAGGCGCAACCAGCTCGCGAAGTACCGCGAGCTCATCGAGAAGCTGAACCTCAGAAAATAGCGGCTTCTCACACGAAGGAATGCAAGGAATACAATGACGCAACGAGTCTCATTGAGAATCGGCGACGAGGAGCTCAT
>JAPLSM010000486.1 GCA_026398635.1 Spirochaetota bacterium | reverse complement strand
CCCTCATCATTGTGGTCTTCGGTATGGCGCTGAACATGCTCATGACGATCCTGGGCGGCTACGTCCTCTCCCGGAAGAGCTGGTTCCTATCCCGCCCCATCGCCCTCGGCGTGGTCTTCACGATGTATTTCAGCGGGGGCTTGATCCCCTTCTACCTCACCGTGAGGGGCCTGCACTTGACCGATTCGCTGCTCGCCCTCATCATCCCGACCGCGATCAACACCTACAACATGATGATCATGCGCACCGCGATGGTGACCATACCGTCCAGCCTGGAAGAGTCCGCCAAGCTGGACGGCGCCGGCCACCTGACCATTCTCTTCAGGATTATCGCGCCGCTGATCTTTCCGACCCTCGCGGTGCTGTTGCTCTACTACGGGGTGGAGCACTGGAACGCCTGGTTCAACGCCATGATCTTCCTACGCAAGCGCTCCCTGTTCCCGCTGCAGCTCATCCTGAGGGAGATCCTCATCCAGAACTCCACGTTGGACATGTCGATCGGCTCAGCCATGACCGACCAGGAAATGGTGAGCGAGACGATCAAGTACTCCGTGATCATCGTCTCCACCGTGCCCATCCTGTGCCTCTATCCCTTCCTGCAGCGCTACTTCGTGAAGGGTGTGATGGTGGGAGCCGTCAAGGGCTGAAGCACCGCGCGGGCGCTTACCATGAGTTTCTCATGGCTACCCGTATCCACGATCCGACCCAAGGAATCGTCACTGAGTCCGGCAAGCAAAAATCCGAAAAGAGACCTTCGAATCTGCCCTGAGCGTCGTTGTCAATTGAATGCGGATCCCGGGACTGCGATCTGCGGTCAACTCGCAATACTCGGAAGCTGAGCGGGCCGACGGGCGGGATCGGCCTTACGCGCATCCCCCGGCACGGCGTACGCCGTGCCGGGGCCGACCTTCGACGTCCGTGTCGAGGCTACTCCAGCACGGCGCGGATCCGGCGCACGCCGGCCGACGAAGACTGCTCCTTCTGGATCGTGAACTTCCCCAGCACGCCCGTTCGCTCGACGTGCGGGCCGCCGCAGACTTCCTTCGAGAAATCCCCGACCGTGTACACCTTGACCTTCTCGCCGTACTTCTCCCCGAACAGTGCGATGGCGCCCGCTGCACGGGCTTCCTCGATGGTCATGGTCTCCATGGTGACGGGGAGGTCGCGCCGGATCTGCTCGTTCACGATGGCTTCGACCTTCCGCACCTGCTCCTCGGTCATCGGGGACGGGTGCACGAAGTCGAAGCGCAGGCGCTCCACCGTTATGTTCGAGCCCTTCTGCGCCACGTGGTCGCCGAGCACCTTCCGCAGCGCCGTGTGCAGGAGGTGCGTGGCCGTGTGCAGGCGCGTGGTCATCTCGGAGTTGTCCGCGAGCCCGCCCTTGAATACCTTCTCGGCCCCCGCCTTGGACAGCTCCTGGTGCTTCCCGAATGCCTCATCGAATCCAGGCCGGTCCACGGACATGCCGTGCTCGCGCGCCAGCTCCTCGGTGAGCTCGATGGGGAA
>JAPLSM010000440.1 GCA_026398635.1 Spirochaetota bacterium | reverse complement strand
TCGAGGTCGGCGCCCTCGTCGTGGCGAGCGGCGAGCGCCTCTCGGTGGCCGTGTCCGACAAGCTGCTCGGCCGCACGCTCGATTCGATGGGTCGGCCGATCGACGGGAAGGGCGACATCGGCAGCGGCGAGTGGTACCCCGCCGTCAACACGCCGCCCGATGTGCTCGCCCGGCGGCGCATCACCGAGCGCATCACCACGGGCATCCGGGCCATCGACGGCCTGCTTACCGTGGGCAAGGGACAGCGCATGGGCATCTTCTCGGGCAGCGGCATCGGCAAGTCGACGCTGCTCGGGATGATCGCGCGCAACACCTCCGCGGACGTCAACGTCATCGCCCTCATCGGCGAACGCGGCCGCGAGGTGCGCGAGTTCCTTGAAAACGACCTGGGGCCCGAGGGCCTCAGCCGCTCCGTGGTGATCGTGAGCTCCTCGAACAAGCCGCCCCTCGCGCGCATCCGCGGCGCCTACGTGGCCACCGCCGTGGCCGAATACTTCCGCGACCGGGGGAAGGACGTGATGCTGCTCTTCGACTCGGTCACCCGGTTCGCGAGGGCCCAGCGGGAGATAGGACTCGCCATCGGCGAGCCGCCGGCCAACCGGGGCTTCACGCCCTCGGTGTTCTCGCTGCTGCCCAAGCTGCTCGAGAGGAGCGGCACCTCGGATCGCGGCTCGATCACGGGCTTCTACACCGTGCTCGTCGAGGGCGACGACATCGACGACCCCGTGTCCGACAACGTGCGGGGAATCCTCGACGGCCACATCGTGCTCACGCGCCGGCTCGCGAGCGCCAACCACTACCCGGCGATCGACGTGCTCCAGTCGATCTCGCGTCTCGCGCTGCAGGTCACCGGGCCGCGCACCCATGAGGCGGCAGGCATTCTTCGGCGCCACATGGCGACGTACGCGGGCGCTGAAGACCTGATCAGCGTCGGCGCCTACGCGAAGGGATCGAACGCCGAGATCGACGCGGCCATCGAGCGCCGGGCGGACATCGAGGGCTTCCTCGTGCAGGCGATCGGCGAGCGCGTGTCGATGGCGGACACCCTGCGGCGGGCCGGCTCGATCGCCGGCGTCGAGATCCCGGAGGAAGAGCTGGCCGATGCGGCGGTTCCAGTTTAGGCTTGAGCGCTTCCTCGACCTGCGGCGCTGGAAGGAGCGCGAGTGGGAGATACGCCTCGCCCACGCGACGGGGCGGGTCATCCTCTTGAAGAGCCGCATCGCCGAGATCGGCGCCGAGATCGGTGCGAGCTACGAGCGCTCGTTTACGAGCGGTGCTGCGGTCGACATCGCCGCCATGGCCGGGCGTGAGCTCTACGTGCAGCGCCTCGCCTCCGAGCGCGTGCGAAAGGTTGCGGAGCTGGAGGTGCGCACCCGGGAGATGGAGGAGGTGCGCGCCCGCTACCTCGAGGCGGCCCGCGACCGCAAGGTGCTCGACAAGCTCAAGGATCGCCGGGCGGGTGAATACTACGAGCGGCAGCGCGACGAGGAGTACAAGACGATCGACGACCTAAACACCGCGGCGTCGCTGCGGAAGCTGTGATAGGACGGAGGGGGAGGGGAACGTGGCAGAGTTCAGCGAGGTGAGCCCGGGGGTCAGGATCTTCCTGCTCGCGCTGCTGCTGGTGGTCCTGGCGCTCGCGGGAATCGTCTGGTTCGACTACCTCGGCCTCATCGATGCGCGGGACGCCCTCGCGCCGGTCTGGCGCCTGGCGGGCCTCAGGCAGCGCTCCGGCGGGATCGCGGACGACGACCCGAACCTGCTCGACAAGGAGCGCCTGGCGAAGGAGCAGGAGGCCCTCGTGCTGCGGACCGAGGACCTGGAGCGCTCCCGGCAAGCCCTCGCCGCAGAGACCGCGAACCTCTCGCAGATCGCCGAGCAGCTCGCCGAGCGGGAGCAGGCCGCGGAGGCCCGGGAAAAAGCGTTCAACGAGCGGGTGAATACGTTCGAGAATAGAAGGGTGAACCTCGCGCAGAATGCGGGGTACCTGGTCGGCATGCGGCCGCAGGACGCGGTCGCGCGCCTGGCAGCGATGGAAGACCAGGATGTCATTGACATCTTCCGCATCACGGAGGAGGAGGCTGCGAAGGCGGGGGAGTCCTCGCTCGTGGCCTACTGGCTGTCCCTGATGGATCCCCAGCGGGCAGCGGTATTGTTGAGGAAGATGCAGCGAAGGTCTGGAGGCTGAGCACGGTAAAGGCAGCGGCGCCGCAGGCGCCCGGTTCCACGCAAAACACCGCTAAAACCCGCTTGAAGGGGCTCACCAAGTCCGCAGGGGCGAGGGGCACCACCGCCTTCGACGGTGTGCTCGCGAAGGCCGTAGCCGCGAAGGACGCGAAATCCGCGCGGACCGCGGTCCGCATCCCCGTACCCGAGACCGGCGCGAAGGACCGGAAGACCGACGCCGCGCGGGCGAAAGCCGCCGGCCGGGACGCCAGCCGTTCGGGGCAGCGCCGGGCTGACGAGGCACCTGGCGTCGAGCGGACCGCCGCCGAGCATGCCATCGGCCGCACCGCATCCGCCGCACTCCCGCCTACCGTTGGCGCGGCCCTGCCAGCCGATCCCCGGACCGCCGGTCAGGTCGGCGCCGCGCAGCGCACCGAGCCGCGGGTCCAGGTGGTAGACCTCCGTAAGAAATCCGCGGCCGCGGACGTGCCGGAATCGGCGCGCTCCGAGCCGAAGACCCGGACCGAAAAGACCGACGGCTCCGCCCCGGCGGCGAAACCGTTCGCCGAACGTCTCGCCGCGGCCGAAACGAACGGGAAGGCCGCGGCCCCGCCGCGCGCCACCCCGCTCGAGCGCATCCGCGAGATGACCGGGTCCGACCTCGTGCGCACCGCCGGTCTCGTGGTGCGGGACGGCGGCGGCGAGATCCGTCTCACGCTGAAGCCCGAGAACCTGGGCAGCGTGCGGATCCGGCTCAGCGTCGAGGACGGGAAGGTCGAGGGCAGGATCATCGTGGACACCCCCGAGGCGCGGCAGGCCTTCGAGGCGGGCCTCGACAGCCTGACCCGAGCCCTGGCCGCAGACGGGTTCCGTACCGGCTCGCTGCAGGTCTCCGTCAGCGGCGGCAATGCGAACGACAGCCGGCAGGCCGCGGGCCTGCTCGGCGACACGATAACGGGCGCGCGCCTTCGCGCGTCGGACGAAGCACTGCAGGCGGCCGTGCTCCCTGCCGGGTGGACCGGCGGGGGGGACGGCCTCGTGAACGTGTTCGCGTAGCAGGAAGAGGAGGCGACCGATGAGCCTGAACGTCATGCTGTCGAGCGCGGAGCTGGCGGCAGTCAACCGCGAGGTCGACGCCTACAACAAGGCCCTCAGCGCGGGGAAGACCGCGACGGTGGGCGGCGAGATGGGGAAGGACGAGTTCCTGAAGATCCTCATCACGCAGCTCAGCCACCAGGACCCGACCCAGCCGATGCAGGACAAGGATTTCATTGCCCAGATGGCGCAGTTCTCGAGCCTCGAGCAGATGACCAATGTCTCGAGCCAGATCTCGAAGGTCGCCGCACTGCTCGAGAAGGGCCAGGCGGTGAGCCTCCTGGGCCGAATGGTCGAAATCGCGGCGGGCAGCCAGATCGTGGAGGGCACGGTCGACGAGGTGAGCGGGGGCGACTACCCCCAGATCCTCGTGAACGGCCTGTTCTACGACGTGTCGCAGGTGCAGAGGGTCCGCCGAGCGGGGACGGAGGAGTAAGGCCATGATGCGATCGCTGTGGGCCGGGGTGTCCGGCCTCACCAACCACCAGACGAGGATGGACGTCCTCGGCAACAACATCGCCAACGTGAACACCACCGGCTTCAAGCGCGGCCGCACGGAGTTCCAGGACATGCTGTCGCAGACCCTCTCGGGCGCCGCGAAGCCGACCACCGAGGTCGGCGGCGTCAACCCGCTGCAGGTCGGCCTCGGCATGATGGTGAAGTCCATCGACACCATCCACACGCAGGGCGCGCTCCAGTCGACGGGCGTCATGACCGACATGGCGCTGCAGGGCAACGGGTTCTTCGTGGAGAAGGACGGCCGGCAGAGCTACTACACCCGGGCCGGCTCCTTCTCGCTCGACCGGGACGGTCGTCTCGTGAACCCCGCCAATGGCATGCGCGTGCAGGGCTGGATGGCGACCACGGTGGCCGGCGAGCCGTTCGTGAACGTCTCGGCGGAGATCGAGAACCTCATCATCCCCGTGGGCAGCAAGGACCCGGCGAAGGCGACGACCGACATCTGGTTTGCCTGCAACCTTGACAAGGCGACGCCCGAGATCCCGGCCGGTGCGACTGCCGCCGAGATCGAGAAGGGCACGTGGATGACGACGTTCGATGTGTACGACTCGTTCGGCCGCGTGCACAAGCTCCAGGCAAACTTCCAGAAGGTGCCCGGCGTGGCCAACCGCTGGCAGGTGGACGTGACGGTGGACCCGGACGCCGCGGTCGGCACGAACACCCGGGTCGACGTGGGGGCGGCGAACAATGCCGCCAACCGGTTCTTCGTGGACTTCGACAACTTCGGCACCCTGGCGGCGGTCCGGGACGCGCAGGGCGACGTGGTGAACGCCGGCCTGCTGCAGGTCGGGGTCAGCTTCGACGTGCCCGACACCACCCTGCCGGCGGGTGCGGCCACGGTCCGGCAGAACTTCAACATGAACGTCGGTGAGGTCGGAGCGTTCAAGGACGCGGTGACGCAGTTCGCGGAGGCGAGCTCGACCAAGGCGTTCCGGCAGAACGGCTACGCCATGGGCTACCTCGAGACCTTCAAGATCGACCAGGCAGGCGTCATCACCGGCGTGTACACGAATGGCTCCAACCGGACCATCGGCCAGGTGGCCCTCGCCACGTTCACCAACCCAGGCGGCCTCGAGAAGGCGGGCGAGAACACCTACGTGGTGTCCAACAACTCGGGCGACGCGAACATCGGACCGTCGGGCATCGCCGGAAAGGGCAAGGTGATCGCCGGCACCCTCGAGATGTCCAACGTGGACCTCGCCCAGGAGTTCACGGACATGATCGTGACCCAGCGCGGCTTCCAGGCCAGCTCCCGCACCATCACGACCTCGGATCAGATGCTGCAGGAGCTGCTGACCCTGAAGCGGTAACGGAGGCGGCGGACGCATGAGGCGGCGTGAAGGGGCTGTGGGCGACGGAGACCATCGCCCTAGGGGGACGTAGATGGTCGAGGTGACGCGGCTCGACGGCAAGACCTACTACGTGAACCCGCATCAGATCGAGTACGTCGAGAGCAACCCCGACACCACCCTCGTGATGCTGTCGGGCAAGCACCTCGTGGTGCGCGAGGACTACCCGACCGTCTTCCGGCGCATCGTCGAGTACCGACGCCTCATCGGGGCGTTCAAGAGCGAGGAGTAGCGCGCATGGATTTCGGGACCATCATCGGCATCATCGGGGGCCTCGCCGCGGTGGGGGTCTCGATCGTCGGGGCCAAGGGCCTGATCGGCCTGTACTTCGACTGGCCGTCGGCACTCACCACGATCGGCGGCTCCATCGCCGCCATGATCGTCGGCCACGGCATCCCCAAGTTCCTCGGTCAGGGCAAGTGGTTCAGGCTCGTCCTGCGCATCCCGAGCTGGGGCGAGGAGCGGATCATCGCCCGGCTCGTGGCCTTCTCGGAGAAGGCCCGGCGTGAGGGCCTCCTGGCCCTCGAAGACGACCTCGAGGAGCTCGAGGACGACTTCCTGCGCAAGGGCATCCAGCTGGTGGTGGACGGCACGGACCCCGAGATCATCAAGAACATCCTCTACACCGAGCTCAACCAGATGCAGACCCGGCACGAGGAAGGCGCCAACTTCTACGGCGACTGGGCCGGCCTGGCACCGGCTTTCGGCATGATCGGTACCCTCACCGGTCTGATCGCCATGCTGCAGAACATCAACGACAAGTCGTCGCTCGGCAACGGCATGGCGCTCGCCCTGATCACCAGCCTGTACGGCGCCCTG
>JAPLSM010000171.1 GCA_026398635.1 Spirochaetota bacterium | reverse complement strand
GAGGTCATGCCCATCCGCCACGTGCCGCCGTACGTGCCGATCTTGTCCGGCTTCACGACCAGCGGGTTCTGAGGCAGTCTCTTCGCCACCGCGGGGAGCTTCCCCGCCTTCACCTGCGCCGCGAGGGCGGGCGCTTCCTTGTACGTCGTCGCGGCGAAGAGCCCCTGGCCGACGACGAGCAGGAGAAGGGCGATGGAAATGCACGTGAAGATCCGTTTCATGATAACCCCCTTTTCTTGAATCGATTTCAGAGATATCTGAAAAGCAGCAACCCCGCTGGGCATGATAAACCCGCGAATTTTCGATGTCAAGGAAGAAAGCGCGAACCCTGCGAGTGGTTTCACGCGTGCCAAAGGCGCACAACCCGCGGAACCGCGGGTGCTGCGGGTTCTGCTCCCCGTCCCCGGTTGAGCGCCGTCGCTTCCGCGGCCTACCCGGCGATGGTATGATGCCGCGCATGGGCGGTCGCGCGATCCTCGTCGTCTCCTCCGGTCTCGTCCATCCCTCGCACGCCGCCCGGCTCGCCTTCGCCGCCGTCGTTCGCGGCGCCTCGGCAGTCCCGCCCGAGTTCCGCGCCTCCACCCGCGCGTTCCGTCTGCTCGACCCAGCCCGCCACGCCGCCGCGGCCGTGTTCTTCCATAGTAAAAGTATCGAAGCACGGGACGTCGCGGCGCTCGAGGAGTTCGTGGACGCGGGCGGCGGGCTCTTCGCGCTGCACGGCGCGCTCGCCTCATTCAAGGACGAGCCGCACTGGGCAGCGCTCCTCGGAGCGGCGTTCGCGGGTCACGACCGCCCGGCGCTGCTCGCGGCGGGTCCGTCTGCCGACCCCGGTCCCTTCGAGGGCATCCCAGCCTTCGCGGTGACAGACGAACTGTACCAGATCCGGGCCGTGGGTCCGATCGTTGCGCGATTCGCCGCGATCATCGCCCGCGGCGGAGCCGCGGCGGTGCCCATCCTGTGGACGCGTGCGCACGGCAGGGGCAGGGTCTGCTGCTGCACGCTCGGGCACGCGGCGCCGACGCTCCGCCACGCCACGGTGCAGCGCATCCTCGAGCGAGCGCTCGCGTGGGTGTCCGGCACCGGAGAGGTCCCTCGTGGCGCGTGAACCGCTTCGCCTCGCCTTTGTCGGCTGCGGAGGCATCGCGACGGCCGCCGCATGGCTCGTGCGCCTGAACCCGGGCATCCGCATCGCGGCCTGCATGAGCCCCGTGCGGGATGAGGCGGAAGCCTTCGCGCGCCGGTTCCGCGTGCCCCGCGCGTACACTGATCTCGCGGGCCTCCTCGCCGACACAGACGTGCAGGCGTGGTACCTCGCCTCGCCGCACGACGCCCACGCACCGCAGCTCCGCGAGGCCATCCGCAGCCGCATCCCCGTGCTCTGCGAGAAACCGCTCGCCACCACGCTCGACGACGGCATCGACGTCTGCCACCTCGCCCGGGATGCGGGCGTCAAGGTCGCGGTGAACTACCAGTACCGGTACGACCGCGGGTGCCGAGCGCTCGTCGAGGCGGCCCGTGCCGGCGAGCTGGGCGAGGTCCTCTTCGGCATCTGCCGCATTCCCTGGCACCGCGAGGCCCCGTACTTCGAGGGCACCTGGCGTGCGAGCCGGGAGCGCTCCGGAGGCGGCACGCTCATCACGCAGGGCAGCCACGCGCTGGACATCCTGCTCGCCGCCTCGGGCGGCCGGCCGGCCCGGGCCTGGGGATCGGTCGCGCGGAGGCGCTTCACGGGCATCGAGGTGGAGGACCTGGCCATGGGCTGCGTGGAGACGGACACCGGCTGCTTGCTGTCGGTCACGAGCACCGCGGCCGCGACCCCCGAGCGGGCGGTCGCCATCGAGGTGTACGGCAGCCGGGCTACCGCGGTCTGGACGGGCCCATCCCGGCCGCGCCTGCGCGTGTACGGAGCCCGGGTACGTGCCCCCCCCGTGCACGGGCGGCCTCGGCACGTGCAGCACGTGCCGGGAGTGCACCCCGTGGCGCGCAGCCTCGAGGCCTTCCGCCGGTGGGTGGTGCTCGGCGAGGAGCCGCTCACGAACGCGCAGTCCACGCTGCCCGTGCTCGCAGCCGTGACCTCGATCTATGCGGCCGCGGAGGCCGGCCGCCGGCTCGACGTGCCGACGTTCCCGTCGTCAGGAAGATGACATGAAACGGCTCACCCGCGCGGCAGCCCCCGGCCGCCTCGGTCTCGGCACGAAGATCGGCTACGGCGTCGGGGACATCTTCGGCGGCGGCGCCATGCTCATCGTCGGCTCGTACTACCTGTACTTCCTCACCGACGTGGTACGGATCAACCCCGGCCTCGCGGGCACGGCCTTCCTCGTGAGCAAGCTCTGGGACGCTGTGACCGACCCGTTCGAGGGCGTGCTCACCGACCGCACCCGCACCCGGTTCGGCCGACGCCGGCCGTACCTCCTCGCCGGCATCCCGTTCATCGTCCTCTCGTTCTTCCTGATGTGGTATCCCGTGTCGTTCGCCGCCGAGGCGGCGCGCTTCGCGTGGGTGCTCGCCGCCTACCTCTTCTTCTCCACGGTGATCAGCCTCGTGATGATCCCCTATTCGGCGCTCGCCGCGGAGCTCACGCTCGACTACCACGAGCGGAGCTCGCTCACGAGCTGGCGCATCTTCTTCTCTTCCCTGTCGTCGCTCGTGTGCGCCGTGGCGCCGCTCGAGATCGTGAAGCTCTTCGCCGACGAGAGGGCCGGCTACACCGCCATGGCCGGGGCGTTCGGCCTGTTCTTCGCCATGCCGTTCGTCGCGGTGTTCCTGTGCACCCGGGAGCGGCCCGAGTTCCAGCAGCCCCTGCGCTCCTTCAGCCTCCGGGAGACGTTCCTCGGCCCGTTCCGCATGCGGACGTTCCGGACCGTGCTCCTCATGTACCTGCCCGCGTTCGTGGCCATGGATGCGGTCATGGCCGTGGTGATTTACTTCGTCACCTACCACCTCGGCCGGGGCGGCCA
Source organism: Spirochaetota bacterium (assembly GCA_026398635.1). Taxonomy (GTDB): domain Bacteria; phylum Spirochaetota; class Spirochaetia; order SZUA-6; family Fen-1364; genus JAPLSM01. The sequence goes on along the minus strand of JAPLSM010000171.1, from coordinate 2,473 downwards.
GACCAACTTCATGCTGGGCGCGCTGCTCGTCGCACAGATGGCCGTCATCCCCGGCTACGCCGCCCTGAGCCGCCACGCGGGCAAGCGGACCGCCTTCCTCGCCGGCTCCGTCATCTGGATCGCGGCCCTGCTCACGAGCTTCGCCCTCGGCCCGTCCACCCCTACGCCGTGGCTCTACGTGTTCGCCGCCTTCGTCGGTGTCGGCACCGGAGGCGTGGTGCTCATGATCTACTCGATCTTCCCCGACGTGCCCGACGTTGACGAGCTGGTGTCGAGCGAGCGACGCGAGGGCGCCTACTCCGGCCTCTTCACCCTGCTGCGCAAGGCGAGCTCGGCCCTGGGCATCTTCCTCGTCGGCCAGCTCCTCAATACGGCCGGCTACCGGGCCCCGCTGGAGCAGGTCGTGAACGGCGTTCGGAAATCCATCCAGCAGGCGCAGACGCCGGAGTTCATCGCGGTGCTGCGGTTCGTCTTCGTGCTCGTGCCCGTCGTTCTGGTGGCGCTCTCGATCGCCGCCGCGATTCGGTTTCCGCTCAGCCCGTCGGTGCATGCGCGCCTCAAGGCGCTGCTCGAGCGCCGTAGAGCCGGGAAACCCGGACGCGCCGACAGAACGGAAGCCGCGGAGCTCGCCAGCCGCCTGGTGGGCCCGAGATCCCTGCCGGCGACCACCGGCCGACCGCGGGGCTAGGGGCCGTCACGCACCGGCCCCCGCGGCGTGGCAGCGCAGGGGCTGGTACCTCATGATCGTCCACGCCGAGCACAGGTTGCAGTTGACGCAGGTGGAGGCGGTCGAGCGCCCGTCGCGAAGCCGGTTCGGGAGGTCGGGCTCCCGCACGAGGGGACGGGCCAGGGCCACGAAATCGACGCCCCCGTCGCCGACCGCCCGCTCCATCGCCTCGAGCCGGCGGAAACCTCCCTCGGCGGTCACCGGGATGCCGACGCCGCGGCGCACCGCGGCGGCGTCCTCCAGGAAATACCCCTCGCTGAACCGCGCGTAGCGGCGGATGGTCGCGAGGAACGCGGCCGCCAGCAGCCGTTCGGCCCCCCCGGCGCTCCCCCAGCATGACCTCGGACGGGACGTCGCCCCGCGTGCTCGCGAGACCCCGCTCCTTGATGCCTCCGCTCACGGTGATCCCGTCGACCCCCGCGATCTCGAGTCTCCGTGCGGTCTCGATCGTTTCCTCGAGGGTGACCCCCTTCGGCGCGAAATCCCTGCCGTTCAGCTTGACCGAGAGCGCGAACCGAGGCCCTGCGACGCTCCGGATGCCCGTCACGATCCGCTCGAGGAACCGCACGCGGTCCCCGAGCGGCCCCCCCCCAGCGATCGCGGCGCCGGTTGGTGCGCGCGGAGAGGAACTGGTTCACGAGGTTCCCGTGCGAGCCGTTGATCTCCACGCCGTCGAAGCCGGCCTCGCGCAGCCGCCGGGCCGCGCCGACGAACGAGGCGATCGCCTCCTCGATGTCCGCCTCCGTCATCTCGCGCGGCACGAGCCGGTTGATCATCTCGCGCACCGGGGAGGGTGCGAGGGGCAGGGCTCCGATGAGCGAGGGGTGGCAGTAACGGCCGCCGTGGTTGATCTGGGCCACGATGGGAACGCCGCGGCGATGAACGGCGTCGGTCAACCCGCCTGAGACCGGGGATGATCTCGTCACGGTCGACGAGCAGCGTGTTGCGGTGCGAGACCCCGAGCGGGTGCACGAACAGGCAGCCCGTCACGATCAGTCCCGCGCCGCCCCGGGCCAGGCGCTCGTACAACGCGAGGTAGCGCGCGTCGACCGTCCGGCCGTCCGAGCACAGGCACTCGGTGGTCGCGGAGCGCACGATCCGGTTCGCGACGGCCAGCGTACCGATGTTTCCCGGCTGAAACAGGCGCATGCTCACCCCTCCCTCTGCCGGCGCCCCGCCAGAGATACGAGCAGGCGCGCGGCGGTCTCCCTCGGCATGCCCGTCTTCGCGGCGATCTCCTCGGGCGTGGCTTCGAGGACCTTGTCCAGTGAGCCGAATGTCTCCATCAGCCGCCGGCTGCGTGTCGCGCCGATACCGGGCACACCTTCGAGCAGCGACAGCGACACGCGCTTCCCGCGCTTCAGCTTGTGCCGGGTGGTTGCGAACCGGTGACTCTCGTCGCGCACCGCCTGAAGGATCCTGAGGCCCGGCGAGTCGCCGTCGATGGCGAGGGGCTCCTCCCGGCCGGGCACGTACACCTCTTCCCGTTTCTTGGCGAGACCCGCCACGGGGATGGCGTCGAGGCCGAGCCCCTCGAGCACGCCGACGGCGGCGGAAAGCTGTCCCTTGCCGCCATCGATCAGCACGAGGTCGGGCCGCTCGAGGCCCTCGTTCAGCACCCTGGTGTAGCGCCGGGCGACCGCCTCGCGGATCGACTCGAAGTCGTCGACCGCCCCTTGGCGCAGGCTGCGGATGTTGAAGATCCGGTACTGCTTCCGGTCCGGCCGGCCGTCGAGGAAGGAGACC
>JAPLSM010000212.1 GCA_026398635.1 Spirochaetota bacterium | reverse complement strand
GCGCTCACCGAAGAGGCGTTCCGGCGGGGGCGGGAGCTGGACGAGGCGATGCTCGTCCGGTTCGAGGGGGAGCTCCGTCGGCGCCCGAAGCTCCCCCTCTACAGCCCCTACTGGAAGAAAAAAAACCGGCAGGCGGGGATCCGCGCTGCCGGCTGCTAACAGGGGCACTCGAGGTTACTCGAGCACGAAGCCCTTCCGCTCGGCCTGCTCCTTCACGGCGAGGAGGATCGCCTGTCCGAGCGTTGAGTTCTGAGCACGGCCTTTCGTCTCCGCTTCCACGTACACGCGCCTCTGCTCGTTGAGGTCGTTGATCTGCCGCTGCACATCCGCCCGCCGGGCGACCAGGCCGTCGACGTACTCCTGCCGCTCGGCGGGGCTCATCTTCCTCATCTCGACCGGCAGCTCGTCGTCCTTCAGCGAGGCGACCTTGACCGTGCCGCTCTGCACGGCATCCGCGAGGTCCCACCTTTCGTTCACGTACGCTTCCTGCGCCTTGGCCACGGAGCGCTGCACGCTCGATTCCGTTCCCATTCCCGCGGCATTCGCATCCTGCTCCGCCTGTCGGATCTTCGACGCCTCGCCCTCCCGGCCGTACGCCACGTAGGTCCCGTTCAGCTCCTCCCCGAGCCGGACGATGTCCGCGTCGAACGGCGTGACGATGTCCTCGACGACCTCGTCCTGGTCGATGCTCATGTACCGGCCCTCGGCGCGGATCGCGCCGTCCTTCCAGAAGGTGACGACGCCTTCGTCGTAGCTGCCGCAAAAGATGGTGTTGACGACGATCCCCTTCCTCGCCGCCCGGGTCGCGGAAGCCTTGTACGACACGCCCCCCTGGTCGAACGGCTCGTTGCCGGCGATGTAGATGACCTTCAGCACGTCGTCCGAGCCGCTCCACGAGAGCCTGTCCACCGCCCTGCCGATGACCGCGCCGCAGTACTCGTCGCCGCCGTCGGTGGTGAGGCCGAACAGCTTCTCGGAGATCCGGTCGAGGTCGGTGGTCAAATCGGACACCATGCGGAGGTACCCGTCCGCTTCGCGCAGGCCGTCGTTGCCGTACTCGAAGAGCGCCACCTCGAGCTGCGGGTGCCTGCCGCCACGCCGCGCGCGCGCCAGCTCGTTCACGACCTTCCAAAGCTGCGCCTTCGCCTGGCCGATGAGCCCGTCCATGGAGTTGCTGGTGTCGAGCAGGATCGCCAGCTGGATCCTCTCCTCGGCGAATGCCGTTCCCGCGCAGCCCAGGACGAGCGCCAGCGCGATGGCGACCAGACCCACGCGAACCGCCTGTTGTCTCATGACACACTCCTCTCTTGCTCACCACGCTACCGCACGCGGGATGGAGGTTTGTCACGGCGATGGAGAAATATCGTAAAAAGAGTGTCACAGTGGTGCTTGTACGCCTGCGTGAGCTACCAACAAGGCGGGCGGCACGGTCATCCGCCCGGCCTTGAGAAGACCGGTGTCCGGCGCCACAATGGGGCAAGGAGCGCCAGCATCGAACCCGAGCCGCCTGGAATCCCCCTGCTCGTCGGAACCGAGCCCCCGCCCGGTCCCGGCTGGCATCGGCTGCTGCTCGTGGAGTCGGGCGTCGTACGGCTGGAGGGCGGCGCGTCGGCCGTCACGCTGCTCCCCCGCTCGCTCGCCCTGCTCCTGTCCGGAAGCGCGAGCCGCGTCCTGAAGGGCGCCGGGGCGGTGCTGCGGGGATGCTCGTTCGGCCGCTCGCTCATCGACCCTCTCGCCCTCGGCCAGGCGGTGGTCGAGGAGCTGGACCTCGCGGGCACCCGCAGCGCGACGGTCGGACACCGGTCCGTGCGCCTGTCGCCGGAGGAGTTCCGTGAGGCCAACGGCCTGTTCTCGTTCCTGGAGCGCGAGGTCCGGGATCGGAAGCCCGGCTGCGATGCGATGCTCCGGCTGAAGCTGATGGAGGCGATCCTCATCCTCTACCGTGGACGGCGGCAGGCGGCCCCGGCTGACGGTCCGGTTCCGTTTTGCCTGGAGGAGGTGCAGCGCTTTCTCCAAGAGCGCTACGCCGATGCCCTCACGCTGCCCGGCATCGCGGCGCGCTTCGGCTTCAATCCCAGCTACTTCTCCCGCCTGTTCCACCGGCAGGCGGGCGTTCCGCTCGTCGAGTACATCAACGGGGTGCGGATCCGCAGGAGCTGCGTGCTCCTGAAGCGAACGAGCCTCGGCGTCCTCGAGATCGCACTTACCGTGGGCTACAACAACCTCTCGCACTTCAACCGGTACTTCCGTAAGCTCGTGGGGATGAGTCCCCGGGAGTACCGGGCGCAGGGCGAAAAGTAAAAAAACATCGGTTTCGAGGCCAAACCGTGTCGGATGCCGGCCTGCTGCCCGGTTAGGATTAACGCAGGAAGGAGCATCCATGGACAACGGGAAGCAGATCCTCGAACGAATCCGGATCCCGACCCGGATCATCGTCCACCGGCTCGAGCTCACTCCGAGCGCCCTCGCCGACATCGTTCGCACGGGAACTTTAGCGCCGGCCAATGGCGCCGTCTGCGAGCTGGAAGCCGGCGGAAAGGTGATCGCGCGGGGCAGGATCGTGCGGCGGCGCGGGGGATTCTTCTTCAAGGTTCGGGAAACAGCAGAGGAGGCAAGGTCATGAAGCTTGCGAGCGTACAGGACGTGAAGGTGCTGGTGCAGGCCGTGTTGGGCGAAACCGATCTTACCCTCGGGGAGATCGTCGCGCTCTCGAACGGCAGCATCATCGAGCTGCGACGCCTCGCGGGGGAGCCGGTCGACGTGGTGGCGGCCGGAGAGGTCATCGCCAAGGGCGAGGTGGTGGTGATCGACGAGAACTTCGGCATCCGGCTGACGAAGATGCTGAAGACGGCTGCGGGGGGTGCCTCATGACAGATCGGCTGACCAAGGAAGACGTCGACGGGTTGCTGGAGCACATCCAGTCGGACAAGCTCGCCGCCGAGGATGAGAGCGTCCCCGCTCGCCTTCGCAAGATCAAAATCTACGATTTTAAAAGACCCGACAAGTTCTCCAAGGACCAGATCCGCACGGTTGCCATCATGCACGAGACCTTCGCGCGCCTGACCACCACCACGCTGTCAGCGCAGCTGCGCACCCTCGCGCACGTGCACGTGGCATCGGTCGACCAGCTCACCTTCGAGGAGTTCATCCGCTCGGTCCCGAACCCCACCACGCTCGCCATTGTCAACATGGACCCGTTGAAGGGCTCAGCGGTGCTCGAGATCGACCCGGCGGTCACCTTCGCGATCATCGACCGAAGCTTCGGCGGCCAGGGCGAGGGGGCAAAGTTCACCCGCGAGCTCACGGACATCGAGCGCGCGGTGATGGAGAGGGCTCTCCCCCATATGCTCGAGAACCTCCAGGAGGCGTGGTCCACGGTGATCGACTTGCGGCCGCGCCTCGGCCAGATCGAGACGAACCCGCAGTTCGCCCAGGTCGTGCCGCCCAGGGAGATGGTCGTGCTCGTGACCCTCGAGACCAGGATCGGGGACGTCGAGGGCATGATGAACTTGTGCATCCCGTACCTCACGATCGAGTCAATCATCCCTAAACTCAGTACCCAGTACTGGTACTCCGGCATGCACTGGCCGCTGCAACCGGCCCGGACATCGACGACTGGGCTGGCGGCGGCAGTCGAGGTCTTCTACGAGGGCGAGAGGCTCTCGCTCGGCGATCTCGTGCGGCTGAAGAGGGGATCGCGCGTGCGGGTGCCGGAGTACGGCCAGTGCAAGGCGTTCCTGCGGGCCGGCGGCGCACCCCTGTTCCAGCTCGAAGCCGGGAAGGGCGCCTACGCCCTCAGGGCCGGGGGCTCGGACCTCGACGCCGTACGACCCGCCGGGAGCGAGCCGCCGTCCGGGGAGTTCGCGGGAGTGCTCCAGGAAGCCCTGCGGTCCTTCGCTTCGGGCATCGGCGCGAGCCTGAAAACCATCGAAGACAGGATCGCCGATCTCGCGCGGAAGCAGGACGAAGTCACTGACCAGCTCATCTTCGAATCGCCCGACCGGGAGGTGCCTTCCGGTGAACGACGCAGCCCGGCACAGCCGTTCGGCGGCTTCGCTATCGGCGACTGCGAGCCGCTGGCCGCCTTCCTCGCCCACGAGCACCCGCAGACCATCGCCCTCGTGCTCTCCCGCCTCCAGCCCGGCGTGGCCGCGTGCGTGCTCGCGAAGCTCCCCGCGGATCTGCAGCCCGGCGTGATCGCGCGCATCGGCGCGATGGACCGGGTCGATCCCGAGGTGCTGTCCGTGGTGGACCGGGTGCTGCGAGTCAAGATCGGCACGATCGCCGCGAAGGAGCCCCAGCCGACCGGAGGCGTGGCGACGGTCGTCGAGATCCTCAACGTCGCGCCACGCGCCATTGAGAAGCACGTCGTGGAATCGCTGGAGCAAAGCGATGCGGGCATGGCCGAGGAGATCAAGAAGCGCATGTTCGTTTTCGAGGACATCACCCTCCTCGACCGCGAGACCGTGTCACGGGTTCTGAAGGAGGTTTCCGAAGACGACCTCGCCCTGGCGCTGAAGGCGACGATCGAGAAGGTCCGCGCCTTCGTCTGGGAGTGCGTCCCCGGTGCCGACGCGCAGAAGCTGCAGGCACGGCTGGAGAAGATGGGGCGGGTGCGCCTGAGCGACGTGGACTCGGCCCAGCAGCGGATCGTCGGGGTCATCCGCCGGATGGAGGAGGAAGGGAGGATCGTCGTCGGCCGGGTCGGGGAGGTGGTGGACTGAGGCCTTGACGCGCGGTGGCGCGCGTTGGTTTGACCCGCCGTGCATCTCGCCTTCCGCTTCCACGTCAACCTCGTGCACTCCTACCGGGGCGACACCACCGACGAGCGGGGTTTCGGCAAGGACATCCGAGTCATCCGGGGCATCGTCCGGACGCTCGACGAGGCGAACGCACGGGGCATCCCCGTGCGGGGCACGTGGGACATCGAGAACCACTACTCGCTGGCCACGGTGATGCCGCGCCACTGCCCGGACCTGATCGAGGCCATCCGCCGGCGCGTGCGGGAGAACGGCGACGAGGTCGAGGTGATGTCGTGGAACAACGGCCTCGTCTCGGCGCACACGGCTGCGGAGTTCGACGCGGCGGTCTCCCGGGCGATCTCGCACACCGACGGCGCGGGCCTGCGCGCTTGCCCGGAGGGATGCTTGACGGTATGCTCGGGATCCTGATTCCCCCGGCTGCACCGGTTTCCGTTCGACACCGGGGGCCGAACCTGTCGCGACGGAGGTGGAGGTACAATGGCTGACGGCAGCGTCGAGCTGATGAGCCTGTTCTGGACCACCGCGGGCATGTTCCCCGGAGATGGCGAGATAAGCCGGTACGATTTCAGGGACCGTGTCGAGGCCGCGGCCAGGGCCGGATTCACGGGAATCGGGATCTGGCACACGGATCTGGAGCACATCATGCTCCACCGGTCGCTGAAGGAGATGAAGCAGATCCTCGACGACTGCGGGATCAAGCACGTCGAGCTCGAGTTCCTCACGGACTGGTTTCTCGAAGGCGCGCGGAAGTCGGAATCGGACAGCCGGAAGGCGAGGCTGCTCAAGGCATCCGAGGCGCTGCACGCGAAGCACGTCAAGATCGGAGACTTCTATCATGCGTCGTGCCCCATGGGTCGGATCGTCGAGGCCTTCGCTGCGCTCTGCCGGGAGGCGGAACACCATGGGGCCACCATCGGGTTCGAGCTCATGCAGTGCTCGATGATCGACAATCTCCCCGATGCGCTAAACCTCGTCGAGACGGTGGGCGCCCGAAACGGCGGCCTGATCCTCGACATGCTCCAGGTGGCGAATCTCGGCATCACCCATGAGCAGATACGCCGCATTCCCCTGCGCTACCTCGTCAATTTCGAGCTGAACGACGGCGCCCTTCCGGGGAGTCCTCGCCACGACCCGTCCCGGGCCAGGAGGTTCTGCGGAGAAGGGGAGTTCGACATCAGGGGTCTCATCGCGTGCGCGCGCGGCATGAGATATGCCGGCCCCTGGGCCGTCGAGGTGATGTCCCGGGAGTTGACGACGCTGCCGCTGGCCGAGCTGAACCGGCGCGCCTACCAGACGACGATGGCCCAGTTCGCGGAGTAGACCCGCCGAGGCGGGGGGCGTAGGATGCCCGGGTGAATTCCGGCATGCAGCCCACCGTGCATCTCGCCTTCCGCTTCCACGTCAACCTCGTGCACTCCTATCGAGGCGACACGGCAGACGAGCAGGGTTTCGGTAAGGACATCCGCGTCATCCGGGGCATCGTCCGGACGCTCCCCCGGCTGGACTCGAACCAGCGACCTGGAGGTTAACAAGGAATCCCGGGGGGTTCTCAGGTTTTTTCAGGAAGTCTCAAACTGCCTGTTCTAAAGGAAATACGACGAGTCAGCGACCAAAGATATTACAAAAAGTAGAGGGGTTTTCCAGAATGAAATCTACAAAAAATTTTACACTCTCACAGAGATAAAAGCTCACTAGGTCGGAAATTAATACGTTAAACAGTCCACGAATGTTCCACGAGGTTGCCCCGGGCCACCGTTCGCATCGCTTGAGCGAACTGTTCCTCGCTGTGCCCGTAGTCGTGGGCGGTGTCGATGAAGTTGCCGCCGAGCTCCAAGGCGTTCGAGACGAGCCGAACATCGTCTTTCCGCGAGAGCCTCTGGATGGGGATCCCGCCGAACGCGAGCTTTGAAACTGCCAGGCCGGTGCGCCCAAAGCGGACGCGCTCATGCATCGGGAGCTTCTTCGGGGAACTCATGGTGAAGGACGGTACGCACCCAGGGGAGAGGG
>JAPLSM010000304.1 GCA_026398635.1 Spirochaetota bacterium | reverse complement strand
GCGAACACGAACACCGACATGCCGGTGGTCTCGGCCACGCCGATGCCCGCCGAGCGGGCCACGATGCCGAACGCGACGGCCATGGGGAGGTAGCCGATCGTGACGGGGATGCCTGCCCGCAGCCCCCTGCCGAATTCCTGTCGGTTCACGGCGGCCACTATACCGGAGCGGGCTCCGGGGATCCAGCCGTCCGCGGGGCCGCGGCCGGACTCCGGTCCCGCTACCCCGGCGCGGTCCGATGTGAGTATATTCAGGGCGCTCGGCGGGACCGATCGCACCGACCGCCGCATCCCGGACGGACAGGGAGAGGACACCCATGGGCATGATGGACGGCAGGAAGGGCATCATCTTCGGCCTGGCGAACGACCGGAGCATCGCGTGGGGCATCGCGCGGAAGCTCCGCGCCGAGGGCGCGGAGCTCGCCTTCACCTACCTGAACGAGGTCTTCGAGAAGCGGGTACGGCCCCTCGCTCAGAGCCTGGGGTCCGAGATCATCCTCGGCTGCGACGTGGCGAAGGATGCCGACATCGAGAGCGTCTTCACGGAGATCGGCGAGCGCTGGGGGAAGCTCGACTTCGTGGTGCACTCCGTGGCCTACGCGGGCCGGGAGGAGCTGCGGCAGCCGTTTCACCACACCAGCCGGGAGGGCTTCCGCGTCGCTCTCGATGTCAGCGTCTACTCGCTGGTCGGCATTACACACGCGGCGCTCCCCCTCATGAAGGACGGCGGTTCGGTGCTGACCCTCACCTACCTCGGCGCGCAGCGCGCCCTGCCGAACTACAACGTGATGGGCGTGGCCAAAGCGGCGCTCGAGTCGACGGTCCGCTACCTCGCCGCGGAGCTGGGGGAGCGGGGCGTGCGCGTCAACGCGATCTCCGCGGGGCCCATCCGCACGCTGGCAGCCTCGGGAATCTCCAACTTCAGCGAGATCTTCGGGATCATGGAGCAGCGGTCGCCCATGCACCGCTCGGTGACGCAGGAGGAGGTCGGCAAGGCCGCGCTCTACCTGCTCTCCGACCTCGCGAGCGGGGTGACCGGGGAGATCCACTTCGTCGACACCGGATACAACATCGTGGGGCTCTAGCGCGGGTTCGGTTCCGTCCACGTCGAGCCGTCGGGACAGCGAAGCACCACGGCATCCGGGGTCCGTTCGACGATCGTTTGAGGCGAGAGCGCGACCTTGCCCCTCGGCGTGTCCACGACGTAGGTCGGTACGGCGAACCCCGTGGTGGAGCCGCGCAGCGCAGACACGATGGCGAGACCGGTTTCCACGGGCGTGCGGAAGTGCGCCGTGCCCGGGGCGAGGTGGCACTGGAACAGGTAGTACGGCCGCACCCGGACCTTCACGAGCCCCTGCACCAGCGCGAGCATCGTCGGAACGTCGTCGTTGATCCCCTTCAGCAGCACCGACTGGTTGCCCAGCGGGATTCCCGCTGCGGCGAGGCGCGCGCACGCCGCGACCGCTTCCGGCGCGAGCTCCTTCGGATGGTTGAAGTGCGTGTTGATCCACAGCGGGTGGTGCTGTTCAAGCACGGCGCACAGCTCGGGCGTTATTCTTTGAGGGAGGGTCACCGGGGTCCGGGTGCCGATGCGGACGATCTCCACGTGCCCGATGGCCCGCAGGCTCCCGAGGATGTCCGCGATCGTCTCGTCGGGAAGCATCAGGGGATCGCCGCCCGTCACCAGCACGTCGCGGATCTCGGGGGTGCGGGCGATGTACTCGAGCGCCTCACGGCGTGCGGCGGCCGAATAGTCGCCGGCGTCGGGCGAAGCGACCAGCCGCTTGCGGAAGCAGAACCGGCAATTGACGGGGCAGGCGGCGGTCACGCACCAGGCCACCCGGTCACGGTAGAGACGTATCAGGTTCGGCGCGGGAGAGCGCGGCTCCTCACCGATCGGATCGCGGGTGCCGAGCGGGTCGTGCAGCTCTTCGGGTGCGGGGATGGCCTGTCGGCGGATGGGGCAGGCAGGATCGTCGGGATCCATGAGGCCCGCGTAGTAGGGGGTGATGCGCCAGGGGTACCTTTCACCGGCAGAACGGATTCCTTCCCTCTCGCGCTCGTCCAGGCGTACGCGCGCCGCGAGATCGGTCTCCGTGCGGATGGTTCGGGCGAGCTCGCCGCGCCAGCACTCGTCAGGCATTCGGGGCCTGGCTCGCGTACCGCCGCTCGAACAGCCCGGGGTCATACGGCGCGCGCCGGTTCGGGCACTCCTCCCGCTGGCAGAGCTGGCAGCTCGCGAAGTCGCTGTCGGTCGGGAAGAGGATGCCCGACACGGACTTGGTGGGAAACATCACGAAGCTCTCGCTCAGCGTCACGCCGATCGCCCCGATCACGTCGCCGAGCAGCCGGAACAGCGGCGCTTGCTGCGGCAGCGGCCAATCCGGCAGCGAGCCGGGGTTCATGGTCGAGCTGGCGCCAACGCGGAAGGTATCCTCGACGTGCGCGAGGAAGCGCGCCATGGCGGAGCCCAACGAGAACTCCTTGATCGTCTCGGCCCAGAACTGGGCGAGCGGGTCGGTGAGGCCGCCGCTCCAGGCCTGCAGCTCGGCCCCACAAGAGAGCACGTAGGGGAACACCTGGTGCGCTGAGCGGAGGTTGACGGCGAGCACCCGGCTGGAGAAAGGGACGCCGCCGATCACGGTCTCGGATTCGCCGCACTCGCCCACGCCGGCCATGCGGTACATGACCCGGGGCCGCCCGATGCATTCCGCGTCGGACACGAGGGCTCCCAGCTCGGCGCCGAGGTCGTCGTCGGAATCCACGCCGAGGCGTTTGAAGAGCTGTGGTCGGTCCACCCGGAAGGCGATGTCGCCGAGCACGATGTGGCGGTTTCGCTGCATTGGCTGCCCTGACTCGGAGTGGGATACTACCAAAGAAGGCCCGCGCGTGGGAACCTCGGGCGCCCGCCGTCTGGTGCGACCCGGCGTCTGGTGCGACCTGAATGCCGCGCGTCGGCGGCTCGGAGCGGTGCCGGCTCCTATCGGTGCGTGTCCCACTCCCGGCTGCCCAGGACCACGCAGAACCAGTGGCCCGCGCCGCTCCTGGCCGTGAGCATCAGCACGTACCTGCCGGGCCTGCCGAGGATGACCCGGTTCGCCTTCCCGAGCTCGAATTCGCCGACCACGACGCCCTTCGCGTCGGTCACCGTCACCCAGGGGTCCAGCGTTGGGGAGTCCCAGAAGAACAGCAGATGAACGGGCGCCTCGTCGGAGTACACTACGATCCGGTCCTTCCGGTCCTGGTCGCCGAGGTAGCCCTTGAGGCCGTCGAGGCCGAGGCCCGTGCTGCCGTGGACCACGATCTGAACCTCGGCCGGAAGCGGCGCGGCTGCGAGAGCCAGGGCGAGGCCGAGCGCCGCGAGGGAGACGACGCGCTGCACGTTTCCCCTTTGCATGGCTACGCCCCGCCCGGCAGCATCTCGTTCTCCTTTAGGGTGATGTCGTGCACGCCGCCCTCGCGGATGCTGATCGCCGAGGCGAGGGTGATGCGCGCCGTGGCCGCGAGCTCGGCGATGGAGACGGCGCCGCAGCTGACCATGGTGGACCGGATCTTGCCGATGGTGAGGGACAGGTGATCCTTCAGGGCGCCCGCGTAGGGCACGTAGCCGTCCACGCCCTCCTCGAAGGCGAGGCCGGTCTCGCCGCCCGCGTCGTAGCGCTGCCAGTTGCGGGCACGGTTCGACCCCTCGCCCCAGTACTCCTTGACGAAACTGCCGCCGACCCTCAAGCGCCGCCCGGGCGCCTCGTCGAACCGGGCGAAGAACCGTCCCATCATGACGAAGTCCGCGCCCATGGCGAGGGCGAGCACGACGTGGTAGTCGTGCACGATGCCGCCGTCCGAGCAGATCGGCACGTACACGCCCGTGGCCTCGAGGTGCGCTGCCCGGGCCCGGGCCACCTCGATCACGGCCGAGGCCTGGCCACGGCCGATGCCCTTCTGCTCGCGGGTGATGCAGATGGAACCGCCGCCGATACCGACCTTCACGAAGTCGGCTCCCGCGTCGACGAGGAAGCGGAACCCCTCCGCGTCAACGACGTTGCCGCCGCCCACGCGCACCGAGTCGCCGTACCGGTCCTTGATCCACCGGATCGTGTCGCGCTGCCACTCCGTGAATCCGTCCGAGGAATCCACGCACAGCACGTCGGCACCGGCCTCGACGAGCGCGGGCACCCGCTGCTCGAAGTCGCGAGTGTTGATGCCCGCGCCGACCACCAGGCGCTTGTCCCGGTCGACCAGCTCGTCGGGGTGCTCCTTGTGCTCGGCGTAGTCCTTGCGGAACACGAGGTGCACGAGCCGCTGGTCCTTCGTGATCACCGGCAGGCAGTTCAGTTTGTGCTCCCAGATGAGGTCGTTCGCCTCGGACAGGCCCATGCCCTCGCGGCCGTAGACTAGGTCGGCGAAGGGGGTCATGAGGTCCCGCACCCGGGCGTCGGGCGGCGTGGTGGACAGCCGGTAGTCGCGGCTGGTGAGGATTCCCAGGAGGCGTCCCGTGGGCGAACCGTCGTCGGTTACCGCCATGGTGGTGTGGCCCGTGCAGTCGCGCAGGGCGAGCACATCGCGCAGGGTGTGGTCGGGCCGCATGTTGGAGTCGCTGGCCACGAAGCCGGCCTTGAAGCGCTTGACCCGGGCCACCATCTCGGCCTGGGCCTCCACGGGCTGCGAGCAGAAGATGAAGGAGATGCCGCCCTGCCGGGCGAGGGCCACGGCCATGGCGTCGTCGGAGACCGCCTGCATGATGGCCGAGGCGAAGGGCACGTTCAGGCGGATCGCTGGCTCGGTCCCCTTCGCGTGCCTGACGAGCGGGGTCTTCAGGCTGACCACGTCGGGGGTGCAGCCCCGACGCGTGAGGTTCGGCACCAGCAGGTATTCGCTGAAGGTGCGGGAGGGCTCGTCGAAGAAGAAGGCCATCCTATCCTCCGGGGTGGACCTGGTCAGGGAACGCGGTCCAGAGCAGGCACCAGGCGCCGACCGGGGTGCCCGCCTCGGGGGCGCCCCGGCGCTCGAGGCAGATCATGCCGCCGTGCTGGAAGGCGAGCACGGGAGGGTCCTCGCGCCCCGCGAGCAGCAGCGCCGCGAGGCGCTCGAGAAAGGGCAGGTGACCGACCACGATCGTGGAATGCATCGCGAGGCATTCCCTGGCGAACGGTTGGACGGGATCGAGGGGGTCGAGACCGGCAGCGGCGCGGATCGACAATGTGCACGCCTCGCCGATCGCCTCCGCGGTCTCCTGGGCTCTGGCTTTTCCGCTGTGGATCACCTCGGTAGCCTCGAGCTGGTACCGGGCGCACGACTCGGCCAGGGACCGGGCGGTCTTCCTGAGGTACAGCCTCATGGCCGGGAGAGTAGCCGAGAGCAGGCAGCAGGGCAAGGGTGTGGGGCCGGATAAAAAAAGAACCCCGCCGCAAGGCGGGGTTCTGCGTTACTTGGAGAGCCCTAGGTTAGTAGGTGACCTTCGCCGAGAAGACGATGGTGCCAATCAATGCGTCGACATTCCACAGGTCGCCGCTCGTGTAGTACACACCGAAGGTGGTGAGCGGGATGACTTTGATGTCCACGCCAACGGTGAGGTAGAAGTACTCGCCGTTCAGGGCTACAGCGGTGCTGCCTGTGTTGATGTCGTTACCAAAATCGACCTCGATGTTGGGGTAGAGGGCCCCCATCAGGTAACCGCCGTCAACTTTGACTTCATACTCGAGGGAGTCGGGGATGTCGAGGACAAACACCGTGAGGGTGAGGTCCAGATTGTCCACGAGGCCCTTCGCAGCAGGCTCGGTGAAGACGAACGACAGGTCGATGTCGTCGAACGAGGGGATTAAGATATTACCGCCGGCACCGAAGACATTACGGCCGGTGCCGTAGGTGACAGCGACTGCCGCGGTCGTGACCTCAAAGAGGGTGAAGGTCGCGCCACCGCCAACCTCGAAGTGGAACGCGGTGTCATATGAACCGTCGAAGCCAACCCACCCATCGACCATGTCGGTGTCAGCGGCAACCTTCAGGCCGAGGCCGAAGGGGTTGGGGCTGTACGGGGCGAAGCCGTAGTTCACGCCTGCCGTGACCGTCAGGGGGGCGAATGTGGCGAGGACGTCGAGGGCCATGGCGTAGGCATCCGAATCGTCTACGGAGTAATCATTGTTGGAGACGATCTCGAACGCGACCGTCAGGGCATCGGAAACCGCGTAGCTCACGTAGGTTCCGGGGCCGGCATAGTCCACGCCGAGATCCGCTTCAACCGTAGTTTCGTCGTCCAGGGTGTACCAGTCTACGTCGTTATCAGTTTTGTCGTCATTTTCGAGCGACGCGACGAAGTCGACGTTGCTTCCCAGGTCAGGGTCGCTGTAGACGCCGATGGCGAGTTTGCCGCCCAGGCCGACGATTTTCGCTTCGAGGTCCGGATCTTCAATTGTTAAATCGGGCACACCCACCACCGCATACGTCCAGTTGGTCGCAAAATACTGCGCCTCATTGGTGTACCAGAACAGCTCGAGGTCCTTGACCTTGATGACCCCATACCAGTCACCTTCGCCCTGGTGGGTGTCCGTGGTTTCGTCGGCGAAGAACCAGACGTACGCATCAATGGTCTCTGCGTTCTTGAACCCGGTGGCCATGGTATCCAGGTTGATACCCCAAGACAATTTTGCATTCGCGCTGAGCGTAAACCCGGGCTTGAGTTCGAGGCCGAACCCCGAGGCCAAGCCCACCACAACGAGAAGAATGGTGAGAAGGGTGAGACGCTTCATTCACTTCCTCCCTTTCCTCGTGTCGGGGTTCAGAGCCAACGGCCCCTTCACACCCCGTATCCTATAGTGCCACGCTATCCTACCAGACCGGTTTTCAGGCGTCAAGCACTATTTCGACCCCTCTCCCCGGCATCCGCACCCGCGTACGCCGGCCATCGGAGTGGCCGAATTGTGGATATTTTAGTACATGCCCGTGAGAGTGTCAAGGGGAAAAGAGGCAGGCGCGCCCATCGGATATGTCACCGCAATACCATGAAAAAACGGGCTCCGGCAGAGCCCGCGACACTTGGCCCGGTTTCCTGCTATCTTTGCGTCAATGCCCACGACCCTGGCGGGCCTCGACCGGGCTATTCGCCGTGATACGACAACTCCGGCAGCGTGGTTGCCGTACCGGCGGGCAGCCTTGGAGCTGCTCGGGCGGTTCGGGGCCCGGTTTAGGAAGCCCGGCCGACATCCTATCTTCGTCGGTTTCGTGCCGGGACGGCTCGAAGTCATGGGCAGGCACACCGACTACGCCGGTGGCCACAGCCTTGTGTGCGCCATCGACCGGGGGTTCCTGTTCGCAGCCGGGGCGAACGACCGGGGCTCGGTCCGAATGGCCGGTGACAGGGACGAGTTCGAGCCCATCGAGTTTCCCGCTGCTTCGTCCATCACCCCGACGCCGGGCGGGTGGGCCAACTACCCGATGACCATGACACAGCGTCTAGCCGCGAATCTGGGGACCCGGGGCAGGCTCGGCGGGGTCGACATCGCGTTCTCCAGCACCCTGCCGGTCGGCAGCGGCATGAGCGGGTCCTCGGCGTTGATGATGATGACCTTTGTGGCCATCGCCGAGGCCAACGGCCTTGCCGGTTCGCGCCGATTCCGGGCCGACATCCGCGACGGGGTGGACCTGGCCATGTACCTCGCCTGCTGCGAGAACGGTCAGACCTTCCGCGGGCTGGCTGGCGGCCGGGGGGTTGGCACGTTCGGGGGATCCGAGGACCACACCGCGATTCTGAACGGCAGGGCGGGAATGCTCTCCCTGTACCAGTACGCGCCCACGGTCCACAAGGCCGACCTCTCCTGGCCAGCGGATCACACCTTTGCGGTCTGCTTCTCGGGAGTCCGGGCCGAAAAGACGAGGGAGGCGCTGGAGCGTTATAACCTCGCCTCGCGCCGGGCGCGGGAGGCTGCTGCTGCGTGCAGCCGGGCCTGGCGCACGGACCTCCCGAACCTCGGGGAGGTGGCAGACCACGCCGAGGCGCGTCACGGCAGACGCGCCTTGTTCGCGATCGAGCGTACACTCGCGGGAACCCCGCGTGAGCTCCACCTGGCCGGTCGGGTGCGCCAGTTCATGCTCGAGGATCGCCGGTACCTGCCAGAAGCGGACCGGGCACTCTGTCGGCGCGATCTGCACCGGTTCGGCAGGATGATCAGCCTCTCCCATGCCGCGTCCCGCAGGTTATTGGGAAACATCGTACCGCAGGTGGACTTCCTCCAGCGGTCCGCGATCGGGCTGGGCGCGCTCGGAGCCTCGGGGTTCGGCGCCGGGTTCGGGGGCGCCGTGCTCGCAGTGGTTCCCGCGGACGGTGCCGGCGAGTTCGTGCAGGGCTGGCGGACATCCTACGATGAGTCGCACCCCGTCGAGTCCGCGGAAGCCCGGTTCTTCACCGCGATGCCTTCGGACGGCATCAGGTTCTGGAACGGCGAGTGGTCGGGCCGCTGGGTCGACCGGGCGTTCGCGGACCGGTGAGACCGGCCGCAACGCGGCGCATGCGGTCTTCTATATATAGTTCAGCCCATAGTCGGGAAGAGGGATCGGGAACGCGGTATCCAGCGCCAACCGCAGGGGGCCGGGTCCCGGCAGGGCTGCCTGCTTTTCAATCGAACCGAACATGAACGCGGTGACCTCATCGAGGCCGCGCACCGTAAAGGACTCAGTACCGAGCCGGAAAACGAACCCGTCCGCGCCGGCCTCGATCGAGATGCCGGAGCCGACGAAACGCCGGAGGGCCGGAAGCAGCCTCGGGGGATCGATCACCTTCACCGTGCCATGGAAGCCCCGGGGGACGACCTGGAGGCCGAACTGCGCAGCGATCGCTGCCATCCCGCGGTCCGAGACGGGGGAATCCACGTCGGCCAGGTCGGCACGCATCGCGTCCATCACGGGCGGGAGCGCCGCGAGCACCGCAAGGCGCGACCCGGCGATCTCCTGCACGGAAGCCGCTCGGCCCTGCGGCGTTTCCACGGTCTCCTGCGCGCAGAGGTAGGCTTCGATGTCCCCCGGCCGGCCGGGCGCAGACACCACCCAGGTGCGGCAGGGGCTGTCCGCGACCCGCCCCGTGCGCAGGAATGCGTACCACTCCTGCTCCGAGCGCTCGAACCGGACCGGCTCCGCGCGGTGAAGCTCCGCCATCCGTGGGACATCGCCGAGGCGCCATTCCCGCACCTCGCGGACGCCCGCGGAAGGCACAGCCCTGCGCGGAACGCGGACCGTGCCGTAGCGCCCGGCGTCGATGCAGCCCATGCGCCGGTAGAGCCCCCGTCCGCCCGATACGAGCAGCACGGGCACGGCCTCGGACAGCGCGGCCGCCACGCAGTCGTGCATGAGCCGGGTTCCGAGGCCCTGGCCCTGGTGGCTCTTCAGCGTGCAGACCGACCCGATGCACGCGGCCGTGAAGGAGGCACCGGGCGTCACGACCCGGTTGATCGTGAAGCCGGCGAGCGCCACGGGCCTGCCGTCGTCGACGAACACCCGCAGGTGGCCGAGGTTCTCCCGGCAGAACAGGGTCGGGTACCAGCGCCCCATGTCGTGGGGCGAGTACTCGCCGAATACGGTGTCGGACAGCTCCACCACCGCGGAAAGCTCGTCCGCCCGAACGGCGCGAGGTCCCTCCATCACATCC
>JAPLSM010000004.1 GCA_026398635.1 Spirochaetota bacterium | reverse complement strand
GCGTCCTTGATTCCCGAGGAGAGATTGACGATCCGGCCGTATCCGCGCTCCTTCATGCCCCGGGCGAAGGCGGTGCTCAGGAGCACCATGGCGAACAGGTTGACCTGGAACACCGCCTTCCACTCGTCGAGCGAGGTGTCCCAGATCTCCTTCCGTTCGCCCTGGATGCCGGCGTTGTTGTAGAGGATGTCGACGCCGCCGTGGGCGTCGAGTACGCTTCGGATCAGCCGCTCAATGTCGGCGACATCCGACAGCTCGCCCCCGGCAGCGTCGGTCTGCGCCTCGAACGGCTCCAGCGCCGCGAGCGTGCTGCGCGTGTGCTCGAGTGTTCGCCCGTGGACGATGACGTTCGCCCCCTCCCGGGCCAGTCCCATCGCGATCTGCCTCCCGATGCCCCGCGACGAACCCGTCACGAGGCACCACCTCCCCGCCAACCGTCCCATCAGATTTTTGGATTCCCGTAGGTGTAGGAGACGAACGCCACGGACCTGCCGTCGAGGCTCCAGGAGGGGGGAGGGGACGTTCATCGTGCCCTGGCCCCCGTAGAGGTAGGCGAGCACCCGCACCTTCCCGTTCGCCACGTCCTGCTCGCGGATCATGACGCGCTGGTTGCGCGGGTGCTTGGCGGCCGGCACCGTGGGGGGATAGGAGACATAGACCATCCGCTTCCCGTCGGGGGAGAGATGGGCGAACCAGTCGTGATACTCGTCGAAGCTCACCTGCTCCTGGGCGCTTCCGTCGGGCCTCATCCGCCATATCTTCATCCGGCCGGTGCGCGTCGAGTTGAAGTAGATGAACGCGCCGTCGGGGCTGTACTCGGGCCCGTCATCGAGCCCGGGATCGGTCGTGAGCCGCTTTTCCTTCCCGCCCTGCGAAGCGAGGGCGTAGACGTCGTAGTTGCCCCCGCGCTCGGCGCAGTAGACCAGCGTCGTGCCGTCGGGCGACCACCCGTGCCAGTAGGAAGGCGCCTGGTCGGTCACCTTCACCGGTGTGCCGCCTTCGATTCCCACGACGTAGATCTGCGAGCCGGCGTTCCGCCCCGGCTGCTTCGTGTGGCTGGACAGGGCGAGCCGCCGCCCGTCGAAGGAGATGCCGTGGTCGTTGTTGTTGGCCTTCACGCGCCCGGTGTCGAGGACCCTCGGCTTCAGGGTGTCGAGGGGAAGCCGGTGGATCCTGCCCTCCTGGTTGTACAACAAGAACGCGCCGTCGCGGGACCAGTTGGGCGCCTCGAAGTGTCGGACGCTCGAATAGACGATCCTGCGCAGGCCCGTGTCCATGTCCAGCAGCTCCAGCCGGCTGGGCGAGGGTTTCTTCTGAGACCCGGGCCATTCGCCGTCCAGGCCCTCGGCCGCTGGCACGTCGAACCGGAAGTTACGGAAGACGGCGGTCTCGGCCAGGGCGATCTCGTGCGAGCAGACGAAGATGCCGGCGAGGACCTTGCCGGAGAAGCCCAGCGGGACCCGCGCGGTTTCGACGAAGGGCTCGCCCCGCTTCGCCGCGCGCATGACGACCGTCTTCCCGGCCCGCTCGAGCTGGATGATCTCGGCGGAGGCGAACGGCGCCTTCACCTCGAGCGTCTCGGCGCCCTTTGCCTCGCGGTACTGCAGCGAGGTAAGGCCGTCGCCGTGGACGGCGGCGTCGGCGTGCACCGCGTCCCCGGCGAAGTCCTGCCGGAGCGTGAGGCCCCATTTCCGGTGCTTGTTGACGCCCGCACCCCGGAACTCGCCTTCCACGGTGAGGATGAAGTCGCCGCCCGCCTTGATTGCGGCGAGGTGGAACTCGTCGGAGGTGCCCCAGGTGTTCTGGCCGCCGCCG
>JAPLSM010000067.1 GCA_026398635.1 Spirochaetota bacterium | reverse complement strand
CCGGGGAAAGCCGGGGGAACAGGTGCGTTGCGTCGTCTCGGTGTCGATGCTGACCGAAGGCTGGGACGCGAACAACGTGACGCACATCCTCGGCCTGCGTCCGTTCCGAAGCCAGCTCCTCTGCGAGCAGGTGGTCGGCAGGGGACTGCGGCGTACCAGCTACACCCCCGACCCCGAGACGGGACTGCTGCCGCCCGAATACGTCGACGTGTACGGGATCCCGTTCTCCCTCATCCCGTTCAAGGGCAAGACACCCAAACTGACCGACGAATCGGAGCCCGTCTACCACCACATCCACGCGCTCCCCGAGCGCGGGGCCTTCGAAATCAGGGGAAGGCGCGCTGGGAAGGTCGCCCGGGGAGTTCATATCGCAGGACCGGCAGGAGTTCTACCAAACGGTCAGGCTCCAGCAGATCGTCTTCGGGATCGCGAAAGAAATCGTCGGAGCCCTCGAGCAGGGGCAGGGCAGCAAGCGGGTCGCCCTCGCTCGTCACGAGCTCTTCCCCGAGATCGTGAGGATCCTCGAAGAGTACATCGCAACCCGCGTCCGAGCTGCGCCGGGCGTCGATATGCGTGAGATCGCACACGAGAAGCACGTCACGCGCATCCGCTCGATGCTCCTGGATGCCATCCAGCCGGTTGCGGCCAGCGAGGAGGCGCCGCTGGTGCCGCTTCTGAACCGGTTCAAACCGTGGCTCTCGACCAGGGACGTCAACGAACGCACCGCGCGTCCCGTGGTCTCACTGGAAAAGAGCCACCTCAATTACGCGATGGTCATGAGCACCGACGAGGAGTACGCGATCAAGTACCTGGAGTCGTCCGCCCTCGTCGAGTGCTTCGTAGCCAACACCCGGCACCTCGGTCTGCAGATCTCCTACGAGTACCAGGACAACCAGCACGTCTGCATCCCGGACTTCATCATCCGCCTGCGGCCTGCAGCCGGAGCCGAGGCTCGCATCCTCGTGCTCGAGATCAAGGGCGGCGGCGGCGACCGTGAGCCCAACCAGGTCGCGGCCAAGACCGCTGCAGCCCAGAAGTGGGTGAAGGCGGTGAGCAATCTCGGGAAGCACGGCACGTGGGAGTTCCGCATCTGCCGGGAGCTGGTGCGACTGCCGCTGATCCTCTCTGAATGCGCGGGTGAGGAACCCGAGCGGATCTTCCCTTGGAAGGAAGTGCCTGTTGAAGAGCGTTCCCCATGGGTGAACTGCCTCCCCCTGACTTCGCTGAAGGCGGCAGCAGGTTCGTGGAGCCGGGAGCAGGCGAGCCTCGAGGACGCCCCAGAGTGGGCGGAGACCTGGGTGAAGCCGAACGAGAACCTCGACTTCGAGAAGGGCATGTTCATTGCCCAGGTGCAGGGCGATTCCATGATTCCGCTGATCCCCAACGGGTCCTGGTGCGTGTTCAGGCCCGCCCGGGCCGGAAGCAGGGAGGGCCGGGTGCTGCTGGTCTGGCATTCGGGCATCTCCGATCCCCACACCGGCGGCCAGTACACCGTGAAGCAGTACCACTCGGAGAAGGCCGCGGACGCGGAGCAGGGATGGCACCATGCCCGCATCGTGCTGAAGCCACGGAACCCTGCGTATGAGCCGATCGTCCTCGAACCGCAGGATGAGAACGAGGTGCAGGTGATCGCGGAGTTCGTGAGGGTGCTCGAAGTGCCGGAGCGGATGCGGGTGTGAAGCGCGTTCCGCGGAGATCAGCTGCGGAATGCTTCTCTGAATGCCAATATCCCGGCGTCGAGAATGATGTCTGCCGGGTACACTGCCCTGCCCAAGGCAAGGCCGTCGAGGGATCTGCACCTGCTAAGGGCGGTGTACGTCTGACCGTGAGCGAAAGCGCCGCCCGCGAGATCGAGGTAGAGGCGGTCTAGCGTGAGCCCCTGCACCTTGTGGATCGTGAATGCCCATCCGAGCTTCAGCGGGTATTGCGTGAAGGTTCCAACGACTTTTGGGACTATTTTCTCCTCGATGGTGTCGTAGGCATACTCGATTTTTTCCCAGGTGCACTTGTCGACTTGATAAGTGGCTCCGCCGAGATTAACCGCGATTGACCTTCGGGGATCCCCTGATAGCGTGCCCAGGGTACCATTCACCCACCGGCGCTGGACATCATTTCGAACGAGCATCACCTGTGCGCCATCCTTCAACACCAGGGGATCGTCAGTGGGCAACTTGGCCGGGAGGCCGTTCATGATGGGCGTGAGCTCGCCGGCGAAATCTCCATGCAAGGTGACTTCCTGGCCTGGCAATGCATTCAAGTAGGTCGTATTGATCTGCTGGGCTATCGCATTGGTCGGCGTGGCGGTGATGTACGGTTCTCCATTGAATGCTCTCTCCCGGCTTTGCACCCTGCCGTTCAGGATTTCGATGCTCGCCGGATCAAGGTTGTTTTCTCTCACCCTGTTGAGGAGATCGATGAAGCGCGGATCTGACTGACGGTAGTTCTTCTGTAGCTCGATCAGGCGTAGGTTCGCTTCCTTGAGCGCGGGGGACTTGAAGAAGTAAGGACCGCCATAAAGCTCCTGAAAGTGCTCGCGGACCGTGGCGTCCTGGACCACCGGCGGCAGCTGAAACGGATCGCCTATGAGTACCATCTGAACCCCGCCGAAGGGTTCGTGTGATCTGCTACGAGCCATTCGGAGCTTCCGGTCGATGCATTCAAGCATGTCCGCGCGGACCATCGACACCTCGTCGATCACCAACGTCTGCAGCTTGCGCATTAACAGGACGGATTGTCCGCGGGGCGGCTGCATGTCGTCGGGATCGAGGAAATCCCGGGGTGGCAGTCGGAAGAACGAGTGGATCGTCTGTCCCCCGATGTTCAGCGCCGCGACGCCCGTTGGAGCCAGGACCACGACCGAACGGTGGGTCGTATCTTTGAAATAGCGTAGTAGCGTCGACTTGCCCGTTCCGGCCCTGCCGGTGATGAACGCGCTCTCCCCAGCTTCCATGGCCTCGAGGGCGGATCGGAAGATCGGATCATCGAGCTGTATGTCTTCCAGACGAATGGGTTGCGGCCCGAGAGTTTTCTGTGCTCTCTCTGAACGGACGGGAGCCGGTTGGGGATGAGGGATGACGGGTCGCGATGAATCCGTTTTCGCGGGCAGCTTGCGATCTGCGACAGACTTGGCGATGAGCCAGATGACGAAGACGACACCTGCGATGATGAGCAGGACGTTCATATCCTGTTAATGGATGTAGCACATACGCGACCTGAATGGAAACAGTCTGATCGAAGTTCGCCGACCCGTACTCACATCGCGTAGCTGATCGACCAACGCGTCTCCGTGCCCAGATTCGGCACCCGCGCCTCGCTCCGCTCGAGACACCACTCCGCGAACTCGAGCACCATATTCACCTTCGCGACCACGCTGCCGTCGCACCTCTGCTCTCATGGACCCTCCCGGCGCGCATGGGCTATACTGGAGCGGCCGGACCGGATCAACCATGACGCCTCTACAATTGCTCTACGAGGACAACCATATCCTGGCGGTCAACAAGGCGGCCTCGGACATCGTCCAGGGCGACGCCACGGGCGACGTCACGCTCGCCGAGCGCGTGGCCGGGTATCTCAAGGAGAAGCACGGCAAGCCCGGCAACGTGTTCGTCGGTATCGTGCACCGGCTCGACCGGCCGGTGAGCGGGGTCGTGATCTTCGCCCGAACGAGCAAGGCGCTCGAGCGCATGAACGTGCTGTTCCGCGAGGGCGGCGTGCACAAGCGCTACTGGGCCGTGGTGGATGCCCGGCCTCCGAAGGATGCGGACTCCCTCGTGCACTGGGTCACGCGAAACCCTGAGCAGAACAAGTCGTACGCAGCGCCCCGGCCGGTGCCGGGAGCCCGGGAGGCGCACCTCTCGTACCGGCTCGCTGCGGTCCTCGAGCGTTACTTCCTGCTCGAGATCGACCTGAAGACCGGCCGGCACCACCAGATCAGGGCGCAACTCGCGGCAATCGGGTGCCACATCAAGGGCGACCTCAAGTACGGCGCGCGCAGGTCCAACCCGGGCGGCGGCATACACCTGCACGCCCGGGAAGTGTCGTTCGAGCACCCCGTGCGGAAGACGACGCTCACCATCGTCGCCCCGCCGCCGCCGGACCCGGTGTGGGACGCGGCTTTGGCTGCGCTCGGGGCTCCGACCGACCTAAAAGGTAGAGATTGATGGCGCACGCGACCCTGAAGTCCGGCTATGCCTCGCTCGTGGACAGGCTGAACCGGTTCCCCCAGGGCGCCCCGGCGTCGGAGGTGTTGTTCAAGATCCTTGCCATGCTCTTCAGCGAGCGCGAGGCCGGCCTCGTGGCGCGGCTTCCGATCCGGCCCTTCACCGCAGCCCGGGCTGCGAAGGCCTGGAGCATCGACGAAGCGGAGGCACGGAAGACCCTCGACACGCTCGCGGGAAGGGCGATCCTCGTGGACACGGAAGGCCCGGACGGCGTGCACACGTTCTTCCTACCCCCGCCCATGGCGGGGTTCTTCGAGTTCTCGATGATGCGCATCAGGTCGGACATCGACCAGAAGGCGCTCGCGGAGCTCTATTACCAGTACCTCAACGTGGAGGAGGACTTCATCAAGGCCCTGTTCACCAGCGAGACCAGGCTGGGCCGGACGTTCGTGCAGGAGGCGGTGCTTCCGGCCGAGGGCACCCTCACGGTGCTGGACTGGGAGCGCGCGAGCGAGGTCGTGAAGACCGCGACGCACCGGGGCGTGGGCGTGTGCTACTGCCGGCACAAGATGGAGCACCTCGGCAGGGACTGCGACGCGCCGAAAAACAACTGCATGACCTTCGGCGGAGCGGCCGAGTCGATCGCGAGGGCCGGGTACGCGCGAGAGGTGGACGTGCCGGAGGCGCTCGCACTGTTGGAGGAAGCGCAGGCCCGGAGCCTGGTCCAGTTCGGCGAGAACGTGCAGCGCGGGGTGAGCTTCATCTGCAACTGCTGCGGGTGCTGCTGCGAGGCGATGATCGCCGCGCGCCGGTTCGCGGTGCTCAACCCCATCCAGACCACTAACTGGCTGCCGGTCGTGGACGCCTCCGCGTGCACCGGCTGCGGCGCCTGCACGGCCGCCTGCCCCGTGGAGGCGATCGGCCTCGTGTCGGCCAACGACGCGCGCCGGCCGAAGCTGAGGAAAGCGCGCGTGGACGCGACGGTGTGCCTCGGCTGCGGGGTGTGCGTGCGGGCGTGCACGCACCGGGCGCTGTCCCTCTCGCCCCGCGCGGCCAGGGTCATTTCGCCCGTGAACGGCGCCCACCGTGCTGTGCTGATGGCAATCGAGCGCGGCACGCTCCAGCACCTCATCTTCGACAACGGCGTGCTCGCCAGCCATCGGGCCATGGCCGCGGTGCTCGGGGTCATCCTGAAGCTGCCGCCGGCCAAGCAGCTGATGGCGAGCCGGCAGATGAAGTCGCGCTACCTGGCGCGACTGCTGGAGGGAGATTAGCGAACCTTCGGGTTCAGGCGCTCGGACAGGGTGTCGCCGATCACATTGAAGCAGAGCACCGTGAGGGCGAGGGCGAGCCCCGGGTACACGGCCATCCACGGCGCCTGCATGAGGTAGGTGCGGGCGTCCTTCAGCATCAGGCCCCAGCTGGCCGCGGGCGGCTGCATGCCGAGCCCCAGGTACGACAGCGACGCCTCCACCACCACCGCAAGGGCGAACGTGATCGAGGCCTGCACGATCACCTTGCCGAGCAGGTTGGGCACAATGTGCCGGAAGACGATCACGGGAAGGCGCGTGCCCAGCGCCCGGGACGCCTCCACGTACTCCTCGGTTTTGATGACGAGCGTCTCGGCGCGCACGATGCGTGCGAAGGTCGGGCTGTAGATGACGCCGATGGCGATCATCACCTGGGGCAGGCCGTAGCCGAGGAACGAGACCACGGTGATGGCCAGGAGCACCGTGGGGAACGAAAGCAGACCGTCCATGAGGAGCATGATGGCGTTGTCCACCGCCGAGGGTGCGAGGCCCGCGAAGAGGCCCGCGGTCATCCCGAGCGCGACCGCGATGCTGACGGACACGATGCCCACGAGCAGGGCGGACCGGGAGCCGTAGATGATCCGGCTCAGGATGTCCCGGCCCAGGTCGTCGCTGCCCAGCGGGAAGGCAGCGCCCGGCGGCGAGAAACGACCGGCCAGCACCTGGTCGGTCGGGCTGCGCGGGGCGATGAGGGGGGCCGCCAGCGCGGCGGCCCCCAGGATGATCAGGAACAGGACCGAGAGCGCGAAGGCCACGCTCCCGCGTCCGCGGGCACGGATCACTTCTTGTCGGTCCAGCGGAAGTCGAAGGTGTCCAGCTTCGGGGTCATGCGGTACTCTGACACGTTGCTGCGGAACGCCTTGTAGCGGAACGAGGTGCCGAGGTACACGAAGGGCACCTGCTTCGCCATGATTTCCAGGGCCTGGTCGTACAGGCGCTTGCGCGACTCGAAGTCCGCGGTGAGCTTCGCCCGGTTGATGAGGTCCAGGCAACCCGCGTTCATCCACTTCACGTACTTGCCCCCGCCGTAGCCGCCCACGGTGCCGTCGGGGTCCAGCTTGCCCGTGTGGCCGACCACCGTGAAGTCGTACTTGCCGCCGGTGTAGACGTCGGAGAGCCAGGTGGGCCAGTCGACGAGCTTGATGTTCACCTTCAGCCCGACCTTGGTCAGCATCTCCTGGTACATCTGCCCGGCCTTCACGTGCATGTCGTAGTTCGAGGGCAGCACCATCTCGAAGGTCGTGCCGGCCGGGATCTTCGCCTCGGCCAGGAGCGCCATCGCCTTGTCGGGGTTGTAGGGATAGAGCGACGTGAAGTCCTTGTAATAAGCGTTGTCGACGTCCATGAAGGTGCCGATCACCTTGCCGCCGCCGTAGGCGATGTCGAGCACCTGCTGCTTGTTGATGGCGTAGTTCACCGCCTGGCGCACGTTCACGTTGGACAGGACGGGATTGGTGCAGTTCATGGCCATGACCATGATGAGGGCGGACATCGACTTGTCGATCGTCACGTCCTTGCTCGTCTGAAGCACCGGGAAGTCCACGGGGTCGACGAACTCCACGGCGTCGATGGCTCCGGTCATCAGGCCCTGCACCTGCACGGCCCGGTCGGGGATGATGTTCATGACGATCCGGTCGAGCTTCGGCAGCCCGGCCATCCAGTACTTCGCGTTCTTCTCGAGCACGATCCGGCTGTCGCGCACGAACTCCTTCAGCACGAAGGGTCCGGTGCCGACCGGCTTGTTCGCAAAGTCCCAGTTCTGGTCGATGAGGCTCTTGGGCATGATGGCGCCCCAGCCCGAGGCTATGGCGGCGAGAAACGGCGCCGAAGGCTGCGAGAGCTTGAACACCACGGTGGCGTCGTCGGGTGTCTCGACCGACGCGACCGCCGAGTACTCGGCGGCTTTCGGCGAGGCGGTCGCCTTGTCCCGGATCCGGTCGAAGGTCGCTTTGACGTCCTTCGAGGTGAGCTTGTCGCCGTTGTGGAACACCACGCCTTGGCGCAGCTTGAAGGTCCAGGTGAGGAAATCGCCCGACACAGTCCAGCTCTCGGCCAGGGCGGGCACGAGCTTGCCCGACTGGTCGGACTCGGCCAGCGTGTCGTAGACGCTCTTCAGGGTCTGGAACGTCAGGGTGCCCGAGGTCTTGTGGGGATCGAGGGTGTCCGGGTTGCCCGACAGGGCGAAGTTCAGGTCCTTCGCCAGAAGGGCGCCCGCGGGCAGCACCAGCAGAGCGGCAAGCAGGGCCGCGATGATCCAGCGAGATCGATTCATGGTTCTCCTCCTTCGTTCTCCGTCGAGCCGTTCACTACAGGCTCGTTCATCATACCGTCAAAGCCGCCCGGGATCATCCCCCCTCGACAGGGATGTCGAAGGGCGGCCGTCGACACGGATGTCGGACAGGCCGCCCCAACACGCCACGAGGTGCCCTCCCCCGACGTCGCGGAGCTCCGGCTCCGCTTCGCGGCACCGGGAGGTTTCCCGTCCGCACTGCCCGCAGTACGGGCAGCCGCGTCCGTGTCCCGGGCCGTCGGTCGCGCCATCCCCGGCGGGGGTTTCCGAGCCGGCCGCGCCGTCGGCCACCGCGTCGCCGGTCACCGCGTCCGGCACCGACGAGAACAGGCGCTGCGTGTAGGGGTGCAGCGGCCGGGCCATGATCGGATCGGCAGCCGCGACCTCCACGAGCCGGCCCCGGTACATCACCCCGATCCGGTCGCTCACGTACGCCACGAGGTGCAGGTCGTGCGAGATGAACAGGTACGTGAGGTTGAACCGGGCGCGCAAGTCTTGCAGCAGGTTGATGATCTGGGCCTGGATCGACACGTCGAGGTTGCTGACCGGCTCGTCAAGCACGATGAAGTCGGGGTCCATCGTGAGGGCCCGGGCCACCACGATGCGCTGCTTCTGGCCGCCCGAGAACTCGTGCGGCCACCGGGCCGCGTGCTCGGCGGGGATGCCCACCAGCTCCAGCAGCTCCTCCACCCGGCGGCGCCGCTCGGCTGCCGGCACGCGGAGGTTCCGAAGCCCCTCCTCCATGCTGTCCCGAATGCGCATCTTGGGGTCCAGCGCGCCGTTCGGGTCCTGGAACACGATCTGCATGTGCCGGCGCTGCTCGCGCAGCGCGCGCCGTGGGAGCCCCGAGAGGCTCGCACCGTCGTAGAGCACGTCGCCCGAGGTCGGGGGATCGAGGTGGAGGACCGCGCGCGCCAGGGTCGTCTTGCCGCATCCCGACTCGCCCACCAGCCCGAACACGCTGCCGCGCTCGATCGAGAAGCTCACCCGGTCGACGGCGAGCACGCCCGAGCCCGGACGGTGCAGGCCGCGCGCCCGGTGGCGCTTCGAGAGGTCGCGGACCTCGATCAATCCGGCCATGGCTTCCCCACGAAATGGCAGGACGCGGCGTGGCCGGGTGCGTGCTCGCGGCTCTCGGGCATGTCGACCCGGCACCGGTCCTCGGCGAGCGGGCACCGGGGGTGGAAGGCGCACCCCGCGGGAATCGCCTGCGCGTCCGGCACCCGGCCGGGTATCACCTTCAGGCGCGTGCCGCGCTTCTGGGCCGCGGGGATGGAGGCGAGCAGGAGGCGCGTGTATGGGTGCAGGGCCCCGCGGTAGAGGTCGCGCGCCGACGTGGTCTCGACGGCCCGGCCCGCGTACATCACCGTCACCCGGTCGGCCACGGTGCGCACGAGGCGCAGGTCGTGGGAGATGAAAAGGATCCCCATGCGGAAGGCCTCGCGCAGGCGCACGATCAGCCGGAGGATCTGCAGCTGCAGCGTCACGTCCAGCGCCGTGGTCGGCTCGTCGGCGATCAGCAGGCGCGGGTTGCACGAGATGGCCATGGCGATCATCGCGCGCTGCTTCATGCCGCCCGACAGCTCGTGGGGGTAGGTCTGCAGCACCCGTCGCGCCCCGCCGAGCCCCACGAGCCCGGCGAGCTCCGCGGCCCGGGCCTCTGCCTCCTGCCGGCCCATGCGGAGGTGGAGGCGGAGCATCTCGGTGATCTGGGCGCCCACGCGGAGGGACGGGTTGAGGTAGCGGGCGGGCTCCTGGAAGACCATTGCAATCTGCCTGCCCCGCACCTTCCGGCGCTCCTCGGCGGAGAGGCCGAGCAGGTCCCGGCCCTCGAAGACGATGCTGCCGGCCTCGATGCGCGCCGGCGGCGCGGGCAGCAGTCCAATGATCGCGGTCGAGGTGACGGTCTTTCCGCACCCCGACTCACCGACGAGGCCGTGGATCTCGGACGCCTCCACCGACAGGTCCACCCCGCGCAGGGCTCGGGAGACCGGACCGTCCCGGTCGCGCTGGAAGCTCACCACGAGACCACGGACCGCGAGCAGCGTTCCCCCGTCCATCAGCCGATCCTGATCTTCGGGTTGAGCACGCTGTAGAGGATGTCCACCGCGAAGTTGATCAGGGAGAAGGCGAGCGCGATGAACACGATACCGCCCTGGATGAGGGGGAAGTCGCGCTGGTAGACGCCGGTCAGGAAGAGCCGGCCGAGGCCGGGCAGGGAGAACACCTGCTCGATGATGACCGCGCCCCCGAGCATGTAGCCGAGCTGGATGCCCGCCACCGTCACCACGGGCAGGAGCGCGTTCTTCAGCGCATGCTTGTACTTCACCATGCGCTCGGTGAGACCCTTGGCCCGGGCGGTCACCACGTACTCGCGCGACAACTCCTCCACCATCGACGCCCGGGTCAGGCGCAGCAGGATCGCGGCCCGGGCGAAGCCCAGCGCGACGGCCGGCAGCACGAGGTGCTTGAGGGTGCCCGAGCCAAACAGGGGGAACAGCCGCACCTTCACCGCGAGACCCAGCAGCAGCAGGATGCCGAGCCAGAAGCTGGGCACCGCCATGCCGATCTGCGAGAAGAGCATGCCGAGGTAGTCCCAGACGGACCAGCGCCTGACCGCCGAGACGATCCCCAGCGGGATGGACAGCACCAGGGCGATCACCATGCCGAGCAGGGCGAGGGTGAGGGTGAGCGGGAACCGCTCGAGGATCATGGCCGTGACGGGCTGTCCCGTGGCGAGCGAGGTGCCGAAGTCGAAACGCGCCACGGCGGCCAGCCACCGCACGTACTGCAGCGCCAGCGGCTGGTCGGTGCCGATCTTCGCCCGGATGGCGGCAATGCTCTCGGGCGACGCATCCAGGCCGGCGATCACGAGCGCGGGGTCGCCCGGGATGACCCGGATGACGAAGAAGATGATCGTGGAGATCAGCAGGACGGTGAGGAGGAGTCGGCCGAGCCTCTTCAGCGCGAATGCCAGCAGTCTCATGGGTGGCGCCGCCCAAGCGGCTGACGGCATTCTACCCGGGCTGCGCCGAATTGCAAGCCAGGAGCCGGGTTCGCGGGTCGGCCCGCTTGCGCTGCCCGTTCTCCGCGGCGCTCCTCCGTAAGGCGACAGCGCGGCTCGGCATCGGCCGGGTTGGTCCTCGCCACGGCGCACTTCGCGGGGACGGAGGAGTCGCGCGGTCCCGCCGCCGGCCCCGTGTCCGCACGCGACGCGGCGAGAGGCGCGGGTCCGAACCGCGACGCGGCAACTGTCCGGGACATCGATCTCGCGATCTTCGGCGCGCCTCCCGCCCGGTTCGATGCCTACGAGGCTGCCGTGCGGCAGGAATACGGGTTCCTGCCGGATCCCGACTGGAGGGCCGGACGGTCCCGGGTGCTGCGCATATTCCTGGAACTCCCGCGGATTTTCCTTACCGCCGCGTTCCACGACCGGCTGGAACAGCAGGCCCGGGCAAACCTCGCCGCGCAGGACGGTCGTCCGCCGCGCCGCGGCAGCGCTTCAGCGCCTCACGGACTCCAGCCAGCGCGCGACCTCGCCTACGTGCGTGACGATCGGCGCGTCGACGATCTCCTCGACCCCCAGCCTGCCGAAACGATTGACGACCAGGGACTCCATGCCCGCCCCCCGCGCGCCGACCGTATCCACGTAGTAGTTGTCGCCCACGTACAGGCACTCGGCAGGGCGGACGCCCGCGGCGGTCGTGGCCAGGTCGAAGATCCGCCGGTCGGGCTTTTCGCAGCCGACCTCGCACGACACGACCACCTGCTCGAAGAAGGCGTCGAGGCCGCGCTCGGCGAGGAGCGTCCGGGCCGAGGGGTCCCAGTTGGTGATGACCCCGAGCCGGTACCCGCGGCGCCGCAGGTCCGCGAGCGCCTCCGCAGCCCCGTCGAACGGGAGCCAGCCGGTGTGGTCGGCCGCCAGCACCTGCTTCAGCCGCCCCCAGGTCCGGCAGAGGTCGGTGCGGATGCCGAGCCGGTGGTTGAGCACGCCGAGGAACCAGGGCGCGAAGGTGTCGGGGTTCCACCCGAACACCCCGGGGTACTCGCGCATGAACAGCTTGTCCCCGAGGTGGTACTCGCGCTCCAGGCGCTCCAGCGTGAACGCGTGGCCGAGCTCCGCGAGCACCTCGCGGTACGCCTGCTCGCGCGTCTGGTACAGCAGGGTGTAGCCGAGGTCGAACCAGACGAAGGTGATCTTCACCGGGGCATGCTCCGTCCGCCGATTGAACGGCGAGCGTCCGCGAAGGTCAAGAGGCAGCCAGGCACGGCTTGTCAACGCAAATCAGAAATGTCCCTCTCAGATGACCTTGCGCCGATCCCGCTGCTGGGGTGTCCAATTGCCAGTAGAGAACCTTCCTCCCTTGAAGCTGGATGGTTACCCCGCCCTACGGGGTGGCTGGAACATCGCCAAGGACAGATCCCATCCTCGATGATGCTGGGCAAGGCCATCGGCTACACCCTCAGGCAATGGTCGATTCTTGTGCGCCACCTCGACAGCTCCATCCTAGCGCCGGACAACCACACCTGCGAGCAGGCTATCCGCCCCTCCGTGGTCGGCCGAAAGAATTGGCCGCTCGCTGGCAGTCCTGCCGGCGCCGAAGCTGGCGCGGGATGGTACAGTTTCATCCTCTCGCACCTGGCTGACGGAGAATCACCAGAGGCGTTCCGGGATTTGCTCCCTTCGCGGCGTGGGGTTTCTTTGACGCTTCCATCAGCTCAGGTGACGGATTGGGAAAGAACCTCTGATGGATTGCATGCCCACGATGAGCGCGATCTCAACGGTCTGCTTGCCTTTCACCGATAGCTCGATCGCCTTATACCGCCGCTTCTCCAAGACACTGGGAATTCCGTGCGGTCTCCTGAATCCCCCCCAATCCCAGTATTGAGCATTGTATATTCAGGAGCCAATAGAGTTGCGATGGCAGCAGGTGGGCTGTCCCACTGATCACCGCGGTCGCACTGCGCCACACCCAATCGGTAGGAGACCGACCTCCCCTCTTCGCTTCTCCCGGAACGCTGCCATTTCGACGTTCATCACGAAAACCTGTCATGCGGGACAATGGACACACCGATGACGACCATGGAGCTCAGGAGCTCGCGACGTTCCACCGGGCACGCTCGGCGAGGTGCGTCACGGCTGCGGTGCAAAGCGCAGGCAATCCAGCTCAGCCACGGTACGGTCCAGGATCGCTTCGGCAAGGTTGCCGGGTACGAGGTTGCCGGGGTACGAGATGGTGAAGTACAGCGAGTTCTCGAAGCTGCCCGCGACGATGTAGAAAGTGGGCGGGTAGATCACCGGACCGTAGAACCGCGCCCGGGTTATACGCGTGTTCCCGAAGTCGAACAAGCGGTTGTCGATGGGACCGATGTTGGACAGGGAGGGGAACTCGCGTCCCTCGCGCTGGGCCATCCGGATGCGCAGGTGGTTGCCCGCCACGAACAGCCGGTACCCGAGCACCGACGTAATTTCCATCACCATGGCAAGGCCGATGCCGGGCGCGTCCGCCAGGGCGGCCCCGAGCCTGTCGTGCACCTCCGCGAGCGTGTTCTCGATGCTCGCGCCAGGATCGTGCACCAGCTCGATCCACGAGAGCGACGAGAGATTGCACATGCCGAGGATGCTCTGATCTGATACGAACCGGCGCAGGTCCACCGCCACGGTGAACGGCAGCGGGACGTGGGCGGGCGTCTCGGTCTCTTCGAATATCGCGCGCACAAAGGCGGTGAGGATCGCGTCGGTGATGGTGGCGCCGCGCGCGCGCGCGGCCTCCCTCAGCTGCAGCACCGTGATGACCGACGTCCGTTCGGAGAACGTGATCTCTGAGGGGGTTCCCGCGAGGAAGGGGAACCGCCACCGTTTCTCGTGGAAGGGCTGCGTGAGGAACGTGCGCAGTCTCGTGCCGAAGGAGAATGACTGCAGGGCTGTGGATTGGCGGCGCTCCACCGCAACGGGGGGCAACGTCGGCTGTCTCGCGTCGGGCCCGATGCCACGGTAGAGGATGGTGAGCTTCTGCACGAACTGCTTGAGCCCGGATCCGTCCATGGCCACGTGGCTCACCTTGACGCACACCGTGTCACGGGTAGATCGGAACACGCGCACCTGGACCACGGGGTCCCGGCGGGGATCGATCGGCGCCACCATGTAGTCGTGCACATCCCGGACGGGATCGGAGGAGGAGAGCAGGAGACAGGCTGCGGAGGGTTCCAGGTCCTCCCGTGGCTCCCAGACTGCACGGAAGAACCCCTCGACGAGCCGGCTGCGGGCGATGGGCTCCACCTCGAAGAGCAATCCGAGAGCGCGCACCAGGCGAGGGTGGTCCACGCGGCCGTCCAGTTCCAGGACAAGCCGGGTGGTCTGGTCGTGGCCATAGGAGATCGCGATAAAAAACCAATCCTGGACGGAAGCGGTGATCGAACCTCGGTGCGCCATGCCAGACCGGGCCTACCAGAATGCCTTTCTGCAGATCCGGCGGCGCTCGTGCTGACGGGTGGCGACGATCTTCCACTCGTTCCGGATGTTGGAGTTCGTCTCCGGCTCAGGGTCGGGCTCGGCGAGCCGAACGTCGTGCGCGATACCGCTGCGGAAGACGTCGGTGGTCATGATGGGGTTCACGCCCTTGGCGTGGTACACCCCGTGAGGGACGAACCTGGAGCGCTTCAGCTCCGCGCGGGACCCGACCAGCGAGGTGGACACGCTACTTTCTGCCCCTCCTTGAGTAGACCGTAATAATCTCTGGCCGCCCCGTCAAGCAGAAGGGCCGGCAGCCCGGCGGCGCTGCCGCCGGGCGATGCGGAAGCGGACGTCCAGCGCCAGGATCGTCGGCAGCTTCAGGAGCGTACCGCCCGTGGTGGCCAGCAGCGTGAACAGCACCAGCATCTCGACGATGATGGAGAAGCTGGACAGGAGCACGGGCTGGCCCATGGCGGCCAGAGTGTCGCTGAGCGCGTGCGCCGGGTCCAGAGGTGCACGACCCAGCTCTCGCCGGAACTGGATCACCAGGTAGATGGCGCTGTCCACGCCCACCCCGATCGTAATGTTGGAGCCCATGATCGTGGTCATGTCCAAGGGGATGCCGATGAGCGCGGCCAGGAGATCAGGAGCTGCGTCGTGCGAGAGGTGGAATTCCGTGCGCACGTTGAGGGGGATGGTGCCCGTGACATACGGGGTGAGCCCCGCAGCGCGCACGGCCGCCGTGATGTTGTCCACATCCGCCATAAACTCCTTGAAGGATTCCATGTTCTCGGTCTGGAAATACGAAATCAACATCCGTCCGTTCGCGGAGACAACCAGGTTCTGCGCGTAGCGCGTGCCGGAGAGCCGGGCGTGGAACTCGTCGATGTGCCGGGCGTCCGGTGTGACGCCACCGGGGCTCATAAGCCTGATGGCGAGCGCGGCAGGGTTGAGCACGTCCCCGTTGTCGGCGGTCACGGCGAATACCAGCACGTCGAGCTGGACGGCATTCTTGCTGTACTGCTAGAGCAGGGTGTTGACTTCCGCGTCCTTCGAGGGCAGGGAGAAGAAATCCGGATTCACCTTCACCTTCAGGGCGAACCAGCCGAAAACGAGGGTCAACGCGAATGTTGCGGCCACCACCATCCGCGCGTGGCGCAGGGAGAACACAATGAGCCGTTCTGGAAGCATGCGCAGCATCGAGGGCATTTAGCGCATACGACTCCCGCGCGTAAAGAAACCTGTCCGTACCTCGACCTCATGCAAGTCGGCCCGTGCCAATGATCCGTTGCTCTACCAACTCCGACAACGACGCCGTCACCCCGCCTGCCCGACGCCGTCGCTGGTAGCCGCGCGGCTTGGGCGTGTGCGAAAATGGAGGGATGACAGCGACGCTCGACATCTGGGATGAAGTGCGCCGGGACATCGTCGGGCGGAACGCGTCCATCGTGACGGCCTTCGGCGAGCGGCGGGTGACCTACGCGGACACCACCGCCTCCGGCCGTGCGGTGGGGTTCGTCGAGGATCGCCTCCGCGACGCGCTCGCGCTCTACGGCAACACGCACACCGAGGACGACGCCACCGGCACCGTCACCTCGGAGCGCCTCCGTGCCGCCGTAGATGCCATCCGGCGACACGTCCATGCCGGACCCGACCACCGGGTCATCTGCGTCGGTGCGGGCGCCACCGCCGCGGTCCACCTGCTGCAGCAGATCCTCGGAGTCTACGTGCCGCCGGCCGGCCGGGACGCGTTCACGCGCCTAGCCGGCGACGCACTTGGTGCGGCCGTCTTCGAACGGTTCGCTGCGCAGATGAACCGCCGCCGGCCCGTGGTGTTCGTGGGCCCCTACGAGCACCACTCCAACGAGGTGTCGTGGCGGGAGTGCTTCGCCGAGGTAGTGGAGGTGGAGCTCTCCGCCGACGGACGGCTGGACCTCCGCGACCTCGAGGCGAAGCTCGGCCGCGCTGAGTACCGGGGACGGCAGCTGATCGGCGCCTTCTCGGCCGCCTCGAACGTCACCGGCGTGGAGACCCCCGCGCACGAGGTCGCGGCCCTCCTCCACGACCACGGCGCCCTGGCCTGCTTCGATTACGCAGCGTCGGCGCCCTACGAGGCCATCGACGTCGACCGCGACCCGCGCGCGTTCTTCGACGCGGTGTACTTCTCTCCGCACAAGTTCGTCGGCGGTCCGGGCAGCGCGGGCGTCCTGGTGATCCACCGGCGCATCTATCGGGCTGACCTGCCGCCAACCATCGGCGCAGGTGGCACCGTGGAGTTCGTGAACTTCGATGGACAGGAGTACAGCCCCGACATCGAGACCCGGGAGACGCCCGGAACCCCCGGCATCCTGCAGACCTTCCGGGCGGCGCTCGCGCTGGAACTGAAGGACCGTCTCGATCCTGCCCGGATCGGCAGCCGGGAACGGGAACTCGTCGCGCGCGCCGAGGAGGCGCTCGCTTCGCACCCGTCCATCGAGCTGATGGGCGGCCCGGGGCTCGCCCGTGGCCTCCCCATCTTCTCCTTCAATGTGCGCGTGGGCGCCTCGTGGCTGCACCCGCGGTTCGTGACGACGCTCCTGAACGACCTGTTTGGCATCCAGAGCCGGGCGGGCTGCTCGTGCGCCGCGCCCTACGGCCACCGGCTCCTGCACATCGACACCCAGACCTCGGATCGGCTGCAGCAGACCATCCGTCGCGGCAACATCGGGCTGAAGCCGGGCTGGACGCGTGTCACCTTCCACTTCCTGCACACCGACCGGGAGGTGGAGTTCATCGCTGCCGCGATCCGGTTCGTGGCCGACCACGGGGTGAAGTTCCTGCCGGCGTACCGGTTCGACGTGCACACGGGCGCGTGGCGCCACCGCGAGGCGGCACCGGTCCGCGCGACGTTCGGCCTCACCGAGGCGTTGCGCGGGTCCGTGTATCCCGCAGCCATGGATGTCAGCGAGGATACGCTCGGCCTCCTGTTCGACGGCTATCTCGCCGCGGCAGGCCGTTTTGCTGACGAGATGGCTCGATGCCACGCGGGCGTCCAGCTCAAGACGACAGAGAAGGACCTCGTGCCGTTCGTGTACGTGTGAAGCGCTCGGCCGCGGGTGCGGCTGCCCCGGACCTGCCCGCGCGCGACGGGCCCCCGCGATCCCCTACTGCCCCGCCTTCACGCGCGTCCAAACCTGGTCGTAGAGCGTGGTGGCGTCGAGCACGTCTTCGAGCACGGACATGCGCGCCATCTGGTCGTCCGACGGGTACACCCGCACGTCCCCCCGGACCTCCTCGTCGATCAGCGGCAGGCTCGCCTCGTTGGGCGTCGCGTACGCGAGGTAGTTGGAGAGCTGGGCCCCGACCTTTGCGTCGAGGATGAAGTTGATGAACCGGTGCGCGCCGTCGGGGTTGGGGGCCTTCGCGGGGATGGTCATCGCGTCGACCCAGATGATCGTGCCTTCAACAGGGACGCTGAAATCGGTGTTGTCGTCGAGCCGGGAGACCGCGTCGCCGTTGTAGGCCACGCCGATCCACGCCTCGCCCGCGAGCACTTTACCCACGCTGTCGGGGCTGCCCGCGAAGCCGACCAGGCGCTTCGTGCGCGCCCCGGCGAGCAGGTCGCCCGCGGCCGCGAGCTCGGCCGCGCTGCGGGTGTTCGGCGAGAATCCCTTCGCGATCAACGCGGCCCCCACGAGGTCGCGCATCGAGTCCAGCAGCACAACCGGGCCCGGCTGTCGGGCCGGGTCGAACACGGCCATCCAGCTGGGTTCGATGTCGGGCACCTTGTCCGTGCGGTACACGAGGCCCATGGTGCCCCACTGGTACGGCAGGCTCCACTTCTCCTCGGGATCGTACGCGGGCTTGCGGAATCGGGCCATGACGTTCTTCGCGTTCGGGATCTTCTTCGTGTCGAGCTGGCGGAAGGTCCCCTTCCCCGAGAGCGGGCGCACCGCGTGGTCGGACACTACCACCACGTCGTAGAGGTCCGAGGCACTCGCGATCTTCGACATCATGGTCTCGGTGTTCTCGTAGGTGTCGAGCACGACCTTCTGCCCGGTCTCCTTCTCGAATTGCTCGAGCAGGGCCGGATCGATGTACTCGGACCACATGTAGACCGTGACGGTTTTCGGGGCCTGCTTCGCGCACGAAGCGAGCAGCCCTAGGGCGGCGGCAGCCGCCGAGAGGGCCGCGACGACGACGAAAGCGGTGACCGAGAGCTTGCGCATGGGTCAGTCCTCCCTGGGGGCCCGGGTGGCGAGCTGCAGCGTGAGCACGAGCAGTACCGTCACCAGGAACACGATGGTGGATAAGGCGTGGATCTCGGGCGTGATCCCCCGGCGGAGCGAGCCGTAGATGTACAGCGGCAGCGTCACCGAGGACGGCCCGGAGGTGAAGAAGCTGATGACGAAGTCGTCGAGCGACAGCGTGAAGGCGAGCATCGCGCCGGCCACCACACCGGGGGCGAGCAGCGGGAAGGTCACTCGACGCATCGAGTACCAGGCGCCGGCGTAGAGGTCGCGCGCCGCCTCCTCCACCGTGCGGCCGATGGTGGCGAGTCGGCTCGACACCGTGAGGGCCACGAAGCTCACCTGGAACGTCACGTGGGCCACGATCATGGTCGCCATGCCGAGGCGCAGGCCGCCGAGCACCGCCCGCACGGCCTCGAATGCGAGGAGCATGCCCACGGCAAAGACGATGTCCGGGGTCACGACGGGCACGTAGACCACGGCGTCGATGGCCTTGCGCAGCCACCGCGGCCACGGGAAGCGCTCGAGGCCGAGGGCGAGCAGCGTGCCGAGCACGGTTGACGCCGCGGTGGACACCGCAGCCAGCACGAGCGTGTTGGCTGCGGCCGAGAGTACGAGCGTGTTCGAGGCGAGCTGGGCGTACCACCGCAGCGAGAAGCCCTTCCACGCCACGCCGAAGCGTGACGCGTTCAGCGACAGCGCGGCCACGGCTGCGAGCGGCAGGTACAGGAGCACGAGGGTGGCGATCGCCGCGGCGGAGAAGCCGGGGTGCAGGCGCCGCTTCACGGCAGCACCCTTTCATCGCCCGCCCGGCGCAGCACCAGCAGCCCCACGAGGGTGATCGCCGTCAGCACGAGGCTGACCGCCGCGCCGAAGGGGAAGTCCCGGCTCACACCGAACTGGTGCTGAATGAGGTTGCCGAGCATCCACTGCCGGCCGCCGCCGAGCAGGTCGGGGATGACGAAGGCGCCCATGGCCGGGATGAAGGTCAGGATGACGGCCGTCACCAGACCGGGCAGGGTCTGGGGCAGGATGGCGTGCAGGAACACGCGGACCGGCCCCGCGTACAGGTCGCGGCCGGCCTCGAGCAGCCCCCAGTCCAGCTTCTCCACGTTGGTGTAGAGCGGCAGCACCGCGAAGGGCAGCGAGTTCGACACCATGCCGAGGTACAGCGCGAGCGTCGACGGGTAAAGGGCCGCGGACGGCTCGATGAAGCCCAGCGTCTGGGCGAGGCGCGCCAGGGGCATCTGGTTGGACAGCAGCATCATCCACGCATAGGTCCGGATGACGAGGTTGGTGCAGAAGGGGATCATCACCATGGCGAGCCAGAGGTAGCGCCGCTTCGGCGGCCGCAGGGCGATGAAGAAGGCCAGGGGATAGGAGAGCGCGACCGTGACGACCGTCGTCACCGCCGACATGAGCACCGTGTTGCCGAGGATGGAGAGGTACGCCTTCGTCCAGCCGAAGGAGTCGAAGCCCGCGAGCCGCCGGAAGTTCTCCAGGGTGAGCGTCCAGACGATGTCGCCTGTCGGGCCCCGGGTGGCCACGGACCACGCCACCATTGCGGCGAGGGGCGCGACCAGCAGCAGCGAAATCCAGGCGAGGGGCAGCGCCATCAGCGCGAGGCCGCGTGCCGTGAGCTTCCTGCTGGTGCTGAGCTCCCCGTACCAGACGAGGAGTCTATTCACCAAGCGCCTCGAGGTGCCGGGTGGGCAGCTCCAGCCAGACCTCCTGGCCCGGCTTCAGGTGGGCGGCGCCGGGGACACTGCGCAGGTGCAGGTTGAGGGGCTGCACGTAGATGTCGAGCCGGTCGCCACGGTAGAAGACCTCGGACACCACGGCACGGACGCCGTTGGCGTCGGGCCGGTCGCGCCTGACGAGGATGCGCTCGGGCCGGATGGCGAGCACGCCGTTGTCCCACGTGGGGTGGGCCCGGGGCTTGAGGTCGCCCATCTCGGTGTGCACCGTTCCGTTGTTCCGCCACGCGCGGATGAGGTTGGTGGTGCCGAGGAACTCGGCCACGAACCGGTTGACGGGCCGGTCGTAGACCTCCACCGGCGGGCCCGACTGCACGATCCGCCCCTCGCACATGACGAAGATGCGGTCGCTCACGGTCATGGCCTCGTTCTGGTCGTGCGTGACCAGGATGAACGTCTTGCCGATGCGCCGCTGCAGGCGCCGCAGCTCGAGCTGGACCTCGGCCCTCAGCTTCGCGTCGAGCGCGGACATGGGCTCGTCGAGCAGGAGCACGTCGGGCTGGTTCACCAGCGCGCGGGCCAGGGCTACGCGCTGCTTCTGCCCGCCGGAGAGCTGCCAGGTGCGCCGGGCGGGCATCTCCTCGAGGTGCAGCATCTCGAGGGCCTCGCCCACCCGCCGGTCCACCTCCGTATCGGCGAAATGCCGGGCCCGCAGGCCGAAGGCGATGTTCTCGTAGACCGTGAGGTGGGGGAACAGGGCGTAGCTCTGGAAAACGGTGTTGACGGGCCTCCGGTTGGCGGGCAGGCGCGAGATGTCCGCGCCGCCGAGGAGGACCGTGCCCTGGTCGGCGATCTCCAGGCCCGCGATGATGCGGAGGAGCGTGGTCTTGCCGCATCCCGAAGGACCGAGGATCGTCACGAACTCGCCGGCAGACACGGTGAGAGACACTCCGTCGAGTGCCGTCACCGGACCGAAGCGCTTGCTGACCCCGTGGGTCGAGAGCTCGAACCCCGCGGCGTCCCCTACGCTGCGCTCGACGGCGAGCGCGTTGCTGCCCGCGGCCGGTCGCTCAACGAGCGGCTGGACGGTCGCGGCAGCGGACAGGCTATGTGTCCTTTCCAACTCAGGCAGTACCCCCTTGTTATCGAAAGTACCCCCGGTCGGACAGATCGATTCTCCCCGGGCAGCTGCAATGTATGCGCAAAGCGAAAAAAAATGCAAGAGAAATTTTTGGCGGGTCCAGGGCGGCGCACGCCGGGCAGGCCAGCTGGCCGGCGGAACCGAGCGGCTGGCGTGAGGGACCCGGCCAGCCGGGCGCGAAGTACGGCCTGCAGAACCCGGGTCGGCCCTGCTTCAGTCCTTGCGGCCCGTCAGCTTGATGAGGTGGTAACCAAACGAGGTGGAGACTACGTCGGAAAGGGAGCCCGGCGAGAGGCGCTTGCATACCGCCTCGAAGGCGGAGACCATCTTGCCCGGGCCGAACCAGCCCAGGTCGCCGCCCTTTGACTTCGACGGGCAGGTCGAGTGCTCTCGCGCGAGCGCCTCGAACTGGGCTCCCTGCTTGATCCGCCGCAGGAGATCGTCCGCCAGCCGCTTGTCCTTCACGAGAATGTGGCTCACCCTCCACTCCATGGGTGCCTCCTACCGTTCGATCGAGAACCCCAGCGTGACCGCCAGGGTGGCGAGCGCATTGTAGGTGTAGCTGCCGGGCGTGCTCGTGGTGCTCGACGAATAGTCGTAGGCGTTGTTGCCCTCGGCGCCTCCGCCGATGCTGCGGACCACGCGGAAGGCCACCGCCTCTCTCGTGAAGTGCGTCTTCGCGGTCAGTGCCGCGTCCCAGACCCAACCCTTGAACGGATTCGCGGAACCATTGAAGAACGCGCTCGATGCGTAGAACCCGTCGGCCTCGAGGTCCAGGCCGAAGGCCGGCGAGAACTGGTGAGCTGCCCGCACCTTCAGGATCGGAACGGGACCGATGTTCTGCTGGATCGTCCGCAGGGTTCCATCGGCCGACGAGAACACGATCGAGGCGTTGCGGATCTGCAGGCTCACGCCGGCACCGAGGATGGTGTCCGGGCTTCGCGCGAAGTCGTAGAGGTAGCTCGCACGCCAGAAGTCGAACCCGTACTTCAGGTCCAGCACCGTGTCGTCGGGGAAACTGACGTCATCGATCACGATGGGAGCGACGCTCCCGGTGTTGCGGTTGACCACGGTCTGGGTGTTCAGGGTCAGGGGTTGGTAAAGCAGCGTCACCCGGTGCTGGCCGGCAAGGACCACGTCCACCGCGTACCGCTGATACGGGAACAGGATGTCCTGCCCGCCCTGGGTCACGAAATTAAACCGGGTGCCGCCCGTGCCGGACTGGTACTCGTGGCTCAGCACGGCCACGTACCCGATCTCCGTGCGGGGGATCACCTGGATGAACGGCTCGGCGTCCTGCGCCGCTAGGGGCGCCAGGCCGGCGAAGAAGAGCACGGCAGCCAGGGCGGCCAGCGGGCCCCCGGATGCGCGGGAAGCATTGGGAAATGTCATCGTCGTCTCCTTTGGGATGGTGGACATACTCACCGGAAGACGGCGTCGGCAACCGGCTTCGCAGCCGCGATGCCCCGGCCCGGTTCCCGCGCGGTCAGCCCCCTCGCGGCTCCCCCAGCTGCCCGCAGCCGGCCATGATCGAACCACCCCGGGCGCTGCGCAGCCCGGCCTCCAGGCCTTCCTCGCGCAGCCACCCGAGGAACCGTTCCGTCTCGTCTGGAGCCGGAGCCCGGCACAGGGGTCGGGTGCCGGGGTTGTAGGGGATGAGGTTGACGTACACCCGGCCGAGCGACGCGCAGTACACCGCCACCCGGTGCGCGTCCCCGCGCGAATCGTTGATGCCCGGCAGCAGGCAGTAGTTGACGCCGAGCACGAAGGTGCGGCGCTGCGGGTACGCGGCGAGCACCGCGGCCAGCGCCGCGAGGTCGGTCCGCCGGTTCACGGGCATGAGCCGGCTGCGCAGAGCGTCCTCTGCCGCGTTCAGGCTGACGGACAGG
The DNA here is from genome assembly GCA_026398635.1 of Spirochaetota bacterium. GTDB lineage: Bacteria > Spirochaetota > Spirochaetia > SZUA-6 > Fen-1364 > JAPLSM01. The sequence continues at coordinate 16,653 of JAPLSM010000067.1, read as the reverse complement.
TTGAGCCGGCGCATACCCAGCTCGCGCAGGCCGCGGATGCCCTCCGCGTCGCCCACGGTGCAGACCGTGAGCCGCTCGGCCGGGAAGCGCAGGCCCCGCATGTCGGTGAGCACCCACAGCGCCTGCGCGAGCTCCTCGAGGTTGTCGAGCGGTTCCCCCATGCCCATGAACACCACGTTGCGGCAGTCCCACCCGAGCGTCGTGCGCGCGGTGACGACCTGGGACACGATCTCCGCCGCCGACAGGCTGCGCACGAGACCCATGCAGCCGGTTTCGCAGAACACGCAGCCCATGCGGCACCCGACCTGCGAGGAGACACAGAGGGTGGCGCGCGGAGCACGCCCCGCGGGCACGGGCACGGGGACGCGCACGCACTCGATATCGCTGCCGTCCCCCGTGACCATGACTGCCTTCACCGTCGCCCCGTGCTCCCCCGGCTCTTCCACGGTCCGGCGTACGCCGAGGAGTCCGACGGTGAACGCGTCCCGCCACGCACGGCACGAAGCCGCGGAGAGACCGAACGCCTCCGGCTCGAGCCGGCCCGTCGCGTGAGCCCGGGCGTGGAGTTTCCCCGCGACCCCCGCGCCCGAGGGGAGGAGCCGCCGGGCAGCTTCGATCAGCTCACCCGAGGTGAGGCCGAGGATGTCGATGGGCAGGTGCGTGGCGGTGCGCAAAGAAAAAACGGGGGCGGGTCGCGACGCACACGGCAGCGGTTCCTCGCGGAACCGGCCGTGGCGCCCACAACCGGCTACTGCTTCTGCGCGTTCAGCTCGCCGGCGATCTTCAGGATGTTGCCGGCGAAGGTCACCTGCAGGGTGCCCGCCAGGACGAAGAACTCGCTCTCGACGATGTCGGGAGCGATCTTGCCGGTCTTGGACGTGGTCGAGCCGACCGTCTTGCCATCCGCGATGGAGGCGTTCCAGACCTTGGCCCAGTCGACGCCGGTCGCCTTCCCGTTGCTCGAGAAATCGGCGTGGATCTGGTTGTCCGAGTGCCCGATCTTACGCGAGCGGACCGTGGTGGTGGGCAGCACGATCTTGCCGGCCTTGTCGGTTACGATCTCGAAGGCGGTGCCGCGGTGCACGTAGCGGATCATGATGGTGCCGTCGGCGGCCTTGAAAACCTGGAGGTTGTCGCCCGTGCGGGTGCCATCGTCGGCGACGGGGTACAGCAGCAGGCTGCGCAGCGCGCCCGGCATGGTCTTCTTGCCGCGCACGTCGAACCGGTAGCTGTTGAACAGCTCGGTAGACAGGAGCTTGCTCGCGCCCGTGGTGCCGTCGGCGGCCAGGACGAAATGGTCCTTGTCGACCGAGTTGTTGGCGCCCTTGAACGTGAGGTAATTGTTGGCGGAGTCCTTGGCAGCGGTGTTCACCTGCATGTCGATGGTGAGATCCGCAGCCGACGCGAAGAACGCGCAGAGCAGGAACGCTGCAACCAGGAGAATGAAACGAGTCCGCATCAGAACCTCCCTCTTTCTTTGAGATATCTCGACCGCCCGGATTCCCCGGGCAGGTCCTTTCGCGATTGGGATGAGCCGTGGCCGGCACCGGCAGGCCAAGCTCTTGCAAGGGGAGAAAATATCGGACTTTGTCGGCATCGTCAAGCTGCCCCATGACCCCCGTGTCCCCCATGACCCCTGTCCCGAGCCCCGATGTTCGGTCCGCGGCCGCCGAGGCCTCCCCTTCCGTTCCCGCGCGATTCCGCCTATGCTTTTCGCCATGTCCGGAGGTCCGCGAAACGTGCTGAAGGGCGGGGTGATCGGGTTCGGCAACATCGGGCAGCAGCTCACCCGTCATATCGGGGACGCCTGGCAGGGCCGGGCGCGCATCGTGGCCGCCTGCAACCGGGGGCCGGAGAACCTCGCCGTGGCCCGGGACCGGTTCGCCCTCGCCGTCACCCACGATCTGGCGGAGCTCCTGGCCATGGACCTCGACTTCGTGCTCGTGACCTCCACCTCGGCCGCCCACGCGGCGCAGGTGGAAGCAGCTGCCGGCCGGGGGCTGGCCGTATTCTGCGAGAAGCCCATCGCGCTCACCCTCGAGGACGCGGACCGGGCGATCGCGGCGGTGGAGCGGGCGGGCGTCGTGACCGTGGTCAACTACTCCCTGCGCTTCATCGAAGCGTACCGGACCATACGGGAGCTTGCACACTCGGGCGGGCTGGGCCGCATCCTCGCGGTGCACCACCTCCGGACCCGGGGGTACGGCCTGTACGAGGCCGGAGCACGCCACCGGGCCGTGACCGAGGCCCACGAGTCGGGCGGCTGGACCGTGCACCACGCCTGCCACGACATCGACCTCCTGTCCTGGGTGCACGGCCCCATCGTCCGGGCGTACGCGCGCGCCGCGACCACCGTGCCCGGCGGCGCGAGCGAGGAGGTGGTGCTCGGGATGGTGGACTTCGCCGACGGCGCGGTGGGTTCGATCGGGGACTCGGTCTGCCGGATCCGCGAGCACGCGACGCTCGTCATCGGCAGCCGGGCTTCGCTCGCCATGAGCGGCGAGGCCGGGAGCACCGTGCTGCGGCTCCACCGGGAGGGATCGGACCGTCCCGAAATCATCACGGCGCGCGACGAGAAGCGGCCCGGCGGTGGGCTGGACCATTTCCTCGAGTGCGTGCTGGCCGGACGTCCTTCGCCCGACTCCCTGCGCAGCGCCCGGCACTCGCTCGCCGTCGCGCTCGCCATGCGCGAAAGCGCACGAACGGGACGACCCGTCGACGTGCCCCCGGAGAACCCACCGGCCGCGCCATGAGCGAGGCCGCCGAACGGCCGCCCCGGGCGGCCAACGGATTCCCGACGGTCGGTCTGCTTCTCGCAGACCTCCACACCGGCTCGAGCCGCTCGCTGTGGCCGGCGGTCGCCGCGCTCGGCCGGCTCGCTACGGCGCTTGCCGGATTCCAGGATCGGCAGAGCCGGCTCTGGTTCCAGGTGGCCGACCAGCCGGACCGGGCCGGCAACTTCCCCGAGGTGTCCGCGACCTGCATGTTCGCCGCTGCGCTCGCGAAGGCTAGTCGTTTGGGCCTGCTTGAGGGCGACCGGTGGCTGACCTCGGCGCGCGCGGCGGTCGCTGCCGTCGAGGAGCGCTTCCTCTCCCACGGCCTCGACGGTGTGGCGACGCTGGACGGCACGAGCGCGATCGTGGGGTTGGGCGGCCGGCTGACGCGGAGGCAACCATGAACTTCATCGAGTACCAGGTGAAAGGCCTGCGCAGGATGCTCGTCGCCGAGGGGATCGATCCACAGCGACTCCACGTGCACCTCTCAGAGATCGGCCCGGGCGCACCCTGCGCACGCTCACGACGGCGTGGAGGCCTTCCTCGTGCTGGAAGGCAGTGGACTCGTGGAGACGGGTGGAACAAGCCGGCCGATCGGACCCGAAGAGTGCCTGGTGCTTGACGCGAAGTGCGAGCACGGGCTCTACAACCCGGGCCCGGGCAGGCTGCGCTCCCTGTCGATCACCGCGCTGTAGCGGGAGAAGCCCCGGCAGGAGAGCCCGGCCGGTACGCATTGACAGGATCTGCCAAGCCCCTCCACGATCGGCGCATGCCCGGATCGAAAGTCGTCGCCTTCCTCGGCAGTCCCCGCCCCCGGGGCAACACGGACACCCTCGCCGAAGCGGTGCTCGAAGGGGCTCGATCCGCGGGCTGCGCGACCGAAAGCTTCGCCCTGAGGGCGCTTCGGATCCATCCCTGCACCGGCTGCGACAACTGCGGCAGGCGGGGCCACCTCTGCATCTTCAGGGACGACGGGGAGACGCTCTACCGGGCGATGATCGGCGCGGACGTGCTGCTCTTCGTCACGCCGGTGTACTGGTACGGTCCCACCGCGATCATGAAGGCGTTCCTCGACCGGCTCGTGGTGTTCAACACGCCGGAGGCCCGGCCCCTGGTCCGTGGCAAGGCGGCCGGCCTTGTCGCGGCGTGGGAGGAGAAGGGAAGCGAGGCTGCCGAGCCGATGGTGAAGCTCTTCGAGATGGGTTTCCGGTACCTGGAGCTGCGGCCTGCCGGAAATCTCCTCGTGGACGGTGCGGGTCCAAAGGACGCGGTGCGCGGCATGAGCGGCGTCCTCGACCGGGCCCGGGCTTTCGGCGCGGCCCTCGGATGAAGGTCCTCCTGGTCAACACCAACCTCATGAAGCCGCCGGTCGCTCCCATCGGCCTGGACTACCTCGCTGACAGCGTCCGGGCCGCGGGGCACGAACCGGCGCTCCTCGACCTCTGCTTCTACGCCGACGTCAAGGCCTGCATCGAGGCGGCCTGCCGCTGGACCCCCGACGTCATTGGCTGCACGGTCAGAAACTCCGACGACTGCTACTTCGCGAGCGGCGCGTTCTTTCTGCCGGGGATCCGGGACATCATTTCCAGCCTGCGCAGTTGCTCCGACGCGCCCGTCGTCCTAGGCGGAGTGGGATTCTCCGTGATGCCGGAAGCGGTTGTCGAGTCCTGCGACGCCGACTACGGAATTACCGGCGAAGGCGAGGAAGCCTTCGTCCAGCTCCTCGGCGCGCTGCGCACCCGATCGGGCCTCGCGGAGGTGCCGGGCCTCGTCTTCCGCAGCGAGCGCGGTTTGCGCCGTACCCCGGCCGCCGAGGTCGACCTCGACCGGCTGCCGCCCCGCTCGCGTTCCTTCGTGGACAACCGGCGCTATTTCGCCGAGGGCGGGCAGGCGGGCTTCGAGACCCGGCGTGGCTGCCCCATGGCCTGCATCTACTGCGCGGACCCCGTGGCGAAGGGACGACGCACACGCCTGCTGCCGCCGCCCCGGGTCGTGGAGGAGCTTCGATCCCTGCTCGGCCAGGGCATCGATCACCTGCACAGCTGCGACCCCGAGTTCAACGTCCCCCTCGCCCACGCGCAAGACGTCTGCCGTGCGATGATCGAGGCCGGGCTCGGGGAGAAGATTCGCTGGTACGCGTACTGCGCCCCGGCGCCGTTCGACGCGGATACCGCGGCCCTGATGAGAAAAGCCGGCTGCGCAGGCATCGACTTCGGTGCCGACAGCGGGAGCGAATGGATGCTGCGCCGGTTGGGAAGACACTTCCATGCCGCCGACCTCGATGTAGCGGCACGCGCCTGCCGGCAGGCCGGAATCCCCTTCATGTACGACCTGCTCCTGGGGGGTCCGGATGAGACTCGGGACTCATTGCGGGAATCCCTTGACCGGGTGCGCCGCATCGGCCCTGATTGCATCGGCATCTCCCTCGGCGTCCGGGTCTACCCCGGGACTCCCCTCGCAGACGAGGTGAAGCGTATGGGTCCGCTGGAGACGAATCCCGCCCTGCGCGGCGACCGGGTCGGCAATGAGGCGCTGGTACGCCCGGTCTTCTATCTCTCCCCGGAACTCGGCCCGGATCCTGGAATCCTCATCCGGGATGTTGTCGGCGATGATCCGCGCTTCTTCCTGCCCAGCGGCCCCGAAGAAACGCGGGACTACAATTACAACGACAACGATGTGCTGGTGCGTGCCATCCGTGATGGTGCCCGAGGCGCCTACTGGGATATCCTCAGGAGGATGCGGACGGCCTGAGAGCCCTGCTTAGCCCGCGAATTTCATTTCTTCCGCGCGATCCGCTCCAGCATCTTCGCGTGGGACGCACGCGTGATGGGATACCAAACCAGAAGCGGCAGGCTGGCGATGAGCACCACCGCGGGCACGGGGCCGAAGAAGAGCCGGATTCCCAGCAGCGCGCGGGGGGTCTGCGGCTGGTTCGCCATGTAGCCGAACAGCTTCAGCGCCCACCCGCTCACGGCGATCCCGAGGGCCCCGGTGAACTTTCCCAGGAAGGCCCACATCCCGTAGTAGACCCCCTCGCGCCGCTCGCCGGTGATAGCCTGGTCGTATTCCACGACGTCCGGCAGCATGCTCCAGGGGAACACCCACTGTCCCGAGAACCCGATGCCCGCGACCAGGGCCGTGACATAGATGAGCGGCGTTGGCGCGTGCGGGTAGAAGAAGGTGACGATCACGGCGCAGCTCGCGATCAGGAGACCCAGCGCGTACGATGGCCCCTTGTTGATCCTGTCGGACACGGCCTTCCACGGGAAGAGGAACGCGCCGATGGCGACGAGCATCAGGAGCATCACGATCGGCATCTCGGCTTCCATATTTACCTGGTAGATCAGGTAGTAGGGCAGGAGCGACGTGAGGAGCGTGAAGCTGAAGCTACTGAGGAACTGGGCTGCCATCAGCTGCATGAAGGGCCGGTTCCTGAAGGTCTGGGCGAACGCCCTCAGGGGCGGCAACGCGGAGGGCACGAGCTCGCCGCGCCGGCGCTCCTTCACGTTGATCGCCGTGGTGAGCACCGTGACCGCGGCGATGGCGCCGAAGGTGGCGCCCATCGCGCTGTAGGATGCCGCGCTCGTCCAGTGGAACAGGCCCTGGAAGAGGCCCGCGAGCGCGGTGGTTGCTGCCGCGCCGAGGATGTAGCCGACCACGGTGTACACCTCGCGGACCGTGGTGAGGGAGGTGCGCTCCTTGTAGTCGTAGGTCAGCTCCGGCGTCATGGCGTAGTAGGCGACGCTGACCATGGTGTGGAAGGTGTCGAAGAGCAGGAAGGTGACCAGGACCGCGAGGAAGGCCCTCCAGCCCACGAGCCCCTCGGGGATGGAGAACATCAGCCACGTGGCCAGGCCCAGGGGGATGGCCCCCAGGAGCATGAACGGCCTGCGCCGGCCCCACCGGGTGCGGGTCCTGTCCGAGAGGTAGCCGAAAACGGGATCGTTGATGGCATCCCAGGTGAGCTTCCCGACCATCAATGCCGTTCCCGCGATCGCGGGGTCGATGTGCACGATGTCGGTGTAGAAGATCAGCAGGAAGAACTGGATCGATGCGGTCAGCATCGCGATCCCGAGATCCGCCACACCGTAGAGGGCCTTGATCCTCGAGGAGATTTTTTCCGAGACAGGTTCCTTGCCCACGTCAGCGCTCCTTTCCTTCGAGGTGTATCTTCGCAGCGATCAGAAACTCGTCGGCCCGAACGACGCGGACCCGATCGGGATCGAGCGAGCGCACGAACGCGCTCACGTCGGACACCGTGGTGCAGTACGCGAAGAGGTGGCAGGCGAGGAAGCGCGGGTACGGGCCCGGCGCGTCGACCAGCGCGCGTATCCCCTCCAGCACCTTGTCGGTGTCGAGGGCGATCTGATCCAGGTGCGGCCATGCGCAGGCCACGAAGGGGCGGCCGGCCGCAAGGTACCGGGGCGTCCTGCCGAGATGGAAGTAGCCGGCGAGAAAACCCAGGAGATTCCCGCCGGCCCGCCCGAGCTCGCGCACGACCCTCCTGGCGGGATCCGCGTTGTACTGGGTGATCACCCGTATGTCCGCGGCATCGCAGGTCGCGGCGGTGTGACGCAGGTAGGCCGGGAAGCGCGGCACGAGCGGGGGGATGACGTATCCCGCGCCCGAAGGCCCGGCCACGAGCAGGTCGTTCGGCGTCAGCGTGCGGTACAGGGACCCGAGGAGCGCGGGCGCCAGCTCGACCAGGAGGGGCTGCACCTCGTAGTTGAACGGCACGCTGCCGCGCTCCGGCCGGCGCCAGTTCCCCACCTCGGCAGTGTTCATCAACGCGAGCTGGTCACCGTCGGAGAGGACGAAGGTGAGGTATACCTTGTCCTGTTCCAGCTTCACGCTTCCGGGCTCGACGTACCGCTGGCGGAACGGCACGACCTTCGGCAGCCTGGAGTGGAACGAGTAGTTCCCGGCCAGGAAGCTGGGCACCAGCCGCAGGCCGTTCGCCGAGAGCAGCATCATGAACGCGAACTCATCGTCCCGCTGCGTGTGCCAGCCGAAGATCGTGGGATAGGGATCGGCGGCGACCGCACGCTGGATGCGGATCGCCAGCCTCACCTCGGGAGCGCCGCTGCCCAGGAGCTTCACCGCCAGTCGGCGGACGAGCGTGTCCAGTCGCAAGGAAAACAGGAAATTCCGCACGCCGAAAGGCCCGGCAATCAGGAGGAGCAGCAGCTTCTGCCCCAGGGTGCGCAGACCGCCCTTGGAGAACGACGCCAGGCTGTACGTGAAGAGCCGGTTCTGCACGATGTAGTCGGCGAACTCGCTCCTCCTCCACTCCGGCTCCACGCACGCCACCTGTCCCGGCCTGCATTCGTGGAAGAGCTGTGTGAACGCCCATCGGGACAGGTCGACCCTGCTCTGAAACCTGCCCCGAAGGTCCTCCACGACGGGAAGACCCGTCGCCTCGCGAACTCCCGATGCCCGGTCGGGATGGGACACGAGCAGGTCCGAAAGACCGGCGAGCATGAGTGCGAGGTTCACGCTCTCGACGAGTGCCGGATCGTAGATCACGATCCCCTTCGCCCGGCCCGGGAACGCCCGGATCGCCGACAGGAGGTCCCTCAGCACCGTCACCGCCATGGGGTGCGACTTCTGGTACTCGTCCAGGTTGTCCAAGTCGTTACGCGAGAGGAACTGCCGGTACTTCACGCGCCAGTTCTCCTCCGTCATCTGCACGGAGTTGGTGCGGCGCGACCCGGGGTCGTCGTAGCTGCCGTGGTCCAGGAACAGCCGGGGCCCGTCACGGTTCGCAAGTCCCTGCAGGGAGCTGGCGGTCAGGCGATCTTCGTAGTCGAGGCCGGATACGTCGAGGAGGAAGACGGGTATCCGTGCCCCGGCCATCAGGACGACCACTCCCCCCACAGGCGCGCAGCCTCGCGGGCCCACTCGGTGAAATCCTCCGGTGACTCGGGAAACGCGAGGTAATGAGTCTTGATCTTCCCCGCGCGGAGCGAGGCGGACAGGAATTTTTTCAGCGCTTTACCGCCGAACTTTCCGGTGACGACTCCCGCGAGGAGGGTCAGGCCGATCCCGGCGAGTTTTGCGAAGCCCATGCTGATCTCGTAGTTCCGATTGAGCTCCTCGAAGTCGGCGCTGGAAAAGATGATGTTGCGACGGAAGAGGAAGTCCACGTCTGCCCTGCCGAGCTCCGCCACGGCCGGAAGCTGCGCAAGCCCCGAGGCGAACTTCGCACCCTGGCCGTGGAAGTAGCGCGTGTTGTACGGCCAAAGCTCTGCCCTGCTCGCGTCTCCCTTCCGCAACGCCTCGGCGGCGACCTCGGCGGCGATCAGTGCCCCCGTGAAACCCGAAGTGACGCCCTCGCCGGAGAAGGGTTTGTTCTGGCAGGCCGCATCCCCGATGGCCATGAAGCCGTCAGTCACGAGAGAGAACGGGGGCCGGTGATAGGGAATGGTCCCCTGACGGGTGCGCAGCACCCTGCCGGGGTTCCCGAAATACTCCTCGCGCCACTCCTTGTGCTTCTTCCACGCGCAGTCGAAGCTGTTTGGCTGACCGATACCGAGGATCGCTCCCTCGCCCCAGCTGCGGTTCCAGAACGCCTTGTGGAAAAGGTAGGAGTTGCTCCCCCGGGGGAATCCCGGGGGGATGTCATCGCGCAGCTCGAGGCAGACGTAGAGGCATTTCTCGGGGGGAACCTTCCAGTTTTCCACGCCGGAGTCGTCGCTCATACGGGTGCGGACCGCAGCATCGAGGCCCGAGGCATCGACGACGATCCGGGCCCTCGCTTCGAAGCTCGCATCGCCCCGCGTGCCGGTCACGCCGACGAGGCGCCCGTCTTGGCGCAGCAGCTCATCCATCCGCGTCCCGCCGAGGATCGTCGCCCCGGCCTGCGCGGCGTAGCCCTGCAGGCGGCGGATGAAGGAGGGCAGGTGCATGACGTAGAAGGTGTAGTCGACGGGCTGGCCGATCTTCAGGTCCGGCGACCACGTGTATCCCACGTCCTCGGTGTGGAGCAGCTCCTCCCCCGTTGGATGCGGGATGTGGAACTCGTCGAACCTGATTTTATCCATATGAAAGATTTCGATGTGGCTTCCCAGCTTGGTTGGGTCGGCCGCTTCCAGGACAAGGACCTTGAACCCCGCCTTCCCCATCTGCCAGGCGAAGTAGCTTCCCGCAGTCCCCGCTCCGACGACGATAACATCGGCGCGGTACGTCTCGTTCATGGCTCATCCCCTTCCGTCAAGGTTTTCCGATTCTATCCCCGCGGGGGCAAAAAGCAAGCAGACCGCGCCCCGCGCCGCCTCGGCTGCGACCACGGGTGCGCCGGGCTCGTGGACATGGACCTGCCCCAGCGCTCGGCGTACCGCCCCTCACGAGGTCGCCTCCGAGTGATGTTCGCGACGCCGGGGCCATGGAGCCCGGTGGCCAGGATGCCATGCCTCGGCCAGCGCAGGGGCGCCTACTCCACGACCTCCACATCCGCCGGCCGCTCGCGGTCTTTCCAGACCTTGATGTACTTCCACTTGCCGCTCCTGAACCGCAGCCAAATGAGAGCACCGCGGGCGACCTGGTCGAGACCCATTGCCGCCCAGGCCCCGGCGAGCCCCCAGCGGAAGATCCTCACGAAGATATAGCCGATCACGACCCGGACTACCCAGACGCCGATGGCGGTGGAGTAGAGAGGATAGGTCGTATCTCCCGCGCCGCGCAAACCGCCGGAAAGCACGAACTGGGTTGATTGGAAGGGCTGCGCGACCGCGTATATCTTCAGCGCAAGAGCTGAAGCCAGTACCACGCTCAGTTCATTGGTGTACAGAAGCGAGATGTACTTGCCGGCCAGGACGAAGATGACTCCCATGAAGAGACCGACGCCAAGCCCCATGTTCAGGGAGGTTTTCGCGCAACGCTCAGCGTCATCAGGGCGCTCCGCGCCAAGGTATTGCCCGACCAGGGTGGTGGCCGCAATGGCGAAAGCCTGGCCAGGCTGGAAACTCAGGCTGAGGATGCTCAGGGCGACCTGGTGAGCCGCGAAGGTCACCGTGCCCAGGGACGACACGATCTTGGCGAACATCACCTGTCCGCCCCGCATGACAAGTTGCTCGATGGCTGCGGGCAGACCTATATGGTAGATCCTGCCGAGTATCTCCTTATTCGGCCGGTAGCGTTCCCTGAGATCGAGCTTGATGCTCCGCTCGCCTTTGACCGCGAGCACTATGAACCACACAGCAGCAACGAACCTGGAGAACGTCGTCGCGACCGCTGCGCCGAATACGCCCCAACGCGGGAACCCGAACAGGCCCCAGATGAGGATGGCATTGAAAACGATGTTGACCGCGTTCGCCGCCAGGTTGACCGTCATCGGAGTCCTGGTGTCCCCGGCGCCGCGGAGCGCGGCAGCGAGGGCCATTGCGATGGCACTGAAGACGAAGCCGTAGCCGACCGTTCGGATGTAGGGGGTGCCGACCTGTACGACTTCGGAATCGGCCCCCATGAAGATGAGGATCTGCGACGCGAACACTCCGGCGAAGAGGGATACCACCACACCCAGGAGAACCGTGACGTAGAATGTCTGCTTGAGGGTTTCCGAGGCCTTTTCAGGCCTCCCCATCCCGATGAACCTGGCTATGAGGGCTGTCGTCCCCACGTTGACCGCCTGGAAGACCGATTGGAGGAGCATCATGGGTTGGTTGGTCAGGCCTATTCCGGTGATTGCCGCAGGACCCAACCGGCCGCACTGTATCAGGTCGGCCATGCCCGTGAGCGATACCAGGAACATCTCCACAAGAGTCGGTCCAGCGAGTATCCAGACGATCTTGTTGGCCTCTTTTTGGGAGAGCCGCCTCGGGTGCCCTGTCGCCCCGGTGACGCTGGGGGTCAATGACGAGTCCCCTCTCGGCCTGGTTGTTGTCGGGGTGCAGCCTCCCATGCTCGACGCAGCGCTCCAGCCGATCTCACTGCCCCAGCGGGCAGGCGATCACCATTGCCAGCAGCCTCTGCGGCGGCGTGCTTTGCGGCGAGGCATCCCACGGGGCTCTCCGCCGTGTGCATGGCCATGGGGATGCAGCGCATCGACACGCCCTGGAAGTCAGCGAACCGGATGCCCGTGGAAGCCATCGGATGCCTCCCGGCCGGGCGCACCATGAAAAAGGCCCCCTCCCGGGGGCCTTCCTGTCAGGCTCGTGCCCGGCGGTCGGTTACTTGCTGACCTTGGCGGCAGCGATGGCGTCTGCAACGACCTGCTGGCCTTGGGTCAGGGAACCCTTCACGGCTGCGGCAGTTGCCCGGGCGGTGACGAAGTCGCCGTTGTTGTAGGCGTCCTCGGCGGCCGCGACTTCGGTCTTCGCCTGGGCGAGCGACGCCGCGAGTGACCTGAAGTCAAGGTTGACGCCCCGCACGCGCCGGGCCTGGGCTAGCCCCTGCTCTGCCTCGGGCACCGTGATCCTCAGGTCGTTCAACAGGGTCATGGCCTCGGCCTTGGTCTGCTCCTTCGCGGAGGCAGCCTGGGTGGCGAGACTCTCGGCTGCGGCCTGCGCCTCGAGGGCCATGTTCCTGGCCGCGTCGTACTTGCGGGACAGCGTGCCCTTGGCCGCCTGCGCGTCCAGCTCGGCCTGCAGCTGTGCCAGTCGGTCCTGGGCCGCCTGCAGCTCATCCGACGCGTACGCGGCGACGTCGGGGCTCTGGACCGCGGCGTTGAGGGCGGCCTGGGCGGCTTCGACCTCGGCCTGGGGCGGCTTCGAGCATGCGGCGAGCGCTGCGAAAACGAGCAGCGGGATGAGGACCTTCAGGAAACGCATCGTATCTGCACTCCTTTCGAGCAGGCACGGTGGTCGCCCCCGGCGGCGCCGCAGGCCATGACCGTGCCATTCGCACGAAACGATGTTTTTTTTCGCCATTCGTGTCAAGTCGCCGCCGGGAAAAACGGCTGGAGCCAGAGCATCCCGGCGTCTCCCTGCGCCTCGAACCGCAGGTACGCCTCGCCATCATGCCGCCAGGCGAAGTCCCTCCCCGCGGTGTTCGAGAGCACTCGTCCCTCCGGACCGATGAACCGTCCTTCGGCGGGACCGGCCAGCCGCACGTTCACGCGCGAACGGTCCACGTCGATCGATTCGGCGAGGAGGCCCGTGGTGCCGTAGCACCGGCCCGACGCGAGCGCGCGCAGGACGCCCGCCGGGGTCAGGGAGTCGACCCAGGCCATGTTCCACGCCCGGCCGAAATCCGGCGGGTCGTGGAAGTCGTCGTTCGCGTACCCCCACAGCCGGGCGCCGCGGGACAGCAGCGCGTCCCAGGTGTCCGTGTAGAGGGGGTTGGTGTGCTTCCAGAGCACGTGACGCCCGCTGTAGTGCCCGTTGTACACCTCGATGCCCGCGGGCCGGGGCGAGAGCGCGAGGATCTTCTCGACGGTCCAGTAGTCGTCGTGCGCACGGGGCCGGGGGTGGCAGACCACGGTCAGGAGCCCGTCGGCCGCGGCCAGCGCCTGCGCCATGGGCAGCCGGTGCAGGGGCGGCACGCGCTCGCCCACGAACAGCACGTTCTCTGCGCTCGAGTGCTCGAAGCCCTCGAGGAACACCATGTCCGGATGACGGGCACGGGCCGCGGAGAGATCCGAGACGTGGTCGTGGTCGGTGACGGCCATGAAGCCCGCGCCGGCCGCCCGGTAGCGCTCGACGCCATCCGCGAGCGGCACCGAGGAGCAACCGCTGTGCTCGCTCGAGTGACCGTGAATGCTGCCGCGCACCCAGGCACCGGAGCCCGTGCCGCAGCCCGCGTAGGGGTTCGAAAGGCGGGTGATCACAGGCTACGCGGTTACCTTCAGCTCGCGCGCGGCCTTCACCTCGTCGAGCCGCCGCACCGGCGCGTCGTGGGGCGCGTCGTGCAGGAGGGCGGGGTCCGTCACCGCCTCCCGGGCGATCTCGAGCAGCGCGTCCGCGAACCGGTCGAGCGTCTCCCGGCTCTCGGTCTCCGTCGGCTCGATCATGAGCGCCTCGGGCACGATGAGCGGGAAGTAGTTCGTCGGCGGGTGGAACCCCTTGTCGATGAGCCGCTTCGCCACGTCGAGCGCACGCACGTCGGGCGCGCCGTCGATCCGCCCCTGGGCCACGAACTCGTGCATGCAGGTCCGCTCGCCGTGGGGCACGGGGTACGCGTCCCGGATGCGCGCTCGCAGGTAGTTGGCGTTGAGCACCGCGTTCTCCGCCACGGCGCGCAGGCCGTCCGCACCGAGTGAGCGGACGTACGCGTAGGCGCGTACCAGTACGCCGAAGTTGCCGTGGAAGCTCTTGACCCGGCCGATCGTCTTCGCCGGGACGGCCCAGCGGTACTCCGGATCCCCGCCCGGGCGATGCTCCACGACGGGAGCCGGCAGGTACGGGGCCAGCGCCTTCACCACGCCGACCGCGCCCGAACCGGGACCGCCGCCGCCGTGCGGGGTGGAGAAGGTCTTGTGCAGGTTGAAGTGCATGACGTCGATGCCGAGCTCGCCGGGCCGGCACACGCCGAGGATGGCGTTGAAGTTCGCTCCGTCCCCGTACACCAGGCCGCCCGCCTCGTGCACGAGCGACGTCACCTCCTCCAGGTGCTCCTCGAACAGGCCGAGCGTGTTAGGGTTGGTCAGCATCAGGCCCGCGGTCCGCTCGTCGAGCGCCGCCTTCAGCCTCGCGAGATCCACGTTGCCCCTGGCATCCGACGGGATCTCCACCGTCTCGAACCCCGCCATGGCGGTCGAGGCCGGGTTGGTGCCGTGCGCCGAGTCGGGCACGAGGATCCGGGTCCGGTGCGCCTGGCCGAGGTCCGCGAGGCGCCGGCGCAGGATGAGGATGCCGGTGAGCTCGCCGTGCGCGCCCGCGGCGGGCTGCAGCGACACCGCCGCGAAGCCGCCGATCTCGGCGAGCATGGTCTGCAGGCCGTGCATCAGCGCGAGCGCGCCCTGCGCGTCGCGCGCGTCGACGAGCGGATGGAGGTCCGTAAAGCCCGTCAGTCGCGCGGCGGCCTCGTTCACCTTGGGGTTGTACTTCATGGTGCAGGAGCCGAGCGGGTAGAAGCCCGAGTCCACCGAGTAGTTGAGGTGCGAGAGGCGCACGTAGTGCCGCACCACGTCGACCTCGGACACCTCGGGAAGGTCGAGCGAGGAACGCAGCCATTCTGCCGGTATAGGCGTTTCCGGCACCGTGCAGCCGGGAACCGTCACCCCGTCGCGGCCCGGGCGGGACACCTCGAAGAGGAGGGGTTCAGGCATGGCTCGCCTCCCTTAATGCCGCGACCAGGCCGTCGATGTCGTCGCGCGTCGCGACCTCCGTGCAGCAGAGGAGGAGGTGGCCCTTCAGCCCCGGGTACTCGCTTCCGAGATCGTAGCCCCCGATGATGCCCCGCTCGCGAAGTCGGTCGTTGATCCGGCCGGGCGGCACGGGGCAGTGCACCGCGAACTCGTGGAAGAAGCCGCGCGACCAGACCGCGAAGCCGGGAAGCTCTGCGATCCGCGCGGCCGCGTAGTGCGCATTGTGCCAGCACAGCTCCGCGACCCGGCGCAGGCCACGGGGCCCAAGCGCGGCGAGATGGACGGCTGCGGCGAGGGCCACGAGCGACTCGTTGGAGCAGATGTTCGAGGTGGCCTTCTCGCGCCGGATGTGCTGCTCGCGCGTGTTGAGGGTGAAGACGTAACCGCGCCGTCCCTCCCGGTCGGCGGTCTCGCCGGCGATCCGGCCGCTCGATCGCCGGATGTGCTCGCGCTTGAACGCGAAGAAGCCCAGGTAGGGGCCGCCGAAGCCGGTCGGGCTGCCGAGTGGCTGCCCTTCTCCCGCAACCACGTCCGCGCCGGAACTCCCGGGCGGCTCGAGCAGCCCCAGCGCGACGGGATTGGCCGCGACGACGAGCAGCGCTCCCGCCGCGTGGGCCGCGTCGGCGAGCGCCCTCATGCCGGCGGGCGGCAGGACCCGGCCGAGGAAATCGGGACTCTGGAGCACGACGCAGGCAGTCGACGGGCCGCAGCGAGCAGCGAGCCCGGCGGCCTCGGCGCCGATGTCCGTCGCGAGGAGGTCCTCCCCCTCGAAGGAGAGGCCCATGCCCTGCGTGTAGGTGCGAACCACCTCCCGGTACTGGGGGTGGAGGCCGGGGGCGAGCAGGACCGTCTTCCGTTCCCGCCGGCCCGCGTTGAGCGCCAGGAGTACCCCTTCCGCCACCGCGGTGGCCCCGTCGTAGTGCGAGGCGTTGGCCGCGTCCATGCCGGTGAGCCGCGCGATCATGGTCTGGTACTCGAAGATCGCCTGCAGCGTGCCTTGCGAGATCTCGGGCTGGTAGGGCGTGTAGGCAGTGGCGAACTCGGAGCGCGAGACGAGGGCGTCGACCACGGCGGGAACGAAGTGATGGTAGGCGCCGGCACCGAGGAAGCATGCGACGCCGGGGCCGGCCGCGTTGCGCCCCGCCTGGGCCGAGAGCTCCCGCATCAGCTCGAGCTCCGACAGGGGTGCGGGCAGCTCGAGCCGGGGGAAGCGGCAGCGCTCGGGCACGTCGTGGAAGAGCTCCTCGACGCCGCCGAGGCCGATCGAGGCGAGCATGAGCGCCCGGTCGGCGTCCGTGTTCGGGATGTAGCTCACCGCGGTCTCACAGCGACTCCACGAACTTCCGGTAGGCAGCCTCATCCATGAGCGCGTCGAGCTCCTTCGCGTCGGAGAGCTTCACCCGCACGAGCCAGCCTTCGCCGAAGGGATCCCTGTTGACCAGCTCGGGTTCCTTCTCCAGCCGTGCGTTCTTCGCCGTCACCGTGCCCGTGACAGGCGCGATGACGTCCTCGGCCGCCTTCACGCTCTCGATGACGGTGAAGGGCTTCTCCCGGCTGAGCGGCGCGCCCGGGCCGGGCGCCTCGACGAACACCACGTCCGACAGCGAGTGCTGGGCGTAGTCGCTGACGCCGATC